>CAZYAW010000207.1:0-10433 GCA_964646045.1 uncultured Victivallales bacterium | reverse complement strand
GGGGCTGGCGTTGGTGCGCAGGCGCGACCCCGCCGCCGCCTTCTGCGTGCTGACGGCCGATCATGTGATCGCCGATGTCGAGCGCTTCCAAACCACGCTGCGCGACGCTTTCGCGACGGCTTTCGCGGAGAACACCCTGACCACCATCGGGATCACGCCCGCCTTCGCCAGCACCGGTTTCGGCTACATCGAGTGCGGGGCGTCGCTGGAACGGCCCGGCGCGACGCGTTTCTACCGTGCCAGACGTTTCGTGGAGAAGCCGGAAAAAAGCGTGGCGCAAGACTATGTGAAGGCCGGCAACTTTTACTGGAATTCCGGCATGTTCGTATGGACGGTGCAGGCCTTCGCGACGGCGCTGCGGAACTGCCGTCCGCCTCTGGCGGATATGGCCGAGCGTCTGGACGAAACCGTCGACACCCCCCGTTTCGCCTCCGCACTGGCACGAGAATACCAGGCGCTGGAGAAGATATCGATCGACTACGCCGTCATGGAGCATGCGGACAACATTGCGATGGCGCGCGGCGATTTCGGATGGGACGACATCGGATCCTGGCCGGCGGTGGCCGCCTATTTCGACAAGGACGCGGACGGCAACGTGCGCGAGGGTCGCTGCGCAACGCTGGACTGCGCCGGCAATCTTGTGTTCTCGCGCGCCGGCGACCGACTGACCGCGCTCGTCGGCGTACGCGACATGGTGGTGGTGCAGACCGACAAAGCGACGCTGATCTGTCCGAAGGAGCGGGCCCAGGACGTAAAGGGGCTGGTCGAGACGCTGGAGCGCCAGGGCGACAACGAGGACGTGCTTTGAGAACGTTGGCCCTCGACTGGGGCGAACGCAGGATGGGCGCGGCCGTCAGCGATCCCGACGGACAGGTGGCCGTGGCCCTGCAAACCGTTACGGTAACGGGCGAGCGCGACGCGCTGGACGCGGCGCTGCGGCTGTGCCGCGAAACCGAAGCGCAAATCGTCGTGCTGGGACTGCCCGTCAATATGAACGGCACGCAAGGCGCCATGGCGCGCCAGGTGCGCCGCTTCGGCGAAGCTTTGCGGACGGAAGCGGGGCTGCCCGTGGTTTTTCGCGACGAGCGCATGAGTTCGCTGCTGGCGGAGCGATTGCTGGCCCAGGCGGGGCTGCACGGCAAAAAGAGGAAACAGGCTCTCGACCGCCATGCCGCGCGCATCGTTCTGGAATCCTATCTCGACGACGAAGTCGGCCGGCGGGAGGAGGCGCGATGCCGCAACGCTACAGAATGACGGTGGCCTATGACGGCACGGACTATGCCGGATGGCAGATCCAGCCCAACGGCGTCACCGTCCAGGAAAAACTGCAGGCGGCGCTGGCGCAAATTGTCGGAGAATCCTGCAAGGTGCACGGCAGCGGACGGACCGATTGCGGAGTGCATGCCCGCCGCCAGGTGGCGCATACGGATCTCGCCAAACCGATTTGCGCGCGGGCCGTGCTGCGCGGACTCAACGCCGTGCTGCCGCGCGACATTCGGGTGGGCGCCCTGACACGCGCCCCCGCCGATTTTCACGCCCGACGCAGCGCGACCGGCAAGGAATATCGCTATCGGATCTGGGACGGCGCCGTTCTATCGCCCTTCTTGCTGCGCTATCGCTGTCATGCCAAAACTCGTCTGAACACGGAGGCGATGCGGACGGCGGCGGCAGGACTGACCGGGCGGCACGATTTTTCGGCTTTTTCGGCCAACCCGCACCGCGAACAGGCCAGCGCCGTGCGCACGCTGTTCGCCTTGACGGTGACCCGCCAGGGCTCGGATGTGACCGTGCAGGCCTATGGGGAAGGGTTTCTGTACAAAATGGTACGCAGTCTGGCCGGCTTTCTGATGCGCGTGGGCGAGGGCGCACTGCCGCCGGACGCGACCGGCGAGATTCTGGCGTCGCGCCAACGGACGGCCCGCGTGCCCACGGCCCCGCCGCAGGGTCTTTTTTTGTGGAACGTATTTTACGCGAGGGATCAAAAGGGGTTCGCGCCTTGATCCATAATCTTTCGCCCTAATCTTTTCCCCTAAGTAGTTACTGGTTGCTTTCGGCGGGCAGGTCGGCGGGCAAAAGTCCATAGGACCGGCGGACGCGTACGGCGACCGCCGTTTCCGCACACGCCGATTCCTCTTGATGAAACCGCCGGCCTGCGCTATCTTTGCCGCATGAGTGTATGGATACGGACATGGCTGGGGACGGCCGCTCTGCTGGGGGGGCTGACGCAAGCGGCGACCGCGCAACCGGCCACCGCGCGGCAGCGCCTGCAGACGCTGGAGAAGAAGCTGCCGGATCGTCCGCAAAACGAGCGCATGCGCGACGAATGGGCCAATCTGCAGTTCGGCCTCCGAAAAGTCCGCTACGTGCTCGAACAGTATCCCGCCACTTCGCTGCTGCGTCGGACGCTGACCGAGCAAGGCCTCGCGGAAGCCGAACGCATCCGGGAAGCCCTGCTCGGCGGTCGCATGCCCGAGACGACGTACGGCCTGCGCGAAGAAGCCTACTATTGCGATACCGACGGCTCGTTTCAACCCTTTATGCGCTATCTGCCGCAATCCGCCGCCCGGGGCGAACCGCTGCCCATGATCGTCTATCTGCACGGCTATTCGCCGTGGCTCGACATCGCGCAATGGTGTACGCCGGCCGAAAGCCTGCTGCGCTTCGCGGAAGAGGAGGGTTTTCTGCTGCTGGCTCCCTTCGCGCGCAGCAACACGGATTTTCAGAATATCGGCGAGCTGGACGTGCTGCAAGCCATCGAGCAGATGAAGCGCCGCTTCGCCGTCGACTGCGAACGTATTGTGCTGGCCGGTTTTTCGATGGGCGGCATGGGCGCCTGGACCATCGGCGCGCATCATCCCGAGGCGTTCGCGGGTTTGCTGGTCATGGCGGGACGCGGCGACTACTATTTCTGGCACAAGGTACAACGCGCCGACATGCCCTCCTACAAGCGCGACCTGGTGGACGCCGAGTTCGGATACTCGCTGCGCGACCGCCTTAAAAACACGCCGGTGTTCATCCTGCACGGTTCCGCCGACTCGCTCGTTGCCGTGGCGGAAGCCCGCCACATGGCGCAAGCCGTGCGCAATGTGAGGCCGGACGCGATATACGTGGAACTCCCGGAGGAAGACCATTGGATTGTCGAAACCGCGTTCGCGCGCGCGGACGTGCGAAAATGGCTGCGTGCGCGCCGGAGCCGTGCGGCGCCGAAAAAACTGCGCTACGACAAAAGCCTCCTGCCGTCGCCGGCGGGCCCGGTCAAACGGGCGTTTCTCGATCCGTTCGTCTTCGTGTGCGGCGGCGGACCGCAGAGCGCGCCGCAGGGTTCCGCCCGCTGGCGGCGCGCGGTGCGCGAGTGGGAACGCTACGCCAAGGCGCCGCCCCGCGCGCTGCGCGAGGACCAACTGCCGTCCGCACTGGCGCAACGCGCCCATTTGCTCGTCTTCGGCGAACCGGAAACCAGTCCGCTCATCCGCGATATTCTCGAAGACTCGCCCGTGCGCGTCGAGGCGGAACACTATCGCGTGGGCTCTCGCACCTTCCCGCGGGCCGGGCACGGTCTGATCGTGGTACGACCCCACCCCGCCAACCCGCAACGCATCGCCGTGGCGCATTGCGGCCTGCCCTGGGGCGACGGCCTGCCCGACAACCACAAGTACGATTTTCTGCCCGACTACATCGTGTACTCCGCGCAACGCGACGCGGACGGATCAAATACGGCGCTCTGCGCGGGATTCTTCGACCGCCATTGGAAACTGGACCCGGATCGGCAATATGCGGCCCACACAGCGAAAGACAAGGAGCCGCGACCATGACCACCACCTGTCTGCATGGCCGCCCGCGCCGGCCGACCGTAGCGTGCTGCGCGTTGCTGACCGTGCTGGCGGCGGCGACTTTACACGCCGCGGACGAGTGGGTCGAACGCGCGCGCGTACCGGGCGAGCGCGGCAACCTTTATTTCTACGGCCCCTGGGACCCGCAAAGCGGCGCCGCCCTGCGTCTGTCGCAAACCGCCGGCGGACGCACGGCGGACATCGATGTGCGCCCCGCCGCATGCACCCTGACGCTCACCCCCCCCGACGCGCTCTCGCCCCGGGCTCTCGAGTTCCGCAGCCTGACCCGCCTGGAGGCTTTGCCCGCCGAAGCCCGCGCCCGGGCGCTCTGGACGCTCAAGGTGCGGGAACGGGAATGGACGCTGTATCTCGACCGGCGGCCGGTCTACGTCTTCCCGCAACCCTTCGAGGGAGCCTTCACGCTGCTCCAGCGCGGCGCGCCGCCGAATTTCGAAGACGCCATGCGCACCCGCTTTCAAAAAGTCGGCCGCATTGTTTTCGACAACAATTTCTTCCTGCCCGGCGATACGGAAGATCCCCTCGTTGAATGGCGAAAAATGTCCGGAACCTGGCAACTGCGCACGGCGGCCGACGTCACGGCGGATCGCGGCTATCGCATTCGGAAACGGCGCGGACGCGCTCCCGACCCGGAACGCAGCGCCAATTTCTCGAATCTGCTGGGCAAAGGCGAAAAGGCGCTGATCCTGGCCGGTCACGATTTCTACGACGACTACAGCCTGGCCGCCGCCATGGTTACGGCGTCGGGCGAGGGCGGCCTGGTCTTCTGCCACACGCGCGAGGGCGCCTATCACGCTCTGACTCTGACCATGCGCGAGAACGATTCCACCGCGCTGCTACGGCTGTGGCGCCGACCGGCCGGAACCGCCGACACACGAGAAGTTCTGGCGGCGGCGGTGATGGATCTGACTCACGATCAATGGATTAAACTCGAAATCAAGCTGTCGCCGCGCCGCATCCAGGGCCTTTTGGACGAAACGGAAATTTTCAACGTGGCCGCCGAACTGCCGCCGGGCGGACAGTTCGGCCTGTATGCCGATGCGACGGACGGTTTCCTCTTCGACGATACGCGCGTACGTTCCCATGACGACTTGCATCTGGGCCGGCTGCGCGACCTGCAACGGCATACGGTGGTGGAAAAGGGCGAATTCTTCCCCCGCGCAGGGCTGTTCCGTAGAGCCCCGGACCCGGACGGACCGGCCCGGCTCGACATCTCCCGCAGTCGCCAGGACCAGTGGCTGGCGCTGGGCCATGCGCAACACAAGCGCATGGTGTTCGCGGCCCGCTTCCGAAACCCGCGCCCGTCTTCCGGCAAGATTGGACTGATCCTCGCATACCGCGACGCGTCCACGCCCCATTGGCGTTTCTCGCGCTGGATCGAAGGGACGGAAGAATGCTTTGCACTGCAAAAGATCGGACCGGACGGCGCCGTGCTCGCAACGCCGGAGCACTTGCGTCTGCCGATCGCCCCGAATGCCTTCCCCGCAGAACTCGAACTGGAATGCGACGCGTCACAGGGACGCACCTGGCGACTGTACCGCAACGGGAAACTGGTGCTGACACACCGTTTCCCCGCCCCCGTGCCGGGCGCGGCGGGACTTTTCGTCGGCGCGGGCACGCAAGTCGCGGCGGATCGTCTGCGCTACACCGCACAGCGCGCGGGCGTCTACAGCGAGCAACTGCAGAGAAACCCGCTCTTTATGGACGACCCCTATATGCGACATTGGGCCTCGCCCGAAGGGGAATGGGCGCAGGACGCCCAAAAGCGCACCTGGCTCAAGGGCGATGTCCACGGCCGCTTCACGGTCCGCATGCCCTATGTCGAGAACTCGACCCTGCACTTCTCCGTGTCCGAAAAGAACGATCAGGGCCGTCTCGCGCTGGCGATCGGCGCGGAATCCTTGCAGTTGCTGGGCCCGCGCGACGCGCAGACGCGCCAGCGCCCCGTCCTGGCCGCCGGCCCCGTCGGCGTCCTGGCGACACTCGATCCCGAAAAAGACAAAACCGACTTGCCCTATTACGACATCCACTACGAAGACCATTGGCTCTGGGCCCTAAGCGGCGACACGCTGCTGTTCAAAATTCCGCTCGTCGAGCCGCTCGCCGGACGCCGTCTGAGAATCGAAGGCTTCACGCCCGGCCAACTGCGCCACGGCCATGTCCAGCGCTTCAGCGTGAAGGACTATCTCTTCAACGAATCGCCGCACCAGTGGATGCACAACGGCGGAGAATGGGCGGTCATCAACCGTTTCGACTGCGATCCGCGCTGGTCGCACATGAACGGGGAGTCCCGCGAGGGATTGGCCGCTCTCTGGTCGAAACACGATTTCGGCGGCGATTTCTGCCTGGAAATGTATGCCGGCATGCGACACGGCTTCTACGAGCGGGCCGGCGACCTCAACTTTACGGCCCTCTCGCCCCTGCGCACGCCCGGCCGGGGCTACAGCGTGGTCTGCACCGGATGGGACCGCAACCATTCGCAACTCTACACGCGACTGTTCGCCAACGGCACGGAAACGGAACGCAGCGAGAAATATCTGGTGCCGCGCCATCGCGAAGGCAAAAAGCGTAAAATCCTCGATCCGCTCATTCGACAGGGCCGCGATCTGCACGGCGCCTGGTATTACGCCAAACTGCGACGAGTCGGCCCCAAGCTGGAATACTGGTTCGACAATGAACTCGTGTTCTCGCACACCGAATCCGAACCGGTGCCGGACGGCGCATTCGGCATCTGGACTTTTATGAATTCCATGATGGTCGCGCGCGTCAAAATGGCCGCCGAACGCATCGCGCCTCGCCCCGTCCGCTGGCGCACCGTAGCCAACGACGCCACGCTGGACATTCTCGCGCCGCCGGTTGAGGTGGCCAACGAGGCGGCGCTGCGTTCTCTGCACATCGACGGCCTGCCGGCCGAACGGGTACTGCCCGCCTACTGGAAGGCCGACGACCCCACGGGTCACACGCGACTGCGCTGGCCGGTCTCGCCGCGAACGGCTCCCTTTTTCGTGGCCGAAACAACCCTGGGCGCGGGAGAGATGTTCACGCGCGCCGCATTGCCGCCTGTCCGCTACCCGCAACTGGCCGGCTGGCGGTTCCGTGTCAAACGTACCGCCAACGCCCGCTTCAACTTTCACTATTCCATGGGCCGCTTCGACAAAGACGGCGCATACAAGCCGGAGGCGACTTTCTTCCATCGGCTCACCGGCGAAGATTTCACGGAAGGCGCCTTTCTCAAGACCGGCGCCACGGAGCTGCCCTCGACCACGGCGCCGGCCGCGCGCTGGTACGAACACGAGCCGTGGACGGAGGTGCGGGTCTGGCTGCCGCCCGCCGCCCTGACCGGGCTGGCGAACATGGAGCGGGTCTACGTGCGGGCGGAAGGCTTCGGCAACTTGCAGCCCGGCGATATCATGCAGGGCCTGACCGGCAACGCGCCGGGCGAAGCCTACGCGGTGCAGTCCTTCGGCGCCGTACGGCTGCAGGCGCCGGTTTTTGCCGGAGCGGCCGCAACCTCGGGGATTTCCGTGACGGACGCTCGGACGGGCGCGGCCCTGGGCCATAATCTGACCCAATCTGAACTCGCAACGCTGGCCGCCCAAACGAATCGGACCGGCCTCTCTCACTGGCGCATGGCAATTCCCCGCTCCCAGGGAGAGCCCGCCGCGGCGGAAGTCGCCTGGATTGTACAGCCGGAAGAACCGGAGGCCAGCATCGTCTGGCATCCCGAGATTGCGAATGCCGTACGCATCCAGACCCCGCCGACGAGCCCGGACCGACGCCTGCACGGGGCCGCCGTGCGCATGAACGGACAAGCCGCGCAAACCTGGCGTGAAGGACCGGGCACGCAGGCCGCCTTTGTGCCCCTTCAGGCGGAACTAACGCGCCACCACACCAATGTCGTGCATGTGCACGTGGCTCAGGGCTCGCACATGATCGAGCGGCATCTCGCCTGGGCGGACGCGCCGCTGGCCGGCATTCCCGTTTTGCTGAGCCTGCAGGGCTCGGCGGTACACGACAATTTCGAAACGCGTCAGATCCCGGCCTACCTGCGCAAACAACAGGCCCAAATGCGCCTGGTTCATCGCGATTCCCGGCAGGGCGCCTTTCTCAGAATCGCCAACGACGGAAAAACCGGCGGCTTGCGCTGGGCCAGCGGTTTTCCGGGTCCGGATAAACACGGCGGGTCCCTGGCCCGCCATCCGTTGCTGCAGTTCCGCTATCGCGCCGAACCCATGACCCGCGTATCGCTGCTCCTGGACGAAAAAACCTCCGCCATTCGCCTGAGCGAGAATTTACCGTCGGCCCGCTCCGTGCGCGGCACGCCGGACCTGATCGGAGACGGGCAATGGCGCACCTGGACGGGTCGCATCGACGACGCCATCGGCCAACGGCCGCTTTCCGAGAACCCGATGCGCACGGCGACCTTCCGCTTCGGTTCACGCCATCCAATCGATCAGACCGGCCTGTTCTCCGTCTGGGACATCGACGATCTGACCTGGGGTCCGGCGGTTTCCGCCCGTCGTCCGCTGACCCTCACCCCGCACTACTTCGATTTTCAGGAAATATCCGCCGTACACCTGGCGATTTGTTCCGGCATGGAGCCGGTCGAGAGTCTGGAACCCGCCGCCCTGGCCGCCCTGACCTGGAAGGAAATCCCGAACCGCCGGGAAACCGTCGTCGACACGAGCGCATTAAAGGCGGGCCCGCATCGGCTGCTGCTGCGCGCCCGCAACGCGGCGGGCGGAGAATCGGCCCTGACCGACATTCCGTTCCTCTACGGGCCGCGTCCGCCGCTGGTGTCGCATGCGCTTTCCCCGTCGGTGAAGCCGGAACACAACCATTCGGCGCTGACCCTGACCTTCGATACGGACGGGGGCGCGCCCGTCGATATCGAGAGCCTGCGCTTCGAGATGAACGGGCGGCCGCTGCCGCTCGACGACATGGGTTCGTCCTACGAACACGGCCCGGAACAGTCCACCTTGACGCTCAACTGGCCCTATCTGATCCGCGACAGAATCGGCGCGATCCCCGATCAGGGCCGCTTCACGCTGGCCGTACGCTCGATCACGGACGGCGCCGGCCAGGTCGCGGAAGACGTCCTGATTCCCATGACCGTGGATTTCGCAAGCGACAAGACTCCGCCCACCGTACTACCCACACTCTACCCTGACAACGTGCTGTGGAGTTCAGGATGGGAAAGCCCGTCGGTGACGGCATCGCGTTTCCGGGCAAGGGGTGCGCTGCAACTGCATCGGGATCGGGACGCAGAACCGTATTTGGAACATACCGCGCACGGTCGAGGCAACATGTTCTGGACCGAGTCGTTGCGCGCCGGGAAGCCCCCGTGGAGTCCGGTCCGACATCCCTACCTGGCTTTCGCCATTCGCCGACCCGTCATTGCGGACGAGGACCGCACATCGATGTATCTCATGCTGACCTTTAAAAATCCGAACGACTCGAAAGACAAAGTACTGCATATCCCGCTGGCCGGCGCCCTGCCGAAATCCACCCCGGGACATCGCGTCGCAAACCCGGCTCCCATCCGCTGGACGGCCGACCAGTGGCATCCCGTCCTGCTCGATGTCAAGGCGTTGATGGCCGCCGCCGTACCCCGCATCGACCCGGACGAACAGGAAATCACGAAAATCCAATTCGTCGTAAATCCCGATCCGAACAAACCGACCCTCACCCACGTCAGAAGCTTCTTCGTCTTTAGCGCATGGCGCCCGCAAGATCGCGTGCAGGTCCAGGCCTTCGACGCCAGCGGCATCGGCGGCGTTTTGTGGCGCACCGAGGAAAACGCGCCGACCATGAGCTTTGCGCCCGTCCCGGGTCCGGCGGCGGACGTCAACCGTTGGGGAACTGTACAGGTTACGGATCGGGCGGGCAACCGCTCCTACGCATGGCACGTGCCGCTCGGTCCCGGAAGGAGCATAACGCCATGAGCGCCAAAATCAAAATCCCGAAAGTCAGCGCCAACATCGACGAAGTCACCGTGACGCGCTGGCTGAAAAAAACCGGCGAACCCGTCAGAAAAGGCGAGCCGATCGCGGAACTGACCACCGACAAGGCGGCGTTCGATCTGGAGGCGCCGGCGAACGGAATCTTGCGCGCCATTCTGGCCCCGCCCAAAAGCGTGCTGCCGATCGGCTATGTCATCGGCCTGATCGGCGCTCCCGACGAAACTCTGCCCGATGTCGCCGCCGCCAATCGCAAACGGCTGACGGCGCATCGCGCGCAGGCCGCGCCGCCGAACGGCGCGCCCCGTCCCGCCGCGCGGAAAGAACCCGCGTCCGCGACAGGCCCAGGCGTGCGCGCCACGCCCGCCGCGAGGCGGCTGGCCCGTCAAAAAGGCGCCGACCTGGAAAAAGTCGCCCGCCGACACGCGGGTCCGGTAATTAACGAGGAAGCGGTGCTGGCCTATCTCAAGGGGCGGACATGAACGGCGCGCCCCGCGACTCCGTAGCCCTGGTCACCGGCGCCTCGCGCGGCATCGGTCGAGCCGTAGCCCTGACGCTCGGCCGACACGGCTGCGCCGTGGCCGTCAACTGCCGCGAACAAACGGCGGCGGCCGAAGCCACGGCG
>CAZYAW010000206.1:0-13104 GCA_964646045.1 uncultured Victivallales bacterium | reverse complement strand
GCGGCAGGGACCTCAAATTCGCGCAGGAACTGTCGAACTTCGGTGAACCCGAACCGCACGCCGCTGGACGGCGATGTGGAGGTGGATGAGGCCTCCATTCCGTTCCGGCGGAAGACCGACCCGACCCCCTGCGCGAAGCACGCCGCCGCGCCAATCGTCGCCTGTCGCGCTGACGCCGACCCGCAACAGACCCGCAGAGCGAATCCGACATATTGACAGCTTGAAAGCCGGTCGTTATTAACAGTACAGAGTCCGAAGAGAACAGACGGATCGCCAACCATGGCCTGGAGGCGACGCCTAAAGGCGCGCCTCAGGCACACGTTGGCACTTGACATAAATATCAATAGTGATAATATACCATCATGGCGTGGGTTGACGAAACAGTAGACAGATGCGGCAGAATTCTAAAGGGATTCGGTTCGCCGATGCTTGTCGCGTTTGCGATCACTTCTTTGGAGAACCCAGACAGAAGGGATCAAGTCACAGGGTTTACAAGACTCCGTGGCAAGGCGACCCACGCGTTAACATTCAGAATAACAAGGGCAAAGCCAAGGCGTATCAGGTCAAACAAGTCCTGAGAGCGATTGAGAGGTTGGAGTATGAAAGCCGTTCAAAATGATCACTATACTTACCGAGTGACCTGGTCGGACGACGATCAGGAATATGTCGGTCTCTGTGCAGAGTTCCCGAGCCTGAGCTGGCTGTCGAGATCCCCCGAAGCTGCGCTTCGGGGAATTCGGGGAGTTATCGCAGATGTCGTGTCTGATTTGAAGAAGTCACAAGAGCCGGTACCCGAGCCGCTTGCCAGCCGAAGCTTCAGTGGAAAGTTTATGGTTCGAGTTCCCCCGGACGTGCACCGTGAACTGGCCGTCGAAGCGGCGGAAGCGGGCATCAGCATCAACCGCCTGGCAACCGTGAAACTGGCTCATTGAAGACGCATGTGCCAACAACACATCGGAGAGTGTCGCTAGCGCGCCAAAACCCTCAATGTGAGCGTTCGTATGAAAGGAGGAGAAGATGAGTTCAAAACAACAACTGTTCCGGTGGCAAACGCTGCTAATCGCGTTGGGTATGACCGCCGTCTATCTTTGGGAGTACTGTTACGGGTGTTCCGTCCGGCTCGACGGTGTTATGCCTTTGCACGATCGGCTGACTGCGTGGTTCTTTTTCCCGCACGCCATGACCGCTGGACAAGCGTTCTACTGGCTGCCCCGGGGATGGAGCACAACCGCCAGACTGCTTCCCGTGGCCGTTCTGGCATTTCTGCCATCCCTGCTTTACGCCAGGTGCATTGTAGGCCTCTGGAGCCTGATAAGAACCGGTCGCCAGCGACGGGTCCCGATTGCAGCACAATGAAACAACATGTACTTCTCGCATGCCATCAAGATCGTTGTGTCAGAATCCCTGGATTCCTTGCGCTCTGGGGATGCAGCGCTCCTTTCCCGACTTGAGAAGCTTGACGCAACCATTCAAGGACCCATGTACGAGAACAACCAGAACCTGCTGGAGAAAGCTGACGCATTTCGAGCCGAAGGCGTAAGACTCAGGATCGGACAAAAGGAAGTGAAGACCGAACCAGAGAATTGACCCGTATTCTAGACCTAAAAACCATCGTCTGATCCAGTGGTCCAGCGTTTTGGCCAGCGTGATGCCGAGGCCGATGCGGAAGTATCCCGCCCAGCCCCGAAGCAGACTGTTGAGTTCGTCTGTAATGTGCGCCAGACTCCGAGAGCCGGGTTTCTCCTGTCGGACTTTCCGCGAGCCGGGCCGCTATGAATTCATCGTGGTCCCGCCGAGCGCGGCCATAGGTCGTCCCGCCGAGGTCCATCTGCATCTGCATTGCCTTCATACTGCCCTCCCGTTTCCTTGTCCCTGCACTCTTGCGGGCCATTCGGCGCCGCCCACAGACGGCATCTCCAACACGAACATACCGAACCGGATTTTCACGGCTACAGCCGTCCGGTCGTCGACGCATTCAGAAAGAAGTGCGGCATGGATATGCTGTCACAGATTCCTTCGACAAGGAGGCTTGGCACGATGGGAAAGGCACGGCAATGGTTGAGCTATACAGCGAGCTTTCGGCGACGTGTCATGCACATAACAAGCCGTTCTGGACAAAACTTCAAATGGGAAGATACACGCAATTTCAGACTTCCTGACCTCAGCAGGCAAATCGGGCTGTTTTCGGGAACATGACTTGGCGCATTTTGGAGCGGGAATGGGCCGCCGCCATGTGTCGGGATTCCTGAAAGTCGCGCTCAGGCGCTGGTGTCGGGTGCGCTTTGCCCGCGCCAGTGGAGCTTCTGACGCAGTACCGCATAATGACTGTAATGCGGCAAGTGGGCGAAATGAACGTCGTCGGGACTGCGTCGCACGCGCACCGTGTCGCCCTGCGCCAGCGGCAGGTTGACCTGTCCGTCCACGGAGAGCAAGAGCTGACCGGCGCTTTTTTCGGCGCGTATTTCGATGGAACTGCGATCGGGCACGACCAGCGGGCGGGAGCTGAGGGTGTGCGGGCAGATGAGGCTGATGACCAGGGCGGGCGTGTCGGGACTCAGGATCGGGCCGCCGGCGGAGAGCGAATGGCCCGTGCTGCCCGTGGGCGTGGCCACGATCAAGCCGTCACATACGTAGGCCACGGCGCGGTCCCCGTCGATCGACACGTCCAGCGTGACCACGCGCGAGGACGGACCCCGGCTGATGACAACATCGTTCAGGCCGCGATAGGCGGTCAGGCGGGCTCCGTTGCGTTCGACATGCGCCTCTGCCGTCGCGCGGCGGCTAAGACGGAATGTGTCCTCGCGCAAACATTGCAGACCCGTTTCCATTTGCGCTTCCGTCACGCTGGTTAAAAAACCCAGGCTGCCGATGTTCACGCCCAGGATCGGGATGGGGCGCCCGTTCAGCGAGCGGGCGACGCGTAGCAGCGTCCCGTCGCCGCCCAGGGCCACTACGCCGTCCGCCCCGTCGAAGAGCCGGTTGAAGGGCGCGCGCACGGCGGCGGGCAGATGGCCGGCGGTGTCTTCGTCGGCGCAAAGGGTTATGCCCAGCGTCCGCGCCTTGTCCCCCAGTTTGCGGAGCACTTCGGCGGCTCGCGGTTTGGCGCAGTTGGCGATAACAGTCAGCGTCTTCATAACGGAATCCCCGTCTTGTCGTCGTTCATGCAGTAGTCAACCGTTCCGCACGGGTCTCCGCAACTCGCCAGGCGGCCAGAAATTCGATGTTTCCGGCCCGTCCGCCCCGGATCGGGGACGGGATGGTTCCGAGCGGCCGCAAGCCCAGCGTGGATGCGGCAAAGGCGCCGATGCGCTCGACTACTTCGCGATGGACCGCTTCGTCGCGGACGACCCCGCCGCGGCCGACCTGCGCGCGGCCCGCCTCGAATTGCGGTTTAATCAGGGTCACCAGAACGCCCGTTTCGCGTTTCAGTAAAGAGACTACGGACGACATGATTTTTGTCAACGAGATAAACGACACGTCCGCCACGGCCCAATCGGCCTCTTCGGGCAGGGAGCCGGGTCTGAGATGGCGGGCATTGGTTTCGTCCATGACGATCACGCGCGCATCCTGTCGCAGTTTCCAGTGCAACTGGCCTTTGCCGACATCCACCGCGTAAACGCGCGCGGCTCCGTGCTGAAGCAGGCAATCGGTGAATCCGCCGGTGGAAGCGCCGATGTCCAGGCAAACGCAGCCGCGCGGGTCGAGTCCGAACGCCGCGAGAGCCGCTTCCAGTTTTTCACCTCCGCGTCCCACAAAGCGGGCGGCGGCCTCGACTTCCAGGCGGCAGTCGGCCCCTACGGGCACGCCGCCTTTGCACAGCACCTGCCCGTCCACGCGCACACGGCCGGCCAGAATCAAATGCCGGGCCTGCGCGCGCGTTTCCGCCAGGCCGCGCTCCGCCAGCAGTACGTCAAGTCGCTGTTTCATAGTTTTTCGTCTTTCCGGGACACTCCACGCCTATGCGAGTATCAGATTCTCGCCTGTGAAAGCAAGCCGATTTCGGAAGAAATGGGGCCGTTCTCGTTTGGGCCTTGCGGCTCACCGGGCCGGTTCGTCCGACCCGGTGACGAGCCGAAAACATGCTGAAACAGGGTAGGCGAAGCCTCCGGCCGGGCCGTCGCAATGGAATAGACGTGCCATCATGAGATTGCCGGGGAGAAAGGCGGCCATTCACTCGGGGTCTTTTTCCGTGCTTGCTATGTCGGGCGCTTCTGCGCTATGCCTTCTCGGGTATGGATTCATGGACGACATACATATTGGTGGGCGCCATTCTGGGCCTGGCGGCCATGTCGCAAAGCGCGGTGGGCTTCGGTTACGCCCTGTTTGCCGTGCCGCTGCTGGTGTGGTGCGGCATTCCGCTGAATGAAGCCGTGATGCTCGTGGTCTCCTGTTCCACCTTCCAGGCTGCGGTGGGCGTGCGCAATTTGCGTCACAGCACGCCGTGGCGCCTGTCTTTGATCTGTACCGCCATGCGAGTGGTCGGTCTGCTGGCGGGCGTCTACGGCATGAAGTTGCTGGTAGGTCTTGATCCGACACGCATACGGGTGACGGTCGGCGCGTTGCTGTGCCTGCTGGTGGCGGCGCAATATTTCTGGAAGCCGCGCCAAGCGGAATCCATCCGATGGGGCTGGGCGACGCTGGCTTTTACGACGAGCGGTCTGCTTTCGGGCCTGGTGGGCATGGGCGGTCCGCCGCTGGTGCTATGGGCGATGGCCCGACACGGCTGGACCTCGCAAAAAACGCGCGCCTTCCTCTTTTCCGTCTATCTGGTGGCCAATACCATCCAGATCGTTCTGCTCCATTGGACCTTCGGGATCGGCATGCTGCGCAGCGTGGCGCTGGGCGCGCTCTTTTCGCCGCTGGTGTACGGATGCAGCCGGGTCGGATTGTCTTTGGGAAATCGCATGTCCCGAGAAAGACTGCGCACAGTGGCCTACCTGTTGCTGCTCGCCATTGGCGTCAGTGCGGTGGCGCCTTATGTGTGGGAACAATGGAAATGAACGCTAACGCCCACAACGGTGAGGAAGCCGCGCGAACGGTCTCGCTGGTGCGATGCGCCGACTATGCGCCGCATACCATGGCCGCTGCCGTGGCTGCGGCGCTGGCGCCGCTGGGCGGCTGGTCGGCTTTTGCACGGCCCGGTCAATCGGCGCTGATCAAGCCGAATCTGCTGACGGATCGGGCGCCCGAGGATGGGGTTACCACCCATCCGGAACTGGCGCGGGCGGTGATTCGCGCGCTGAAACAAGTCGGAGCACGGCCGTGGGTCGCCGACAGTCCGAACAGCGTGACCAAACTGGAAAAGGTTTGGCGCAAAACCGGTTTTCAGGCGCTTTGCGCAGAGGAAAACGTACCGCTGGTCAACCTGGAGAAGGCCGGAGCCGTTCAGGTCCGGAGCGGCGGCTATGCGTTTACCGTGGCCAAGCCGGTGCTGGAAGCCGATGTCATTGTCAATCTGCCGAAAGTCAAGACTCATGTGCTGACGATTCTGACGGCGGGCGTCAAGAACATGTACGGTACGGTGCCGGGTTTTTACAAGACGCTGCTGCACAAAACTTATCCGCGGCCGCGTCGGTTCGGCCGGCTGGTTCTGGAAATATGCCGCAAGACCCGCCCCGCCCTGACGCTGGCCGATGCCGTGGTGGGGATGGACGGCGACGGACCGTCGGGCGGCGCGCCCTGTGCCATGGGCTTCCTGGCGGCCGCGGCCGATCCGGTCGCGTTGGATATGGTCTTGTGTCGGATCCTGGGCATACGCCCGCAAGTTGTACCCTATTTGCGCCCCTGCCTCGGCAAGGGCCGGACGCCCTACGCGCAAACGACGGGTGAAGATCCAGACGCTTTGCTGACCCGGCCCGTGCGCGTACCTTCCACGTTTCGCGGTCAGATGATTCCCGGCCCGCTGATTAAACTGATCGGCCGGGCGTTGTGGATACGTCCTTCCTTTTCCGATGCCTGCGTGCGCTGCGGACGGTGCGTGGCGGCCTGCCCGGCCGCTGCGCTGTCGTTGCCGGAGCGGGGTGGAACCCCGGCCCTGCAGGGCCGCCTTTGCGTGGGCTGCTGTTGTTGCCACGAAGTATGCCCCGCCCGCGCCGTGACCATGCGGCCCAGTCCGCTGCTGGCGCTGACCCGCGGCGGCCGACCGCTGTAAGTCCGAACCTCCGCCTGGATGAATCAGTGTGGCGCAATCTCCCGGCTTGTGTGATAAACTGGCATGGCGCATGCTTCCGCCCACGCCAAGAAGCTTTCGCCTTCGGCTTTCGCGCTATGGCGGACACGACGGCGATACGGGTTCAGTTTGTGTATTGATAAAACAGGCAAGGGCCTGTTCCGTATCCCAATCCAGCCGGATTTCGACCGGCAACCGGAACTCAGAACGAGACGGAGAAGCCCAGCGAGACTACGGGGTAGAACTTCCAGGCGGCGATGTCGTCCTCGAATTCTTCCACTTCCCTTTGCAGATCGCGTTCGAGTTGCGCCTGCAGATCCGGCGGCAGGCTGGCCTCCACGCGGGCCTCGACGCGGGGTGCGCCATGCATCATGACGCCGAAATCGCAGGCGAAATGCACGCGTCCGTCTCCCGTCGCGTTGCCGAAACCGATTCCGAGATAGGGCGAAAAACGATTGAACCGCACGCTGCCCTCCAGCCGGTCCACGCTGTAGTCGGTGCCCTGCAGTTCCAGAGGCTCGTTGGGGTCGGCCGACAGCGCGACGCGGTTGTCATTGATCATGCCCCCGCCCGAAATACGGAAGCCGCCGCCCGTCGGATGATAGTCGAGCAGCAGGGGAATGGTGCGCCAGTGCAGCGAGCCGATGACGGTGGCTTCGTCCATTAGCACGGTGGTATCGAACTGACCGTAGTTGAATCCGCCGCGCAGGTTAAGGTACGTTCCGAGATTCACGGTCAGATCGGCGCCCACGCCCAGCGTATTGAGCTTGAGCGACACGCCCGCCGGCGAGGCCTCCGCCAGTGGCGCCGACCCCCAGAGCACGACCGCCGCCACGATTCGCATCGCCTTGTTATTCATGGAATCCTCCTTCCGGTTTCTCGCCGATATTAATTCGGGCCTTTACTTTCATCGAACGAAACACTACCGTACGGCTCCAGGAAATACAACAGTTTTTTGTTCTGTCCCGAAGGGAGGCGCGATGCCGTCCACAGACTGCGTGTTTTGTAGAATCATCGAGGGCGAACTGCCCTGCACCCGCGTATTTGAAGATACGGATTTACTGGCCTTCATGGATATCGGGCCGGTGGTCAAGGGCCATACGCTGGTGGTTCCCAAGCGGCACTGCGACCCGATCACCTGCACGCCGCCGGATTTGCTGTGCAAGCTGATTGCGGCCGTGCAGCGCGTGGCCCGCGCCCAAATGGAAGGACTCGGCGCCGACGGGGTCAATGTGGCGCAGGCCAACGGGAAATGCGCGGGGCAGATCGTGCCCCACATTCATTTTCACGTGATCCCCCGCTTCGCGCACGACGGCCATTCCTTCAACTGGACGCCCTGTCAATACGATGGCGCGGATGAAATGGAGCGCTACGCCGATCCGATTCGGCGCGCCTTGGGAAAGGAAGACCGCTGATGCACGAGGAAGCCTTTGCCGAAATCGTGGAGCGCATTCGTGAACGGGATCCGCGCTACGACGCCGAATCCTATTTTTTTCTGCGGGAAGCGCTGGAACATACTTCGCGTACGCTCAAAAAGCCCGCCGAGGGCGAACGGCGTCACGTGACCGGGCAGGAGTTGCTGGAAGGCATCCGCTCGTATGCGCTGATGGAGTACGGTCCGATGGCGCTGACGCTGCTCGGCGCCTGGGGCGTCACGTGCAGCGAAGACTTCGGTCATATTGTTTTCAATCTGGTGGAAGCCGGCATTCTGGGGCGAACCGATCGCGACCAGCGCCAGGATTTCGCGAACGGATACGACTTTCACACGGCCTTCGCCAAGCCGTACCTGCCCGAAACGCCCCTCGAAAGCGAATCCGCCAGTTCTTCGTTCACGCGCGCATCCGGAAAACCGCGCGCCTGAAGCGGTAGAGATTTCTACAGCCGCGGCAGGCGGACAGAGAAAAGGTGCGGACCGATGAAGTTTCTCCATACGGCCGATCTTCAGATCGGAGCGCGCTTCACGCAGTTCGGCGCGAAGGCCGGCCTCCTGCGGGCGGCCCGCCTCACGACCCTCGGGCGCATCCTCGAAATCGCGCGCGAGAATGCCGTGGACGCCGTTCTGATTGCCGGAGACATGTTCGAAAGCAACCAAATCGCGAACAGCGTGGTCGAGGAAGCTTTTGCCGTTCTGGCGGCCCGCCCCGAAATCCCGGTGGTGATTCTGCCCGGCAATCACGATCCGCTTGTCGGTCCGGGTTGCGTCTGGATGCGTCAGCCGTTCGCGAATGCGCCCGCCCACGTGACGGTGTGCGTATCGCGCGACCCCGTGCCGATCGCCGACGCCGTAATCCTGCCCGTCCCCATTACGCAGAAGATTTCCGCGAAAGATCCGTCGCTGCCCCTAGTCGAGATGGCGGCGCAGGTTGCGCCGGACGGAATCAAGATCGGCATGACGCACGGCGCCCTGGCGATCGAGGGCAAACACCAGCCCAACGATCAGCCGATCGCTCTCGATGCGGCGACCCGCGCCGGACTGGACTATCTTGCGCTCGGTCACTGGCACAAGCCGCAAGCCTACGACGACGGTCGGCTGGCCATGTCCGGCACACCCGAACCGGACGATTTCAGTCGGAATGCGGGGTCGGTTTCGTTGGTGGAGATCGCCGCGCCCGGTCAAAAGCCCGTGGTCGCGCGCCTCGACAGCGCAACTCTCTCCTGGCGCTCGGTCACCGTGGATCTTCTTGATCGGCAACCGACCTTCGAGACTCTCGCCGCCGCCCTGGCGGGGAACGAGACCTCGCCCGCCTCTACCGTCCTGCGTATGGAACTCGTGGGCCCGATTTCCCCGGAACAGCGCGACCTGCTCGCGGCGGCGCTGGCCCGGGCCACTGCGGACTACGCCGTTACGCTGGTCGACGACCGAACGGCGACCACGCTGTCCGCCCCCCTGTGGAAGTCGTATCTTCAGGAACATCCTCTGCTGGCGCAGATCGCTGTCGACGTCGAACGCGCCCGGCTGTTCCAAACCGGATCCCGTCCGATGATCGACCGCGCCGGTCTGGACGAGCTGACGCTGGGCGAGTTTCAGGCCCTTTGCGCCGAGTTGAAAATCGAGGCGGACCATTTGCGCGCGGGCGCCTTCGAGGCCATGACGGCGCTGCTGACGGCCGAAGTCGGCCAGGCGGGCCGGGGAGGCGCCGCGTGAAACTCGAAAGCATAACCGTGCGGAATACGGGGCCGTTCATCGACGGCGTGACCGTCGGGCCGCTGGCCGAGGGGCTCAACGTGTTGGCGGCCCGCAACGAAGCCGGGAAGACGACTCTGTTGATGGCGGCCGCGCGCGCGCTGTTCGACCGGCACACCGTTACCGGGGACGCCATGGAACGCCTGCGTCCGGCGGGAACCAGTCTGGCTCCGGATGTGACCGTCGTTTTCACCGCGCCCGAAGGCCGCTTCAGAATCCATAAGACCTTTCTCCATGCCCCGGCCAGCGTGCTCAGTCGGGATCGCGGCGGGGAGTGGCGGACCGTTGCCGACGGCGACGCGGCCGACACGAAAGTCCTGGAACTGATCGGCGGTGCGAAAACCGGACGCGGGGCGAGCAAGGCCGAGCATTGGGGGCTCCTGCGCTATCTCTGGGCGCGTCAGGGCGAAGGCGCCGACTGGCCCGCCTGGGACGACCATGCGGGCGCGCGCATTCGCGCCGGCCTGGCGCAAGTGCCGATCGACCCGCTTGTCGAGCGCCTCGCCGACCGCTTCCGGGAGCTGCAAGAGAGCCAATTCACGGCCACCGGACGCCTCGCCAAGAACAGTCCGCTGCAACAGGCGCAGCAAACGCGCGAGCGTCTGGCGTCCGAGCTGGCCGCGGTCCGCGACAAAATGGAGGAGATCGAAAATCAGGCGCAGGAACTTCGGCAACGGCGCGAAGAGTTGGCGGTGCGGGCGCGCGAAAGGAGCGAAGCGGAGGAACAGGCCGGGGCCCTGACGGCGGCCCAGAAGGCGGTGGAGCTTCTCCAGAAGGACTTGGAGCGCTTTCAAGGCGATTTCGACAACGCCCGAGAGCGACTGAACGAAGTCGCCAGGGAGAAGAAGACGCTCGACGAGGCGAAGGTGGAACTGGAGAAGGCGGAAAAGGATCTGGCTGTGCGCCAGGCCCGGGAAAGCCGTGCGGACGAAGCGGAGAAAGCCGCTCGCCAGGCGCTGGCCGTCCGGCAGGAAGACGCCAAGTCGCTGCAGACGAAACTCGACCTCGCGCGCCGGCGGGAGTCGCGCATGCGCGAGATACACGGCTTGCGCGCGTCGGAGCACGCTCTGGACGCCTTGCGGCGGCAACGGGCCGCCGTTCATACGCAGCAGCAAGCGGTCGACCGACTGCGTCGCGAGCGGGCCGGCTTGCCGGACGTGTCAAAACGACAGGTGACAAAGCTCGAGCAACGGGAGCGGGAAGTCCGCGAACTGGCCATTCGGGCGGAATCCGCGGGGCTGCGTGTCGCGATCACGCCCGCTCAGGATGCCGCCATCGTTTCCGACCGCGACGGGCGACGGGCGTCCCTGGACATTGCGGCCGGCCAGACGGCGACGGTCACCGCTCCGCGCTCGCTCCGTCTCGACTTGCCCGGATGGGGATCGCTGCGCATCGCCAGCGGCGCGCAGGAGGCTGCCGAGATGGAGCGCCGAATCGGGGAGAGCCGGTCCGCATGGGAGACGGAACTCAAGAATGCCGGCGTTTCCTCTCTGGACAGCGCCCGCGCCATCGTCGAGCAAATCAAGGATCTGGATCGGGAGATCAAGGCCGCCGAAGGGCGCCTGGCCGAACGGCTCGAAAATTGGGACGATTCGAGCGGCCTGGCGGCAGCCGTCGACAGGACTCGGGCCGAGGTTGAGAAAGCGCGCGCGCAACTGGGCCTCAGTCCGGCGGAAGCGGCTTTGTCGCAAACCGAGTGGAAAGCCGCCCTGGCCGCCATCCGTACCGCGCTCGAGGCGGACGAGGCTGCATGGACCGCCCTGCAAGATTCCATCGAGACGGAAAACCGACGCCTCGCCGCCTGCGGCGCGGCGCGTTCCGCCGCGGCTGCCGAAGGGAACGACAGCAAGAACCGGATCGCGGCGCTGCAATCGCGTATCGGCACCATTGCCGGCCGTTATCCCGACGGCGTCGGTCACGCGCAGGACAGCGCCCAGAGCGTCTTTGTCGAAGCGCAGGCCCGTCTGGCCGTGGCTCGCAGGAAGATGCCGCCGGACTGGGAGAAGCTCGCCGCGCGGCACGAGCGTGCGCTGAAAGCGGTCGAGCAGGCGGCCCGGGAGCACCGGAGTCTTCAGCAGACAACCCGGAAACTCGAAACGCTGCTGGAACAGGCCGGTTCGCAGGGGTTGTACAGTCGCGAGACCAGGCTCCAGGAGTCGCTCGTCGTCGCCGAAGCCGAATGCGTGCGCATGCAGGATCATGCGCTGGCCGCCCGGTTCCTGGCCGGACTGATCGACTACCGCAGGAAAGCGGTCGTGAGCGCCGTATTGAAACCGCTGGAAGACCAACTCGGCGCCGCTTTTGCGGAGATCACGGGCGACCATAGCCGTCGCGTCTTCCTCGACGAGAACCTGCATGTGGCGGGGATCGGCCGAACACGCGGAGAGACCTACGCTTTCGATCAACTCTCCCAGGGCGCGCGCGAACAGTTGCTGTTGGCCCTGCGCGCCGCCGTCGCCCTGGAACTGGCCAAGACCGGCCCGCAACTTCTGATTCTCGACGACGTGCTCGTCAATACCGACGCCGCTCGGCAGGAGAACGTCCTGGATTTCATCGGCAACATCGCGCGTCAGGTGCAGATACTGATTGTCACCTGCCATGGCGAGCGATACCGCGGGCTGGGGACGTCGCTCGAGATGGAGATCACGCAAAACCCCGATCCTGCGCGCGCGGCCCGGGCCGCTTGTCCGTGAGGCTCTGGCAAAACCCATGGTGACATGGGCCGCCTGCCCGACGAAGCGACTTCGCGAAGTCGGGTCCCGCTCATGTCCAACGGACCAACCGCCCGTATCGCAGGAGGTTGTGCCGGCGCCTGGTCGCTCATGCAAAGGCTTCGACCAGCATGTCGGCGTGCAGTTGATCGGCCTCGGTTGTTTTGCCCAGCGCCCGCGCCAGTTCCAGAGCGAAACGCAATGCGGCGCCGGGTCCGCTGCCGGTGATGATCGGGTCGTCGCGCACGACGGCGGCGGACTCGTAACGGCTGGCGGGGAAATATTCCGTGAGGGACGGATAGCAGGTCATGCGGCGGTCTTTCAGCAGGCCGGCGCTTTGCAGCGCCAGCGGCGCCGCGCACAGCGCCGCCACCCAGCGGTTTTGGGCGACCCTGGCTTGCAGCACGCGCCGCAGGAGCGCGTTTTCCGCCAAATGGCGCGAACCCGGCATGCCGCCGGGCAGAATCGTCATGGCGCACTGTTCCGCTTCCGCCTCGCGCAAGGGGCGGTCGGTCTGTATCGCGATGCCGTGGGCGCCCAGTACCGCGCCCGACCCGCTTAACGCCACCAGGGCGGTCGGGATCTGCGCGCGCCGCAACACGTCCGCGATGGTCACGGCCTCGATTTCCTCGAAGCCCGGCGCCAGGATCACCAGGCTTTCAGTTTCCACGCCCATGAGAATCTCCTTTCGCAAAGGGACTTGACCGGCGCCCCAGGCAGGATTCGAACCTACGACCGTCGGATTAGAAATCCGAATCCAGTTCAATGATACCAAGCCTTAAAAAGGATTTGTTTGTTTATTGATTGCTTTCTTTCGCCGAATCCCGTAGTTTTGCGCCGTAAACATGAAATCAAGTGAAAGGTAAAACAAAACCACGGAGGCCGCAACATGAAACGCAAGGGCTATCTGTTCCAACGCGGCAAAAAAGGGACGTGGTATGTTCAACTTGTCATTGACGGAAAAACGATTGTCAAGTCAACCGGAGCGACATCGAAGCGGGAAGCCGAAAAAGTCCGAGCGGAATTCTTGCGGCCCTTCG
>CAZYAW010000205.1:0-11025 GCA_964646045.1 uncultured Victivallales bacterium | reverse complement strand
CTGATGGACGAAGCCATCCTGCGCTTCTACCACTTCCCGTTTGACTGCCTTTACGAGGATGAGATCGCCCGCGAGATGATTGAGCGATGCCGATCCAAGGGGCTGCCCATGGCGGTGAACCGCTATGTTCGTGCCGATACCCTGGCCGACGAATTCCGCCGCATCCGCGATGACGGCCGGTTCCAAGGCTTCATTCTTTACGAAACCAATAGCTTCGTGCGAGCGCAATGCGGTGGCGGGTGCGAGATCGCCATGCCGGCGGTCCAGTCGCTGCGGCGACGGCGATAGACGGTATACGGGTCGGGTAAGGGTAATCGAGCAAGGGCGGCGGTTATAATCAGTCGGGCCTCGTGATTTCGCAGGCTCCATCAGGTTTTTCAAGGAACTGAATATCCAATATCCAACGAGGTTGTTTCACAAAGGAATTTCCAACCGACCAAATTTTTTTGTGTATTTGCCTTGGATATTGGATATTCCTTGCTGTGCCTCGCCATAGCCGCAGGCGACGGCTGGTTGGCTGGTGGACATTGTTATCAGAGACAAGTTACCGCCACGAAGGGGTCGGAAACACGAAAGAAAGCTCCGCTTTTCGTGACTTTTCGTGGCCAAAACTCTTGATCTGAAAGGTCGCCGAGCAGGGCGCACTTCCCTCCCCGGGAACCAGGGATGTTAAACCGGCCGCGCTGCGCGCCTTTTGCCCTTGTATGACGGGCGCTTTCATGTCAGATTTACTGCTTTTGACACCGGGCGACATCGCAAGACCCGATTCGACATGCGAAACAGAATATCTACATCTCGTCTATTGACCCGGGCGGCCTGGCCGGTCGCGCTCTGCGCGGCGTGGGCCGCCGCGATGGCGGCCGCAAGCGACACGCCGGCCGACTGGACCTGGCAGGCGCCGAACGCAACGGAACGGCGCCGGACCGCGAACGACGATTGGCGCCCGTTCGACGCCGTCGAGATGGACGTCCGGCTTCTGGCTCGCAGCGGTCCGCCCGGGCCCGTGCGGCTCTACTTTTTTCTGCAGAACAAGCAGGATATGTTCTTTCAGACGCAATACGGACTGCTGCTGGACGGTACGCGCCAAACGCTGCGCATCGAACTGGACGAAACACGGGCCACCTTGCACAGCGTCAATGCGCGCCGTCCGCTGGCGCCCGACGCCTTGCGTTGGGTGCGCGAATGGGGACTCAAGATTCAGGCGCCCGACGGAGCGGCTGGACAAGTGCGCATCGGAGCGCCGCGCTGGATCGCGGCCCGGCCGCAACCCTTGCGCGTGGCCAACGCGCAGTGGCCCCGACAGGCGCCGCCGGGCGCCGTCGCGCCGGTGCGCTTCGACGTGCCCGGATTTCGCGGCGATCCGTTTTGCGCGGCGGCCATCGACGCCGCTCTAGTGGCGGACGGCCCGGCGGGACAACAGACGGTTCCGGCGTTCTGGACGCAGGACTACCGCCTGGTCAAGCGGCCCGGCGCCGCGCGCGCGACCCCGGTCGCCACGGGCCGACCCCGCTGGCAGGCCAACTGGAAACCGCCGCAGCCCGGTCGCTACCGCCTGCATTTGCGCATCGCCGCCGAAGCGCGGACGTGGACGGAACCGCTCGGGGATGTGCGGATCGCGGAAAACAACGAGCCCAAGCGCGCCGCCGCCGCCAGCGAAGAGGACGCGGCCGTTCGCTTCACACAGGCGCTTGACGCGCCGCTTTTCACGACCGATGGCCAACGCTGGCAGGCGCACGAACAGGATCCGGCGCCGGATCGCGCCTGGACGGTGCGCCTCGACTGGACCGCAGAATGGGGCCGCTTTACGGGTATGGGCGAATTCGACCTGCAGGCGGCCTGGGAACTGGAGCAACAGCTCGACCGCTACGCGACCTCCGGGCCGCCCCGCCCCGTCCGGCTTTTCGGTACGGACGAGTTGCGGCGCCACGGCACGTACAATTGGCTGAGCCACCCTTTCAACCGGTCCTGCGGCGGCCATCTCGAAAAGGCCTATCGCCTGCTGGGCGATCCGGCGGCGGATGAGGCCCTGCGCAAGCGGGCCCGCTATCTCTGGGCGCGCTTCGGCACGCATGCGGCCGTTTGCGGTCTGCTCGTGCAGGCGCCGGAAGAGGCGCCGCACGTTACGGAATGGGTGCGCCGCATGGCCCGCGAGCTGCGCGCAATCGCGCCGGACCTGGTCTTGCTGTCCGACAATCCCGGCCTGCCGGCGCGTGAGTGGCAAACCCCGCTCGAACTTTTTGCCGACCTGGACCCGCGCCTGCAAGCGGATCGACAAGCGCCGCAGCGGCACGCGGATCCGGCGCCGCCGCGCCGCGCCACGCTTCGCGCGCGGGAGCCGGATCGCCCGGCGCCGAGCCGCCAAGACGACAGCGGACTCAGCTATACGGTCCGCGCCGATCTGCGACCGATCGGGCATTGGGCCGGTGCGGCCGGACTGGCGGTGGACATCCTGGCTCCGGGTTCGCCCGAGGACGATCTCAAAGTCATGGCCTTCGCGCGCACCGACCGCCTGCAGATCTACGATTCTCCGCTGCGCACGCTGGATCGCGAAACCTGGAACCGCGTGGCGTTTGCTCTCGACGACCCGCAAGCCTGGACCTGCGCCGAAAATCCGCACCGACATCCGGGTCCGTACGAATGGCTGAACGTGCGCGAGTTCGGTCTGCGTTTTTTCTCCGCCCACGACGAGCCCGTAACCGTGGCCCTGCGCAACGAGACGCTGCGCGGCCCCTATACGTTCCGCCGGGCGCGACGCGCGGCGCTGGCCGTGGAACGGACCGGCGCCAACAGCGAACCCGTCCCGCAATACGAGAAGTTCGAGGCGATCTTCCGGGTCAACCGCGTGTTTGCCAATCCGTACGATCCGACCGAAGTGGAAGCCACCTTGATCGTCGAGGGACCCGACGGACGCGAGGTGCGGCATCCGGCCTTCTTTTACGAGCCGTGGCGTCTCGTGAGACGCGACGGCCGCGAGACGGTGGCACGAGAAAAGGAAGAACCATCCTGGCGCGCGCGTTTTGCGCCCTGGCAGGTGGGCCGGCACCGTTGGCGGCTGCGGCTGCGAGCGGGTTCGGAAACGGCGGAAACGCAGGGCCGATTCGAGTGCGTACCGGGTCGGGCGCCGGGCTTCGTACGCGTTTCGGAACGGGATCCGCGCTATTTCGAGTTCAGCGGCGGCGACTTCTTCTTTCCGCTCGGTCACAACCTGCGCTCTCCGGGCGACGAGCGCGCCGCCAAACAGGGCGCGGCGGTGGCCGCCAACGCGCGGCGCGCCGAAGCGCTGGGCGTGCAGGTTTACGATCAATGGTTCCGCAAAATGCGGGAACACGGCCAGAATTTCGGTCGCGTCTGGCTGGCGCCCTGGTGGCTGGGTCTGGAGTGGAACGAGGAACATGCGGGCTACCACGGACTGGGCTACTACCATCAGGGCAATGCCGCGCGCCTGGATCGTCTCATGACGCTGGCCGAAGAACACGGCATCTACCTCAATCTCGAAACGTTCCACCACGGCGCCATCAGTTCGCGCGTCGACACCGACTGGGAACGGAATCCGCTCAATCGCCATACGCGCCCGGGCGGCTATCTGTCCTATGCGACGGAATTTTTCGACAGCGAGCGGGCGCAGCGCGAACATCGCAACCGCCTGCGCTACATGATTGCGCGCTGGGGCTATTCGCGCGCCATTGCCTGGTGGGGCGTATTGACCGAGACGGAATGGGTGGAAGCCTATTATCGGGCCATTCGGGGCCGGGAGAAAATGCCCGACGCCCCCTGGGTTCCGCAGCCGTTCGCCAGCCGCGAGCATCGTCCCAAAGTCGTCCGCTGGCTGGCCGAAACCGCGCGCTACGTGCGGGAAACGGATGCGCACCCGCACCCGGTCACCGCCCAGTTTTCCATGCCGCAACACGGAACGGAACTGTGGGGGCGCCCGGAGGCGGAAATCGTTCACAACAACGCCTATACGGCCTGGATTCAATGGTGGCGCGCAGGCCGCTTCGAGCACGGCGACGGCGTCGCCGACGTCATCTACACCTTCGCCGATCTCTACGACCGGCACGCCCGCCGGAAGCCGCTGATGGTGGGAGAGTGGGGCGGTCACCCCCACGGCAGTCCGGCGGGTCAGTTGACGGCGGAACTGCGCACGGGCCTGTGGACCATGGCCATGACCCGTTGCGCCGGAGCGGCGGGATTCTGGTGGTGGAACCTGGTCGACGAGCACAACCTGTATCCGCGCTTCGACGCGTTGGCCCGCTTTATGGCGGGCGAGGACCGCCGCGGCGCCGACTACCAGTGGGAAAGGCTCCGCCCCGTGTTTCCCGCCGAAAAGGAACAGGGCGATTTCTCGACACGGCAGGGCGTGGCCCTCTTTAACAAGAACCGCTTGCGGGCCTATTTGTTTTGCAAGGCGGTCAACCGACGGAACCATTCCGCCGTGGCGACCGGCGCGGACGACGAACGCTTCTCCCTTTCCGGAGAAGGACAAATGACCGTGCCGGAAATCGTGGCCGACGGCCCGTACCGTTTGCAGTACTGGGATCCCGCGACCGGCCGCATTCTCAAGGAAGTCGCCGTCGTGCTCAACGCCGAGCGCCGCACGCTTCCGCTCCTTGCGCATCGCGTCGATCTGGCGCTCAAGCTGGATCGACAACAACCGGAGCCGGCCCCATGAAAATGAAGCGCAACCGCCAAAACCGGACGCGACGCCGCGTCGCATGGCTTCTTCCGGCCGCATGGATCGCGGCCGGCGCGGCCCTGGCGGCGGACGCGCCCGCGTCCAGACCCGCCCGCCGACCCGACAGCCGCGCGTCCGATGCGACGCGCAGCGCGAGCGTCATCAGTTCTTCCGGGCGCTTTGTGGTCAGCGGTCCCGACCGATTGAAAAATCATGATGCCGCCCAGTGGGCCGAATCGTTGGCCACGGCGCTGGAGGCGGCGCTCAAGACGGATTTGTCCGGCCACGGCGCGCGCAGCGTGACCATGGTCTTTCGCGAGAGCGCGGACACGGTGGACGGCGACGTGCGCATCGAGGAATACCGGACGGGCGGGGGCATCGCGCATACGCTGCGGGTCGTTAATCCGGCCAGAATGGAAAGCGGCCGCCTGCAGGCCCTGTTGTGCCGCGTTCTGCTGCGCCGGCATCTGCTGGCGACGGCGCAAAAATACAAGCGATCTCTGCCTGCCGCGAACGGCGTGTTGTCAAGCCGGGACAGCCTGCCGGTCTGGCTGTGGGAGGGGTTGTCGCAAAATCTGGCGCGCGATACGCGCCTGCGCAACATGCAGATCATTGGCGGCGAGTGGCGCCTGGGCCGCCTGCCGCCGCTGGCCACGCTGCTGGACGAACCGGGCGCCTGGGAGGCTGGGCTGCCGGCGGGCGATTGGAACGACCTGCGCCGCCGGGCGGCGTACGGCGTCTTCCTGGAATGGCTGCTGTCCGCCCCCGACGCCGGTCTCGCCATGGAAACGCTGCTGCGGGAGCTGGCCTTTGGGCGAACATTGTCGGCCGCACAGACGGCCAGACTTCTGCCCGGCGTCGGGTCGCCGACCGACTGGCAAAGACAATGGGAGACCTGGCTGCGCACGGAAGACCGTCGCATCCGTTTCGCGGGTCGCTTTTTTCCGGAAAACGCGGAGCGGTTCGAAAGGGAATGGTTGCTTTCTCCCGCCGACTATGGCATATCCCTTTCCGCGCCTGAAAACTGGAACTGGGACGATTTTATTGAAGCGCAACCCACGCCGTGGAGACGCACGTTTATATCGTCCAAAAGCGTCGATTTGAATTTTGCCGCCGCCGGAAGAGGAGACGAGATCCAGGGCGTCGCGAAAATGTATATCGCTTTTCTGGAGGCCCTGGCGCAGGACCGCAAGTCGGCCGCGCTGCGCGCGCAACTGGCGGCGGCGCGGCGCCGCATGCAACACGTAAAGGACGCGGCCTACGGACCGCCCCGACCCCGCCACGAGGCAGGGGGAAATGAGGAAGATCGTCATGAGCCATAAAAAAACGATTGTGGGCCGCATTCATCCCGCTGTTCTGGCCTTTACCGTCGGCAAGGATCCCGTCCTGGATCTGGCGCTGCTGGAAGCCGACTGCCTGGGCACGGCGGCGCATGTCGCCATGCTCGCCAAACTGCCCTTGCGGCCGCGTCTGTTCCCTCCGGCGCAACGGCGACAGGTGACCGACGCGCTGCTGCGCATTATGCGCCGCGGGCGCCGCGGCGCCTTTCGTATCCGGTCGGCCGACCAGGACGTGCATCTGGCCGTGGAGCGCGTACTGACCGCGCAACTGGGCGATCTGGGCCGCCGCGTGCATACCGCCCGCAGCCGCAACGATCAGGTGGCGACCGATCTGCGACTGTACGGCAAAATGCGCATGCTCGACATCTTCGACGAAAGTCTGGCCCTCATCGACGCGCTGCTGGACATGGCCCGCCGTCACGTCGCGACCCCCATGGTGGGCCGCACCCACCTGCAGCCCGCCATGCCGTCTTCCGCCGGACTCTGGTTCGCCTCCTACGCCGAAGGGCTGCTCGACGACGCCGACCTGCTGAAGGCCGCCTTCGAGATGAACGACCGCAACCCGCTGGGCTCGGCGGCCGGATACGGCGTGCCGCTGGCGCTCGACCGGGACGCCACAACCGCCGCCCTCGGATTCCGCGAGCCCATCCGCAACGTGCTCTACGCCGCCACCGCCCGCGGCAAATGCGAGTCGGCCATCTTGTCCGCCCTGGCGCAAACCATGCTGACGCTGTCGCGCATGGCCGAGGACATGACCCTCTTCTGCATGCCGGAATTCGGCTACTTCGCATTGCCGCGCGAGTGCTCCACCGGCAGCAGCATTATGCCGCAGAAAAACAATCCGGACGTGTACGAGCTGGTGCGCGCCAAGGCCGGACGCGTCCTCGGCTGCGCGACGGCCGCGACCAGCATGGTCAAGGGCCTGCCGGGCGGCTACAATCGCGACTTGCAGGAGATCAAGGAAGCCTATATGGTCGGTCTCGACACGACCTGCGACTGTTTGCGCATTCTGGCTTTTACCACGCCGCGCCTGGAAGTGCGGGCCGCGGCCATGTTGCGCGGGTTCACGCCCGACGTCTTCGCGACCGACCGCGTTTTGGAACGGGTCCAACAGGGCGAATCGTTCCGCAACGCCTACGATCATGTCAAGGCCCGCCTCGGCGAACTGGCGGATGCCGAGGCGGCGACCGAGGTTTGCCGGCGGCCGTGTCTGGCCGATCCCGGGTTGCGCGAGGCGGCCGCGCGCGCCGCCGAGCTGCGAACCTTCGCGCGCGAACGCCGCGCCCGCCTGCATGCGGCCCTGGCCAAGCTGCTGGGCACGGCCTATCCGGATCTGGGAGACGAATCATGACGGTGATCGTGGACTATGGCGCGGGCAACCTGACAAGCGTGCGCCTGGCTTTCGCGGCCTTGCACGAGCCGGCGACCGTCTCGAACGAGCCCGCGCAAATCCTCGCGGCACGGCGCGTGGTTTTCCCGGGCGTCGGCGCGGCGCGCGCGGCCATGGATTCGCTTCAGCGCCTCGGCCTCGGTCCGGCCCTGCGCGAGACCGTGGCGCGCGGCACGCCGTTTCTGGGCATTTGTCTGGGCACGCAGATCGTCTTCGACCGCTCCGCGGAAAACGACGGCGTGGACGGGCTCGGCCTGATCCCCGGCGACGTGCGCCGCTTCCTTCCCGCCGATCCGTTCGACAAGGTCCCGCACATGGGCTGGAACAGCGTACGACAACGGCGCCCCCATCCGCTGATGGCCGACATACCCGACGAAAGCGAGTTCTACTTCGTCCACAGCTTCTATCCGGTTCCGGCCCGGCCCGAGCACGCCGTGGGCGAGACCGAGTACGCGGGAGTCGCTTTCGCTTCTATGATCGCGACGGGCAATCTGGTCGCCACCCAGTTTCATCCCGAAAAATCGGGACGCATCGGACTGACTCTATTGCGAAATTTCTGCCAATGGGACGGATCATCATGCTGACGCGCCGCATCATACCCTGCCTGGACATTATCAACCGTCGCGTCACCAAAGGGGTGCGCTTTCAGAACAACGTGGATCTGGGCGATCCGGTCGCCATGGCCTTGCGCTATTGCGAAGAGGGCTGCGACGAACTGGTGTTCTACGACATTACCGCCTCCGCCGAGCGCCGCCCCATGGACTTCGCGATGGTGCGGGCGGTCGCCGAGTCCATTCGCATCCCCTTCGCCGTGGGCGGCGGCATTGCCGGCCTCGACGATATGGCCCGGGCGCTGGCGGCGGGCGCCGAGAAAGTTTCCGTCAACTCGCTGGCCGTAGCGAATCCGGACATCATTCGCGCCGGCGCCGACGCCTTCGGTTCGCAGTGCATCGTGCTGGGCATGGATCCGGTGGCCGCCGCGCCGAGCGCCAAGTTGCCGAGCGGCTACGAAATCACCGTGCGCGGCTTTCGCGAAAGAACCGGCCGCGACGCGCGCGACTGGGCGCGGCAGGCCGAAGATCTGGGCGCGGGCGAAATCGTCGTCAACTCCGTGGACGCCGACGGCACGCGCGCGGGCTACGATCTGCGTTTGACCCGCATGATCGCCGAGAGCGTGCGCATTCCGGTGGTGGCTTCCGGCGGGGCCGGCCATGCCGGCCACATTGCCGCCGCGTTCCGCGAAGGACGGGCCGACGCCGCGATCGTCGCCGGCATTCTGCATTCCGGCGAGCAAACGATCGGCGCTATCAAACGGGAGCTGGCCGCAATGGGCCTGCCCGTGCGGACCGTGTGGTAGACGAGCCGCGACGAAAGGACCGCATACTGAAACTGTCCCCCAGTGAGAATCATCGTTGGATCATGGCCCGGACCGCCCTGGCCCTGGCTTTCGACGGCGGCGCCGCGCTGTGCCTGGAGCAACGCTCGTTCGGCGAGCGCCGCGAACGGAAGCAAAGGCAGGTGGCGCCGGCCGGGTGCCAGGACGCCGCCATGCACGCCTTGCTGCTGGGGCGTACCCTGATCGGCGAACGCGTGTACGATGTCGATCGCGCAATCGACTACCTCGCCCTGCGCGGCGACGCCGACCTGCGCGCGATCGGGGTCATGGGCAATTTTCCGAAGAACAGTCCCAATCCTCTGCGAGGTCAGGAAGTCTGAAGTTGCCATGCCCCGGGAACGCCAGGCGCCACTGCCTGGCAGAGCAACGGTTGAAGATGCCAGGCTGGAGCCTGGCGTTCCCAGGGTCACCATGGCCGCAACTCCCCGTGAACGGTTACACTGTACCCGGCTTAATCCGGCGACGAATCGCGGCGCTACAATGCTCTCGGCCCCCTACGGGACCGAGAAGTCGCCGCGATCCGACCACACGAGCGTCGCCGTCTCGGCATTCCAGGCCGCGATCCACCAGCGGTAGTCGCCGACGGACAGAGCGCCGACGTCGAATGTCTCGGCCTGGGTCCACTTGTCCACCACCACCGCCGCTGTATCGTCCAGGGTGGCCGGGTACCACTTGTCATGCCAGGCGTCGCCGTCGGGATGACTCGCCCACAAGCGGAACCAGGTTGCCCGGCGGTCGGATTGATCCCAGACAAAGACCAGGTTGCGGCCGGGCTGGTCGCCCTCGGGGGCGATCTGCGTAATGGCGTCCGGCTGCAGCGGGGGCGCCGTGAAAGCCGCGTTTTGCGCGGCGTTTTGGCAGACAAGAGTGTTAGCGAAGCAAAATCGGGGTCGGGGTCGCTATCGGAATCGGGATCGAAAGGAAGTTGAATGGGATAAGGTGTCGCTCGGGATCCAGCCGCGATTGGCGTGGTATTCGACTTTGCTCCAGCCGTTGTGGGTGTCGAGTTGCGTCAGATCGACGTCGGCGGGGATGCGGAAAGTGACCAGGGCGGCGCCGGCGGGCGCGATGCGCGCCAGAACCGCCCGACGAGTCGTGGCGGGCGTGCGACCGCGCAGTCGATCGCTCAGGCGACGCCAACGGGGTGCGGATGCTTCCGTAAGCTCCGTCGTCTCCGCCGCTGCCGTGCCGGCCACAGGCGGGGGCGGCCGGAAAGGATCGTCGCGCGCGATTGGCGGACGCTCCCGAAAGGTCAAGGGGAACGGACCGCGTTGCTCTGTCACGTAGCGTTCGCGGGTCGGATCGAAATACACGAAGGACACGGCCGGAATCGCCTGGGCCCGTTCGCTGCGCGGAACCAGTATCTGTTCGGTTACCAGGCTGTCCGCGGCCGGCGTGTCGGCGACGGCCAGCGGATCGTACACGCGAAAGCCGGGCGCCGTGTCGATGCGCGGGGGCGCGATGTCGGTCAGCGAGCCTGTGCCGCTGACGCTGGCACGCAGGGTAATCAGGTCGCCTACGGCCACGGTGGTGGCGGAAGGCTGCATTTCGAAGCGGAACTGGCCGACGGCGCCGGAGAAATGGGCGGGCGGCTCCGGCAACGGCAGAATGTTCAGGCGCAGCGGATCGACGGCCACTTTGACCGGCATTTCCACCCAGCGCCGACCGAACGCCGACGGACGCTGTTCCAGTTTGCCGAGATGCACGACCGGCCGCAACTCCAGCGGCCCGCTCTGTGCGGCGCTGACGACGCATACGAAACGGCGGTTTTCATGGAGAGCCAGACCGTCCACGCGGCGCTCGGGGGCCAGTTCGCGGAATTCGCGTACCACGGTCAGTCGGCCGTCTTCGAACAGACCGGTCAGTCGGATCTGATTGGCCAGCCGCACGTCGCGGGTGCGCACGGAGAAGAAAAGCTGAATGTGCTGGTCGCGATAGACGCGTTCCGGCTGCGCGCGCAGCTCGACCTCGATGTCGGCGGCCGGAGCCGTCTGCGTCAAGGCGCCGATCAGCAGTCCCGCCGCCCACCGCCCCGCGCCGCGCCTGTGGCCTTTTCCGTTCATGGTGTAAACGTCTCCGTTTCGACTGCCCCGTCTGTTTGGTTGTAACGGCTCAGGTAGACTCACGTTGCACGCTGAATTCGCAGCGAAAAGTAGGTCGGGCATTCCTGCCCGACCCCGAGGCGTTGGAGGGTCAGCCAGGAATGGCCGACTTACCGAGGCTTCCT
>CAZYAW010000204.1:0-3000 GCA_964646045.1 uncultured Victivallales bacterium | reverse complement strand
ACCTTATTGACCTTGTTGACCTTGTTGACGTTTTTGACGGGGGCGCTGGCGATTGCGGTTTGACTTACGGGTTGGGGTGGGATAGATTGATTGGCGAGTTTCGGGTGCGGCGACGGGGAGCATGCCAGGATGAGGGTTTTGTTCGACAATCGGCTGGAGGCGCTGGGGGATGCGCTGTTCCGGGAGCTGGGCGCGTATCGGGCGGACGATGCGGCGGCCGTGCTGGCGCGCCGCGACTGCGTGGTGACGCCGTCGCGCATTCTGCAGGCCTGGCTGCGGCAGCGCTATTTGTACGGGGCCGACGGGGGGGCCGGGCCCCGCATTCTGACCCATTGCGATTTTCCGCTGGTGAACTTGTTTGTCAACGACTGGCTGTATCGCATGGACCGGCCGGACGCCGACGGGCGCATGGCGGCCGCGCATCCTTTCGCGGTTGAAAGCATGCGCTGGCGCATTTTCGTTTGGCTGCGCGACTCGATGCGAGCCCCCCACCCCGTTATGGAGCCGTTGCGCACGTTTCTGAACGCGGCCGGGAACCATGCGGGACGTCTCGAGTTGCGCCGTTTTCAGCTTGCGGGCCGCATTGCGGCCGTTTTCGACAGCTACATGGTGTACCGTCCGGAGATGCTGGCGCGCTGGGAGCGCGGCCGCGCCGAGGAGGTTCCCGCGGCGCTGCAATGGGAGCCGGAACTGTGGCGGCAACTGACCCGGGGCGTGCGGCGGGAGCAAACGTATCCGGCCGCCTTCCGCCGCATGGGCGAGCGTCTGCGCGACTGCCGTATCGCGGAGACCTATACGGCGGTCCACGTGTTTTGTCCGGCCATGCTGCCGCGCGTCTATCAGGTCTTTTTCCAGGCGCTGGGCGAGATTCTGCCCGTGCATCTGTACCTGTTCAATCCCAGCCCGACCGACTGGATCGCGGTTCCGTCCGCCGGGCGGGCCGCGCGCGAGGAGGGTGCGGCGCGGCTCGACGCCGCCGACGAAGATCCCGCGTTGCATGCGCTCGACAATCCGCTGCTGGCCGGACTGGGGCGCGGCATTCACGAGCTGCTGGGCGAGCTGCTGGATTTGACGGAAGGCGATCCGGGCGAGCGCGCCGGCGACGACGAAGCACCGTCCGCCGCCGGCACCGTGCTGGCGGCCCTGCAAAGCGGCGTGGCGGCCAATCGCGCCGACTTCGGGAGCGGCGCCGGCCTGCCGCGCGGCGGCTGCGCCAGCGTACAAGTGCATGCGTGCCACAGTCCGCGCCGGGAGGTGGAGGCGCTGCGCGATCACATTCTGGACTGGTGTACGCGCCAAGGATGGCAGCCGCGCCAGATACAGGTGCAGGTCTCGGACATGGCGCTGTACGCGCCGTATATCGAGTCCGTTTTCGCGACGCGCGGCGAAGAGGACGACGAAACGATTCCTTACGCCATTGCGGATCGCATCCGGGCCGGCGAGAGCGCCGCGGCCGAGGGTTTTCTGCGGCTGCTGCATCTGGCGGACAGCCGGTTCACGGCTTCCGATCTGATGGAACTGCTGCAATGCGACAGTTTGCGCAACGCCATGGGCATTGCGGCGGGCGACCTGGCGACGATCCAGCGCTGGCTGACGGACGCCGGCATACGCTGGGGCCGCGACCGGCAGCACCGCAAGCGCGAAACGCGGGTGGAGTTCAGCGCCGCCACCTCCTGGCGCTACGGGCTGGACCGTCTGCTCAAGGGCTACGCGCTGGGGCGCGACGAAGACGCGAGCGGGCGGCCGCCCAGTCCCTGCGATCGGGCCGAAGGCGACGACGCGCTCGTGCTGGGCCGCCTGGCGGACTTTTTCGACCGTCTGGAAGGGGTGGCCGATCTGTGCGGCCAGACCATGCCGCTGAGTCGGTGGGTCGAGGAACTGAACCGGGTGACGGACGATTTCTTTCTGGGCGACAACGAGACCTACCGCGATATCGCCGCCGTGCGCGAGGCGGTCGAAGCCTTGCGCGTGACGGCGCTGGCGGGCGAGGCGACGGACGAGGCGACGGGCATGGAAGCCGTCCGCGCTTTCCTGCAGGCGCATCTGCAGGGCGCGACGGGCGGGGACGACATGAACGGCAACGCGGTGGTTTTCAGCGCGCTGCGTCCGGGCAGCAGCGCGCCGCGCGCGGCCATGTGTCTGCTGGGCATGGGCGACAGCGCCTTTCCGCGGCAGGACAATCGGCCGGCCTACGATCTGCTGCGCGTGCAGCGCAAGCGCTGCGACCGCACGCCGCGCATCGAGGATCGCGCCGCCTTTCTGGAAGCGCTGATGGCGGCCCGCGACGTGCTGTACGTGAGCTACACCGGCTTCTCGGCCGAAGACGGATCGGCGCTGGCGCCGTCGGTATTGATCCGCGAGCTGCTCGATTTTGTCGGCGAGACGCGCGTGCGGCGCGTGACGCACAAGCTGCAGGCTTTTCATGCGGACTATTTCGATCCCGCCGCCAGTCTTTTCTCCTATTCCCGCGAGAACTGCGCGGCCGCCCGGCAGCGGGCCCTGCGTCATGCCGCGGGCGCCGCCGCCCCGAGCGACGGGGACGCCGCGCCGGTCGGGCCGACGGCCGTTCCCGATCCGGTCGAGATGGACGATCTGATACGTTTCTTCGAGAATCCCGCCCGCCACTATTTCGAGCAGACGCTGGGCATTCGACTGGAGCGGCCGGAGGAAAGCCTGGCCGACGCCGAGGAGTTCGCGCCCGAGACGCTCACCGCCTACCAGGTGCGCGAAGCCGTCATCGAAGCCCTGATCGAACCGCGCGCGGACGACGCGGCCCGCGTGGCGCTGCGCGAAAGGCTGACCGATCGGGGGCTGCTGCCGCTGGCGCACTGGGGCGTGCAATGGTTCGACCGGCACTGGGCCGAGATCGAGGAGCTGATGGCGGCCCGTCCGGACGGGCTCGGGACGCTGGGCGTTGCGCTGGCCGCGCGGCGGGCCGCGCCGCGCGCGGGGCGGCGCGCGACGCTGGCGTGTACGGGGGCGGGCGGGGAGGCGGCGCAC
>CAZYAW010000203.1:0-32100 GCA_964646045.1 uncultured Victivallales bacterium | reverse complement strand
CCGGGCCGCGCTGGATGGCGGCCGGCGGCAAGCTTCCGCCGCGACCGCCGCCGGACAGGCCCGCGCCGGCCCGAGTCCGGTCGAAGGGGGGCGCAAAGTCCGGCGCGGCGCCGACGCGCTCGATGCGGGCGATGGTCTGCCGCGGGATGGCCGCCTCTTCGTCGCGAACGGTTTTCCGCTCGATCGCCACGATCTCCTGGCGCGGCTGCCACGTGTCCGCGGCGGGAGTCGATTGCGGAGTGTTTAGGGGTTTGCCGCCATCCTCCAGCCAGGTGTCGTCGATCGCCGGGGTGGCGGTCGCGTCCGTCGTTTCCGGGGCGGGGGCCAGTGCGTCCAGGGTACGGGTCCAGTCGGGAGCGGCGGGGAGCGCGATCGCATCGGCCGCCGCCGCAGGCCGGGAATCCGCAGGCGTACGCATGATTTCGAACAATTGCGTGGGTTCGATCCATGCGGGATCGTCCGCCGCCTCCGGCAGAACACGCGGGCCGAGCATTTCCGCATGGGGCATGCGCCAGAGCAGCAGGGCATGAATGCCGAAGGAGAGCAGCACGGCCACGACGGCGGCGGCGGTATGGCGCCGTTCCGGCTGGACAGAATCGGGTTCCAGGGTCGTGGCCTTCATGAGCGGGCGCTCCGGCTCTTGGCTTGCGGGCTCTCGGGGAAGCGTTCCGCCAGTTCGCGCGCGGCTTGTCGGGCGCGCTCCGGCTGCTCGAGTTTTTCAAAGAGAAGGGCGGCCTGATGCAGGCATTCGGGGGTCAGTTCCGGGTCGTCGTACAGAATGGCGACACTCATGAAAAAGCGTGCGGCATCCTCCAGGCGGTTTTCGGCCTGGGCGGTACGGCCCAGGCCCGCATAGGAACGGGCGCGCAGGGAACGGCCCAAATCCGTTTCTTCCGCGCTTTCGGCCGCCAAAGTGAAGTGTCGGGCGGCTTCCTTGTATTGTCGGGCGGTCAGCGCCAGTTCGCCCAGGCGCCAGGCGGCTTCCGTCAGAAATGCGGTTTGCGCCTTTTCTTGCAAAGCCCGCGCGAAGGCGGCCCGGGCTTTCGCGGACTGGTCCAGAGCGATCTGGGCGCGGCCGACCAGGGTCCAGCCGATCTGACGCATGCCGCCGGGCGGAGCGGATTGCGCCAGCGCCTGGGCGGCGGACAGACTGTCTTGGAAATCCTGGCGCTCGAAGCGGAATTCGGCAAGCCAGCGCAGGTGGTCGAGGGTCAGGCTGGTTGCGCCCCGGCCGCCGACCAGCGGCTGCATGAGATTGGCGGCCTCGACATGGCGCTGCGGATCCGCCAGCAGCAGCAGGGCCAGGTGGAAGACGGCTTCGCGTTGCAGGGCGTCCGCGGGCTTGGCGGCCAGAACTTGTCGGAAGCGGGCCTCGGCTTCTTTCGATTTGTTTTCCTGCTTAAGAATTCGCCCTTGCCAGTAACTGGCTTCGGCCAGAAACTTCGTTTGCGGATAGCGCTCCAGCAGCGTCGCGAGCGTCGCCAGCGCCGCCGCGTCGCGTTTGAGCCGGATTTCATGCAGGGCTTTGCGGTACAGGGCGCTTTCGGCCAGCGCATGTTGCGGGTAGGCTTTCAGCAGGGCGACCAGATCGCGCAGGGCTTCCTCCGGTTGCCGGTCCTCGGCTTGACATTCGGCCGAGGCAAGCAGGGCGTTAGGGGCGAAGGGGTTTCGAGGCCATTTTTCGGCGACCATCCTGAAAAAACGTACGGCCTCTTTGCGATGACCGCGTTCCTGCAGATGGAGGGCCAGACGGTAGGCCGCATCGGCGGCCACGGGGCTGTCGGGAAAGCGATCAAGGAGCAGTCGGTAGTACTGTACGGCTTCGTTGCCCTGTTTGAGCGCCGCGTGGGATTCGGCCAAAAGCCAGTACAGGTCGCGGGCGATTGCGGGAGCGACCTTGACGGAGCCGCCCATCGCTATGGCGTCGGCGTAATGGCCGGCCCGGTAGGACGCCAATGCGCTTTCGAAGCGCGCGGCGGGGGCGTAGGGCGAGGCGGGGTGGTTTTCGAGCAGTTGCCCGTAGCTGCGCACGGCCTCGGCATATTGGAGAAGGCTCCGTTCGCTGTTGGCTTTGAGATACAGCCATTCATCGGCGCGCTCGCCGTGTGGAGCGGCCGCCAGTTTGAGGGCTTCGGCGTGCAGTCCGGCATGGTGCGCCGACCAGGCCGCGTAGATGCGGGCTTCGCGGGCGCGGGTGTCCTGGGGATGGCGCTGCAAGAGCGTCCGGTAGGAGTCGGCGGCGAGCGTATAGGTCTTTTGGCGGTAATGCATGCCGGCACGTTGAAAGAGCGCCTCGGCGGCCAGCCGGTCGGAAGGCGGCTTGGCGATCAGCGCGGCGTACAGTTTGTCGGCCTTGGCGAGATCGAAAAATTCGCCGGCGGCGTAAAGGTTGGCCAGACGCAAGAGGGTTAGGGAATAGACTGGACTGTCGGGATAGGATCGGCGCACCCGCTCGAAAGTGTTGAGGGCCGCCTGAAGATTCTCGAGTTCCATGAGCGAGTCGGCCAGAGCGTACCAGGCCGTGGCTTCCAGGTCGGGGGGGGGCGGCAGATCGATCAGATCCTGCAGCGTTTTGGCGGCTTCCAGGTGCCGTCCGCCGGCGCGTTGCGCCTGGGCCAGACTGTAGCCGGCCCGCGCGCGAAAAGCGCTTTGGGGGAATTGGCGAAAGACGACGGCGAACTCCGCTTCCGCCTCCCGGGCGCGACCGAGCCGGGCGTGGCTGCGGCCCATGCGAAAGCGGGCGACATCCGCCTGTTTGGATTGCGGGAAGGCTTGCAGGAAGCGGCGGTATTCGCCAATGGCCATTTCGTCCATGCCACGCGCATACAGTCCGTTGGCGAACTGCAGATGGTCGGACTCCGTCAGTTCGGAGGCCGGACAGCGCGGGGCCGTCAGCGTCGCGATCAGCCCGCTCGCGATCAAGACGCGGCACGCGAGCGCCGCCATGTTGTGGCGGAACGAGATCATGGCAAGGCGGTGCGGGGGTTGTCGGGCGCGGCGCCGACGGCCGGTGCGGCGGCGGCCGCAGCACGATCAGGCGCGGCGTCGATGGCGAAACGGATGTTCCAGATGTCGGTCAGGCGGCACAGATCCAGAACCTTGACCACGTGTTCATAGGCCGTGCGCCGGTCGGCGCGAATGACGATCGGCTGGCCCTTAAAGAGATCCGCCAGCTTTTGCAGGAATGCGCGCAGCGCGACCTCGTCCATGGCGTTGCGGTTGACGACGAAGGCGCCGTCGGGCATGACGTTGACGATGATTTCGCCGGGCAGTCGGTCCAGCGAGCTGCCGCTTTCGGCGGTGGGCAGGCGCACGTCGATTTCTCTTTCCCAGCGCGCGTAGATCTGGGTGGCGATAAAAAACGAGAGCAGAATAAAGGCGATGTCGATCATAGGCGCCATCGGGAACCCCGCCTGCGAGCGCGCTTTCGGATCCCGAAAATTCATAAGGACTCCTCGTGCCGCGGTTTCCATTGTCCGGTGGACAGGGCCGTCAGCGCTTCGGTGGCGGCCAGTTCGAGGTGGGAAATCAAATGGCCGGATCGGCGTTTGAAGTAGGCGTGGAAAATCATGGCCGCGATACCGACAATCAGGCCGAAAGCCGTGGTTACCAGGGCCTGGGAGATGCCGCCCGCCAGCACGACCGGCTGCGCCTGCGCTATGTTGAGGGCCAGCGAACTGAAGGCGCGCAGGAGGCCCAGCACGGTGCCGAGCAGTCCGATCATGGGCGCAATGACGGCAATATCCTGCAAATGCTGAATTTGACCTTCGATGGCCAGGGCCTGGCGCTGGCCCTCGCCTTGCACCACCTCTTTGAGCAGCATCGGGTCGGGCGTGCCGACGCTGCGCAGGTAATTGAGGGCGGCCAGCACGATGCTGGAAAGCGGGCAGCGGCGATAGTCGCAGGCGTGGCGCGCCTCGGCCAGATCGCCGTTCCTGATTTTCTCCAGCAGTTCCCGACGCAGTGCCGGAGCGGCAATCGGGCGCAGGCGCAGGATGGCCAGAAAATAGAGGACCATGGCCAGCATCAGAATCGAGAGGCCCGCCAGCACGTACATCGGCCAGCCGCCACTGCGAATCGTGTCTTCCCAGGCCAGGGCGGGAAGCGCGCTTTCCGCCGCGGCGACCCCGTTGGTGGTGGCCGCCAGGACGCGCCCGGCCAGACTCGGCCCCAGGATCGAAGCGAGCAGGCAGATTTTCGGCGCAAACCGCTTATTGATTTTTCTCATAGGTAACTCTCCCGTGATTTCGATACAATTCGGGGAAACATAGCGCCAACTCCCCGCACAATCAAGAGACACTTATTGTTTTTCGATGATTTTCAGGTTTGCGGTCCAGGCCCGATCCGGGGTGAAGAGCGCGGCGAAGCCCGGGGTGATCCACAGTTCCGGCGGCTGGCGGTCGGGCACGAAGAGGGCCTCGCAGTCCGGACGGGTGCGCAGGAGGGCGGCGCCTTCCTGCGGACCCAGTACGTACAGGGCGGTGGAGAGGGCGTCGGCGACGGTCGCGCTCGGGGCCACGACGGTGACCCCGGCCATGCCGGCTACCGGCCGGCCCGTACGCGGATCCACGATGTGCGCGAAACGTTTTCCGTCAATCTCGACGAAACGCTCGTAATTGCCGGAAGTGGCCACGGCGGCGCCGTCGGTCAGACGCAGCACCCCGAGAATCTCCGATTCGTCGAACGGATTGCGCACCCCGATCTTCCACGGTTCCTTGCGACCCGGTCCATCCGGTCCGCCCATCACGCGCAGGTTGCCCGCCATATTGACCATGAAATTCGGACGGCCCGCCGCGGCCATTTCCTCGAATACTCTGTCGACAGCGTAGCCTTTGGCGATTCCGCCCAGATCCAGGGCCATGCCCGGCAGGCCCAGTTGCGCCGAAGGCCCCTCGGTTTCGACATAGATGTGGGAGTAGCCCGTCACGGCCAGGGCCGCGCGTATTTTCGCAGGCGCGGGAACCGTCACGGGGGCCTTGCCGCCGAAGCCCCATAGTTCGACCAGCGGCGCGACGGTCGGGTCGAAAGCGCCGCGGGCGGCCTGCGCCTCGCGCAATGCGATCGTCAAAAGGCGCGCGGTATCCGCGGAAACCCGCAGCGGTGGGCCGCCGGCCTCGCGGTTGATGCGGGATATTTCGCTGGCGGGCCGAAAGCGGCTCAGACGCTCTTCCATCTCGTTTGAGATTTGGCGGCCGCGTCGGGCGTAGTCGGGCAGTTGAGCGGCCTGTTCGGGAGGAACCGTTACGCTCAGGAAGGCGCCCATGGCGGGCCAGGTCTCCCGTGCCAGTTCCCGACGGCGGTACTCGGCGCCGCAACCGACGGACGCGAGTAAAAGCAGCGGCAGGCAGGCGCGGGCGGCGTAGCGCAAGATCGGATCGGTCATAGGGTTCCTTTTGCCTGTTTTCCGGCATCGCTCATGTTTTTAAACTATTGATTGGGGTCGCCGGAGTCAACGGCATACTTAAAGAAAAGAATTCAAAAAACATCTTGACACAACGCTATAAATGCTATAGCGTTCTTTTTTAAAATGGAGGTGATGGGACATGGATGACAGGGAAATTCCGGAGATTTTGAAGCTGTTGCGCAATAAGCTTGCCTTGAGTCAGGAAGACCTTGCCGCCAAGCTGGGCGTAGCGTTTTCAACGTTGAACCGCTGGGAAAACGGGCACAGCGTACCGAGAGGAAAGGCCAAGCAGGCGATTTTCGAGCTGATGTCCGAGATGGAGTTGGAGGGTGTGAATGGCGCCGCTCATGGGCGCAAGCGGGGACGGGCCTCTCGGGACGATGTTCTCACGACCAAAGCCATGGAACAGATGCTGTGGACGGCCGCCTGTTCGATCCGCGGCGAGAAGGACGCCCCGAAGTTCAAGGACTATATTCTCCCGTTGATTTTCGCGAAACGTCTTTCGGATGTTTTCGAGGACGAAGTCGAGCGGCTGGCCGAGACCTACGGCGACCGCGAAACCGCCCTGTCCATCATCGAGGCCGACCCCAGTCTTGTCCGGTTTTACATCCCTCCCGAAGCTCGCTGGGCCGTGGTGAGCGGACGCAAGCCGTTCGACTGGCCGCAAGATCGCAAACCGAAGTCGCTGGGTGAACAGCTTACAACCGCAATGCGAACCATTGTCAAAGCCAATGCAGGCGATCGCAGCAAGGATCTGAGCGGCGTCATCGATATCGTTGATTTCAACGAGACCCGGAACGGCGAGAGAGAGATCAGCGATTCGGCGCTGGCCGGCATTATCGAAACACTTTCCGATTCCCGTTACCGACTGGGATTGTACGATGTCGAACCGGACTTCCTCGGGCGGTGCTATGAATACCTCCTCCGAAAGTTCGCGGAAGGGCAGGGACAGAGTGCCGGAGAGTTCTTTACGCCCACGGAGGTCGGATGGCTTATGGCCTATATGATCCGGCCTTCCCAGGGCGAGGAAGTTCATGACTACGCATGCGGATCGGCGGGCCTGCTGATCAAATGCGAGTTGGCCCTGATCGAGCGCGACCTCAAGATCAGTCGTCCCCTTAAACTGTACGGCCAGGAACTCACCGGATCGAGCTATGCCATCGCCAGGATGAACATGGTCATTCACGACATGGAAGGTGAAATCGTCCGCGGCAATTCCATGACCAATCCGAAGTTCCGTTCACGGGACGGCCGTCTCCGGTCCTTCGATATAGTCGTTGCCAATCCCATGTGGAATCAGCCTTTCGAAACGGCGACCTATGAAAAAGACGATTTCGGGCGTTTCGAGGAACATGGCGGCATCACATCGGGGAAGGCGGACTGGGCATGGTTGCAACACACATTGACCTGCCTCAAGGACAATGGCCGGGCCGCCGTGGTGCTGGACACCGGCGCTGTCACGCGCGGCAGCGGCAGCCGCAACGAGGACAGGGAAAAGACCATCCGCAAATGGTTCGTGGAACGCGACCTGGTCGAGGGTGTTGTTCTCCTGCCCGACAACCTTTTTTACAACACAAGCGCGGCCGGGATCATTGTTTTGCTTAACCGCCGCAAACTGCCCCAGCGCCAAGGCAAGATCGTTCTCGTCAACGCCAGTCGGGAATTCATGAAAGGCCGTCCGAAGAACTACATCTCCGACGAGAGCGTCAGGAAAATCGCCCAGGCGTTCATCAAGGGCCGGCCCGTCGAAGGTTTCGTCGAAGTCATCACCCGGGAGAAGGCCGCCGAAAGCGATTACAACCTCTCGCCCTCCCGCTATGTAGACACCGGCGAGCAAGATGAATACCGGCCAATCCCCGAGATTATCGAGGAGCTGTGGGGCAAAGACGGGCTGGATGAGCAGGCAAAGAAGGTGGACGCCGATCTGAAAAAGATATTTGCGAAGATGGGATTCAAGCGGCAATGACACCGAAACCGGTCCATGTTCAATTCTTTCGGGTTTTTGCTGTTGACGCAGCGTTCGGTTTTGCTATTGTAGTTTCCGATCATCCCCATGATGGTCCCCGGACCTGGATCCGGGGCCGCATGGCTCCCCGCGGGTTACGGCCCGCGGGATTCTTTTTTCCCTCCAGCTTCGGGAGGGCCGCATGACCGCATCGAAGCCACAGCGGACCGCGTTCTTTGTTGACGGATTTAACCTTTACCATTCCGTTTGCCGTGCGGGCCGCATGCTGAATACGGGGTCGGTCAAGTGGCTGGATATCAACAGTCTTTTCCGGGAAAGCCTCTATCTCGTCGGCACAACAGCCGTGCTTTCACAGGTTCGCTATTTCACCGCCTATGCCGAGCATCTCGGCAAGATAGCTCCTGACAAGATTCGCCGACACAAGGCCTATGTACGCGCACTGACTGCCAGCCGTGTAGCGGTCTCGACCAGCCATTTCAAGCGGAAGGACTCATGGGACACCAACACCCGTCAGCAGTTCGTCACGCATGAAGAGAAGGAAACGGACGTCGCCATCGCGTGCGCTGTTCTCGAGGGCGCGGCGCAAGACGAGTATGATGTGGCCGTGCTCGTAACCGGCGACACCGATCTCCGCCCGTGTGTGCACGCCTTCCAGCGCCTCTACCCGAAAAAACGCCTGATTTTCGCTTTTCCATTTAACCGCAAGAATCATGAACTCGCGCGTATCGCGCCCGGCTCCTTCTCCTTGAGCGCTGAATCCTATGCCGAACACCTATTCCCCGAGCGAGTGCGCCTGCCAAGCGGGAAACACGTGTACTGCCCGAAAGAGTGGATGGCGAAAGAAGAAGGGGGCGGTCTATGAGCGCCTTTGATCCGGCCATCCACCACCGCCGATCCATCCGCATGAAAGGCCATGATTATGCCGGAGGCGGCACATATTTTGTGACGATTTGCGCGCATCGTGAATTCATTAAATGGGCCAAAGGCAATCCATTTGGCGTAGGGGCAGGAAGCTTCCCGCCCTTTTCTGGGGCGACATGCGTGTCGCGAGAAGAAGGGGCGACATGCGTGTCGCCCGTACAGGAGATTATTGCGGAGGAGTGGGGGCGAAGCGCGGAATTGCGCGATGATGTATTCCCAGGCGATTTCGTGGTGATGCCTGATCATTTCCATGCATTGATTCGCATCGAAAAAGGCCAATCCGAATTGGGTCACGTGATCGGCGCATTCAAAGCCGCCGTATCCCGCAGTATCCGTAGGGGCGACACGCATGTCGCCCAAGACACGCATGTCGCCCAAGACACGCCTGTCGCCCAGGCCGCCCCATTTTTTCCCCCGCCAAAGAACATCCGCATCTGGCACCGCAATTATTACGAAATGATTGTGCGCACGTCGGAGGCCGAAAGGCGCATCGTCGATTACATCCGCATGAATCCGTGGAAGCTGGTCCAGCATGCCACCCACGAAGGACAATCCTTCCGCATGATCGGCAATCCGGCCCTGTTGAACCGCGAGAAAATAGCCGTGCTCTGCTCGCGCAACTGCCCGGCGAACGTGTTGGCGGCGGCAACGAAACGCGTCGGATCGGCCGGAGCCGAGCATTGTTTCATGAGCGGATTCCATTCGCCGCCGGAAAAAGCCATTCTGGCCGCGTTGTTGCGGAGCGAGGGCGACAGGCGGGTCGGCCCGAAACTCGTCTGCTGCCCAGCCTGGGGCATTGACACCATGAGAATCCCGCCCGATTGGCTGCCCGCACTCGAAGGCAACCGCATGCTCATTCTCGAAATGCATGATCGCGCGGGCGATCTCGCCGCCGCCGAGCAACGCAACCGCTTCGTGCTGGAATGCGCCGAAAAACGCTGGCTGCCCCACGTGAGCCCAGGCGGCATGCTGGCGCGGCTCGTACGCAAGGGCGATCCGCGTGTCGCCGTAAGGGCGCCCCTTGCGGGCGCCCAATCCCTCGTGGGCAGCCAAGCCTGCGACACCTGCACCCAAGGGGATCGCGACTGTCATACCGCTAAACACACCGCCACCGCAAAGGCCGCTGCAGGCAACACAATATCAATGCCCCATCGGTCCAGACGATCATCCGGCTGGGCGAACAAGGGAGGCATGCGATGAAGGCGGGATGGGAAGTGAAACCTTTTCCCGAGTGCGTTGAACCAGTGCGCGTTGATCGTGCCCGGCAAATCAAGAGGGGCAACTACTTGCCGGATGGCGAATATCCCATCGTAGACCAAGGGCAAGGCCTCATTGCGGGTTGGACGAACAAAGCCGAGGCAGTGCTGAAGGATGGCCTGCCGTACATTGTGTTTGGAGATCACACGCGGCTCTTCAAATACATTGACTTTCCCTTCGCACTTGGCGCTGACGGAACGAAGCTGATAAGCCCGAGCAGCAATATTAATCCCCGACACTTTTATTATGCTCTCACTTCTCTTGACATTCCAAGCCGCGGCTACAGCCGCCACTATGGGATTCTCAAGGAAAAATCCATTCCACTTCCTCCCCTCCCTGAACAGAAGAAGATAGCGGCGGTATTGCTGAAATTGCAGCAGGCAATTTCAGCACAGGACAAGATCATCCAGTCGCTCCGCGATCTCAAGAAATCTACCATGCACCACCTCTTCACCCATGGCCTGCGCGGGGAGCAGACCAAGATGACGGAGATAGGCGAGATTCCGGAGAGTTGGGAGGTGGTGAAGTTGGGTGAAATCGCTAACATAGGTGCAGGCGGGACACCAAGCCGGGCCAACAAACAGTATTGGCAGAACGGCAGTATTCCCTGGGTTAAGACGGGTGAGATCAACTACTGTTGGATTGAGACGACGGAGGAGCAAATCACAAAGGAGGGGCTGAAAAACAGCGCAGCTAAGTTGCTGCCAGCTGGTACGCTTCTTCTTGCCATGTACGGCCAAGGCATCACCCGAGGAAAAGTGGCCCGGTTGGGTATCGAGGCCGCAACGAATCAGGCATGTGCGGCGCTCCGGCCTGATGAGGGTAAACTCCAGGCCGCGTTCCTTTACGCTTACTTAACATGGTCGTACGACCGCCTCCGTTCGCTAAGCCACGGTGCTCAGCAAGCCAATTTGAATGCTAAGATCATTGCTGACTTCCCCGTCGCGCTGCCATGCAAAAGAGACCAAGAGGCTATTGCCCTTACTTTGGATGGCCTTGACGCAAAGGCCCGCATGCACCAATCCAAGAAATCTGCCCTTCAAGATCTTTTCAAGACGACACTCAAAAAACTAATGACCGGTGATATTCGGGTTGCGGATTTGGATATCGATGTGAAGGAGGTGGAGGGATGAGTAAACACAGCCATACCAAAGATGCTTTGCGCAAACTCGACTGGATCGCAAAGCTTTCCAAAAACACCTGCCCGCCAGGCATTCCGCATGATCCCCAAGCGGTTGCCACTTTGCTGAACCGCATTGTGAAAGATGTGCGCGTGGCCTGCTCGCTTCTGTCGGACGTGTCGGACACGTCCGACTTGTCTGACAAAAGAGGAGAGAGGCCCGGCCTCATTCCCGCCCATGGCGGCTACCGCAAACTCAAGAGCTTCCAAGTCTCCGAGATTCTCTATGATGGCACCTATTTCTTCTGCGACCGCTTCATTGACAAACGCTCGCGCACCCATGACCAGATGATGCAGGCCGCGCGCAGCGGTCGCCAGAATATCGCCGAAGGCAGCATGGCGTCGGCCACCTCGAAAAAGACCGAACTCAAGCTGACCAACGTTGCCAAGGCCAGCCTCGAGGAGCTGCTGCTGGATTACGAGGACTTTCTGCGGCAACGCCGCCTGCGTCAGTGGCACAAGAACGATCCCGAAGCGCTGGCCGTGCGCCACCGCTACAAGGAATTTCCCGCCGCGTGGTTTGCAAATATAGAAATCATTCCTCGATCCCACGTCCCCGTGCCAAAGCCCCCGTCCAACAAGTCCAACCCGTCCGACGAAAACGACTGGCGCAAAGACAAAGCAGTTGCAGATCGTCTCGACCCCTACGAACTTATCAAGACGCCACCCGAGACGGATGCCAACACACTCATATGTCTGGCGAACCAAGCCATTTTCCTGCTTAAACGCCAGATCGAGCGGCTTGAGCGCGACTTTGTCGAAGAAGGCGGCTTCACTGAAAGACTCTACCGCGTCCGCACACAACGGCGCCGGGAGCAGCAATGACCAAGCCCACAGAACAAACCACCGTCCAAACACCGCTGATCCGCTATGCGGAGGCGGCAGGGTGGGTGTATGTGCCGCGGACGGAAGCGGTGGCGCTGCGGAAAGGCGAAGGGGGGACGCTGTTCAACCGTATTCTGGAAGAGAAGCTGGTTGAGCTGAATCCCGGGTTGATTACCGCGGACAATGTCGGGGTCGTGATGGGCCGTATAGAGGCGGTGCGGAACACGATCGAGGGCAATGCGGACATCCTCGCCTGGCTGCGCGGCGAACAAAGCCTCTATGACGAGAACGAGAACCGGGAACGCAATGTCTCGGTGGTCGATTTCGAGGGATTGAACCGCGCAACACACGAAAAAGGGGGAAAAGCCGGACAGGGCTGGGCGCGCAATGCCTTTCATGTGACCGACGAGTGGCAGTACACGAACGGGCAGGAAACCCGCCGCGCGGATGCGATGTTCCTGATCAACGGCATCCCGGTAGCCATCGTGGAAACCAAGAATGCCGCAAAGGCCAAAGGCATCGAGGAAGGCCTGATGCAAATCCGGGACTATCACCGCGAAACCCCTGAAATGCTTACCGCGCCCCAGGTCTTCACGATCACGCACCTGATCGATTTCCTCTACGGCGCCACCTGGAATCTCGACCGCAAGAATCTTTTCCAATGGCGAGCAGCAACCACGAAACACGCGAAAGACACGAAAGGGATGGAGTCTTTCGAATCCCGCGTGAAAGCCTTTTTCGACCGGCAACGATTCCTGACCATGCTGAAGGAGTGGATTCTGTTCTTCTATAAGGAGGATGAACTGCATAAGACGATCCTGCGTCAGCACCAGACGCGGGCGGTGGATCGCATCCTGAATCGGTGCGCCGACCCGGTCCGCGCAACGGGACTCGTCTGGCACACGCAGGGCTCGGGCAAGACGTTCACAATGATATCAACGGCCCGGCTGTTGTTGACGCAGTGGCGCGATCTGGGGTTGTCGGACAAGTCCGACGAGTCCGACAGGTCAGACCGGCGGGACGGCGGCCGCCCCACCGTCATCCTGATGATTGACCGCAACGAGCTGGAAGGCCAGCTTGCCGGGTGGGTGGAACGCATTCTCGGCGAGGCAAAGGCGCACGGCATCCCGATCGAACACGCGACAAGCAAGCGGAAGCTGCGCGAGCTGCTCTCCTCCGATTTTCGCGGCCTGATCGTGTCCATGATCCATAAGTTCGATGGCGTCCCAAAAGACCTCAACACGCGGGAAAACATCTTCGTGCTGGTTGACGAGGCGCACCGGACCACGGGCGGCGATCTCGGGAACTACCTGCTGGGAGCCTTGCCGAAGGCGACCCTGATCGGCTTCACCGGCACGCCTATCGACAAGACGGCGTACGGCAAGGGCACCTTCAAGACGTTCGGCAAGGAAGACGATCAGGGATATCTGGACAAGTATTCAATCGCGGAGTCGATTGCCGACGGCGCCACCGTGCCTCTGAAATACGCGCTGGCTCCCGGCGAGATTCGCGTCTCGCGCCGGCAGTTGGACGAGGAGTTCCTAAATCTCGCCCAGGCCGAAGGCGTGAGCGATATTGACGAACTGAACAAGATTCTTGACCGTGCCATGCGCCTGAAGACGTTCCTGAAGGCCAATGATCGCATAGAAAAGGTAGCGGCGTTCGTCGCCGACCATTTCACAAGGAATGTGGAACCTCTCGGCTACAAAGCCTTCCTCGTCGCCGTCGACCGCGAGGCGTGCGCGCTCTACAAGGAGGCGCTGGACAAGGTTTTGCCGCCGGAATACACGCTGCCGATCTACACGTCGGCACAGCGTGACAGCGAGAAGCGTCCACTCGTTCACCGACATCAGGTTGCGCCGGATGCGGAAAAGAAGGCCCGAAAACTGTTTCCCAAGGCCGATACATTGCCGAAGATCTTTATTGTCACCGACAAGCTCTTGACCGGGTTCGATGCGCCGGTCCTGTATTGCATGTATCTCGACAAGCCCATGCGCGACCATGTTTTGCTGCAGGCGATCGCGCGGGTCAATCGGCCTTACGAGCGCGATTCGGAAACGCATAAGCCTTGCGGACTGGTGATCGACTTTGTCGGCGTCTTCGAGAAACTGGAAAAGGCGCTCGCCTTCGATTCGGATGTCGTGAGCGGGGTCATCGAGGATCTCGACCTCCTGTTCGACAAATTCAGCGAACTGATGAGCGGGCCTGCACGGGAATATCTGCAGCTTTGTCAGGGTCCGATGGACGACAAGACGGTCGAAAGAGCCCTGGAGACCGTTTCCGAGATAGAGCGGCGCGAGGCGTTCTACAAGCTCTACAAGCAGATGGAGACCCTTTACGAAATCCTGTCGCCGTCGCCCATGCTGCACGATTTCATTGACGACTTCGGCTGCCTGTCCCTGCTGTATCAGATTGTCCGCAATGCCTTCCGAAAGAAAACCCTGCTGTACGGCGACATCGCCAGAAAGACGGAAATGCTCGTCCGCGAAAAGGCGCAAACTTATGGACTCGAAACCACGTTGCCGGCGGTCAAGATCGACGAGAAAACGCTGGATGCCATCAAAGAGAGTGGCAGCCCGGACAAGGCGAAGGTCATCAACCTCGTCAACAATATCCGAAAAACCGTGCTCGAGGATGGCGACAGTAACCCGTTCCTGAAACCGATCGGGGATCGCGCGGAAGCGATCATGGATGCCTTCGACGAGCGGCAGGACACGGCGGAAGCGGCCCTTAGAAAGATTGAGACCCTGATTCGGGAAGTTGTGGATGCGCAGAAACAGAAGCAGGAGACGGATCTGGACGAAACGACATTCTCCTTCTTCTGGACGCTCAGGAAAGAAGATGTCGCACAGCCGAAAAGAACGGCGGTCGTCATCGGCGCGATATTCGAACGGTTTCCCCATCACGCGGACAATGCCGCTGAACTGCGCCAGCTCAAGGCCGAGCTTTACAAAGCGCTGCTCCCTCTCGTCGGCAAGGACAGGATGTTTGCCGTGGTGGAGCGGCTTTTGCGAGCGGTGGCAACATGAACGCCCGCCGTTTGTTCTGTCAGACAGGTCGGACATGTCAGACACGTCCGACGAACGAAGAGAAGGACGCGTTCAAGGCCGAGGTCCGCGAATGGGCTGATCGACTGAAGGCGAGACCAGCGCAGATCCGGGTGCAAAAGATGCGAAGCAAGTGGGCTTCGTGCTCCCCCGGCAAATGGATCAGCTTCAGCGAAGACCTTTTGGGCGAGAGTCGTAGCTTCCAGCAATATGCGATCGTGCACGAACTGTTGCATTTGCGCATCCCGAATCACGGGAAGCTTTTCAAAAGTCTCATGTGCCTCTATCTTCCGGACTGGGAACGCTGCATGGTAGCGCATCCTTTGCGCACAAAAAAAACAGATCGCCCGAAACGGAACGGTTCATAGCGCCCGCCTTCTTGACATCGCGGGAAAGGCCGCAGGGGTCCTGTCTGCAGCAGGGTTTACAAATGCGGGCGCGACGCCCGTGCCGGCGTTGACAGGCCCGAGGCTGCGGCGTCATGGCGAGGGGGTTGCCAGGCGTTCGACATCGCGGGCGAAAGCGCGGGCGGCGGCGTATTGGGGAAATTGCTTTTCCAGCGCGCGGAACTGGGGAGTGTGAAAGACGGTGCGGGTTCCCTGCCGGACGGGCGGTACGACGGCATGCAGCATTTCATGGTACACGATGAAGCGCACGAAGAACTCGGGCGCCGTCTCGCGGTCCAGGCAGGGATGCACGCGGATCAGACGGCGCGACGGACACCAGGAGCCCAGTCGCAGATGGCACGACCGGGCGCCCGGTCGGCGGCGCGGCGGGCGCCGTCCCCAGACAATGGAGCAGTCCACGCGCCCGCTGAAGAATTGGCGGTTGATTTCGCGCCGTATGATTTCCAGGTCGTAGCGCGCGCCGCGGGCGGAGGCCCGCGGCGCGGGCGACCTGTCGGCGGGCGCGCGCGTTCGGATGCCGCGCGCGAAGGCGGCCACACGGCGCCAGGCGTCGCGGTTGCGGGTGCGAATGTAGTGGCGCAGGTCGAGCAGCAAGGCGAGCGGAGCGGCGGCGAAGGCCTCGTGCATGCGCAGTCGCCGTACGCCGGCGGCGTCCGTGCGCAGACTGATCATCGTTGCGCGGTTGCGGGTCAGGACGAGATGGACCCCGGGTACCGGCGTACGGCGCGCGGACGGTTCGTTCAGCAGGGCGCTCAACTCTTCATGACTGCGCGCCTCCGCGGCAAGAGGCAGTTCCAGTTGTATGGGAATCGACGTGTTCATCGGTAGGAAAAGGTTCCGACCTGATCGGCGGAAAAGGAGACGATCAGCTCCTGCGATGCGCCGTGCCCGTCCAGAAAACGGTACACCCATATTTCGCCGGTTTCACCGGGAACGGTGCGCAGGGGCCGGCCGAGCAGCGCGATGATTTCGTCGCGGGTCGTGAAGCCGGGTCGAATGCGCTGCACCGCGCTTTGCGGGACGGGGCGTCCAATGCGCAGCGGAGCGCAGCCTGCGGCGTACAGGACGCCGACGGTCAGCAGTCCGCCCGCCAGGGCGCGCAGCGTGGTTCCGATATGCGAGGCGTTTCTCATTTGTAGGCCAGAAAAAGGGTTTCGCCGAAGTGCCGGGTGGCCTCCTCGATCAGCGGACGGCGCAGCGACGCTTCGTCCATGACCGGGGCGGGAAAACGGCTGAGATACAGAATGTGGGGGGGAACCGCCAGGCGCGAGCCGGACCATTGAACGTAGGAGCCGTGTTCTCGCCGGTTGCGGGAAAAGGTCTGCGCCGGGGCGGGCTGCTCGGGATCGTCCGCTTCCACGGAGAAGCGCAGGGTGAGAGTATAGCTCGTTTCGCGTGAGTACACGACCCAGTGCGCCCGGTGCCGCGTACGTCGCGCTTTGCCGCTCTGCGGATCGATGCGCTCGGTGACGACCGTGCGGGAATCCTCGCGGCCATGCCAGCCGCTGTCGTAGAATTCCGCTTGATCCACGGACAGCGTGCCGACGGCGTTGGCGCGCGCGCGTTCGTTCGTGATCTGCAGAAACCGCGGCCGATGGCGAGTGGCCTCCACGCCGATGGCGCGTGGCAGGCCGGCGACCCAGTACGGATGGTCGCGGGGGTCGGGCGTCGCGAGGAACAGGCGGGTGCGCGCGCCGGCCATGGCGTTTTCGCGCAGGGTCGCGGCCTCCTCGAAATCCATGCGGAACCCGAGACAGCGGTCGTAGGCCGTTACGGCCTCGCGCAGGCGGCCCGCCGCCTGGTGTTCGCGCGCGCGTTCATACCACTGCGCGGCGGCTTTTCGCGCCAGTTCCGCGCGCTGTTCGGGACGATAGTACAGATTGTACTGGCCGCCGGGCAGCGAGCGCACCAGATGGTCGGTCGCGATCATGCGGTCGCATTCGGCCACGGCCTGGTCGTAGGAGCCGGCGGCTTCCAGGCGTTTCACGGTTTGCTCGTGGTCGTAGGGAATCGTTTGCAGAATGTCGATCAGCGTATCGTGCGCCCCGCCGTGATGGGGGTTGCGCTCCTGCGCCAGGGCGATGTACTCGATGGCCGCGTGCGCATTGTGGCCGCGTACGCGCCGCGCCGCGCGCACATAGCGTCCTGTGACGCAGCCCGTCTGCGCGAGGGCGCATAACAGAGTCAGTCCCGCGCCCCACAGGTTGCGGCGTCGCGGACCCGACCGGCGGGAGCCGCCGACGAACGCGGGGGCGCCGGGCGGCGGCGCGACAGTTGGCAATGGCTTTCTCACGGCGCAACAACGGAATCTAGCGTGGAATGTTTTTGCGGATCGGCACGGTGTCGGACCAGACGGCCAGGCCGCTTTCCACGTCTGTCAGTGTCAGCGTGAAGCGATAGTTCACCTCGCGGATTCTGCGGCCGCGCGCGTCGCGTCCCTTCTGCTCGAAGCCGTACACCTGACCGAACAGAATGTAGTCGGCGCCCACAATGTTGCCGAAGGCCTTGGCCGTGTCGGGACGCACATGTCCGGAACGGTTCTGGAACTCCAGTTGCTGGAACAAGGCGCCCGATTCGTCGCCGGCCTTTTCAAAATCGGTGGCCGTGGTGAAGCGGGCCAGACCGGATTTCATGACGACAATGCGCACATCCTCGTGGATCATACGGGTCTCAACCCGATAGGGGCTGCGATTCTCGATGGGGCCGAACGCGATGACCGGCGTCTGGCCCTCTTCGGTCTTCAGCCCGTGCCGCAGCATCGAGGCCGTCAGCCGCTCCACCGCGATGCGGTAGTCGTGCACGTCCACGCCCGTAGTGGCCAGGCCTTCTTCGTCGGCGGGCGCATAGGCGCTCTGCCGTCGCAGACTCAGGCAGCCGAGCGAGAGGGCCGAAACGGCGGCGGCCAGAGCCGCGGCCTGTACAAAATGTCTGCTCATAACGAGGCTCCTCGGGTACGGGGACAGACTACTTTAAACGCAATGTCATGAGAAAATCTTCCGCATCGGGCGTCGCGGCCATCCCGTTCAGGAACACGGTTTCGCCGGCCGCCAGACGCATCGGCTTCCAGATCGAGGTGGGGGTTTCGGCCACGACCCCGCCGGAGTCCAGCCACACGAAGCGGTATTCGAAACGCAGCGTTTTGCCGGTCGCGTTTTCGCCGCGCACCTGCACCTTCAGTAACCCGTTGACCTTCTGCGCGTGGCTTTCCGTGATGCGAATAGTGTCTTCCAGAATCATGGCGTTGGCCTTGACGCGATAGGTCAACGCCCGTTTTTCCACCGTGGCCGTCCCGGTAGCGGCGCAGCCGCTCCCCGCCAGGATGACGAGAGCCATGCCGGTTCCCGCTCCGCACAGCATGAGTTTCCCGAGGGTTTTGCCGGAAAGCGCGATCCGCGCCCGCCATGTTCGCCGGGGCGTGTCGCTCCCCGCCGGCGGACGGACATTCGCGTGCGACCGGGGCGACTGATGCAGTGTAGCTTTCGTTGGGCGGTTCATAATGGCTCCTTATGTATGGGGTGGGGCTGGATTAGAAGGCGGCGCGCAGACCTAAAACGAGACGGGTGGCTTGCATCTCGAAACGACTCGGCCGACCGTCGACGGAAGCGTCCGACGTGTTCAGCAGCCTTTCGTGTTCCAAGGCGATGCGGGCGTAGAGGCTGTTGGCCACCAGGGCTTCCGCGCCGCCGTAGAGGCGCCCGCTCAGTCCGTCGTCCACGGAGACGGACAGGCGGTCGCCGTTCGTATCGTTCATTTTGGCGTCCAGTACGCAATAGCCCGCGCCGACGCCCGCGACGGGCCACAGGCGGGCAATTTCCGACCAGCGCATGGCGTAGCCGACGCCCGCGCCGATTTGCAGAATATCCGCGCGAATCTTGCCCTGGCCGCCGAAGCGATCCGTAGCCGCCATTTGCGAGGCGGAAAGAAAAACTTCCATGTTTGGGGTCGTATGGAAGAAGAGCGTGGCCTGTGGAGAAAAAGTCCGTTTGGAACTGCTGATACCGTTCAGTTTCCAGGAGAGCCCGCTCCAGCCGAGGTCCAGGCCCAAACCGTAGCGTCCGGATCTGGCGGGCAAATCGTACTCGGGCGGCGGCAGCGCGACGCGGCCCGAGGCCGCGACCGTCGGCGCGTCGACCGTCGCTTCGCCGGCGGCGGTTTCACGTTCGCCGCGCGCGCGCGCCATGAAAATCAGACAGGCGAACAGAATGGCGCCGCATCGGACCCGGGGCGAACGGACTGTGTTCATGGAAAGCGCTCCTTTCATGAATGTATTAACGCTACCGAGACAAGATAGTGTTTGCGGCAAACGATGACAAGGGGAAAATTATTTCGTTTTGGCCTACGGTCATTATTCCAGCAGCCTTCCAATCTTCGAATCTTCCATTATTCCGCGGGACGACACTGAAAGCGCTTGATTTGTTTCCGCACATGGGATATAGGGAGGGTGCAATCGCGAAAAGGGGTCGGTCGGCCTGAACAGACCCCGAAACGGTAAAGGGAGGCAGGATATATGGCCCAAGATCTTAAGAGCGCCTACAAAACCGTGATGGACGATCATTTTCCCGCACGCATGGAGGTCAGTTTCGGCGAGGGATCCGAAAAACAGACGCTGGTGTACGAGAAGGTGTCGTGGCGCATCGACGATGTGGAAAAAGGCTTGCGCTACGGCGAAAATCCCGGGCAGGAAGCCGCGCTCTACAAGCTGTTGAACGGCAATCTGGCCTTGGGCGGCAGCGTTTGCATTCAGCCCGGGCGGGCGCTGGCGTCCGATGTCGAGCTGTTGCAGTCGGGCAAGCATCCGGGCAAGACCAACATTACCGATGCCGACAACGCGCTCAACGTTTTACGCTATCTGTCCGCTACGCCCTGCACGGTGATCGTCAAGCACAACAACCCCTGCGGCGTGGCCAAGGGCGCCACGCTGGCCGAGGCCTACGAAAAGGCCAATCGGGCCGATCGCGTGGCGGCCTTTGGCGGAGCCATCGCGCTGAACCGCGAAGTGGATCGCGCCACGGCCGAACTCATTGTGCAGAACTATGCGGAAGTCGTGGTGGCGCCCGAGTTTGGCGAGGGCGTCATGGATTTGTTCGCCACCCGTCGCAATTTGCGCGTCATGCGCATTGCGCGCATGGAGCGGATCGAGACCTACGACGGAGCGCGTTTTGTGGATTTCAAGTCCCTCATGGACGGCGGAATCGTGGCGCAGTGGTCCTTTGTGCCCGCCGCGCGCGTCAAAGAGGATCTGCTGCCGGCGCAGACGGTTCGGAAGGGACGCGAGTATCGGGTCGAACGGCTGCCAACCGAGCCGGAGTACGAGGATTTACTGTTCGGCTGGCTGGTCGAGGCGGGGGTCACCAGCAATTCCGTGTTGTACGTCAAGGACGGTGTCACCGTCGGGATCGGGACCGGCGAGCAGGATCGGGTCGGCGTGGCGGAAATCGCGCGCGATAAAGCTTACCGCAAATTGGCCGACCGCCTGTGCTGGGAACGTTTCCATACCCCCTACAATGTATTGGCGGATGCCGACGCCAAAGCCGAGATCGACCGCGAGACGGCCGCCCGCAAGGGCGGACTGATCGGCGCCTGCATGGTCTCCGACGCTTTTTTCCCGTTCCGCGACGGCATCGAAGTGGGGTTGCGCGAAGGGGTGGCGGCCGTCATTCAGCCGGGCGGTTCGGAACGCGATTTTGAAAGCATCGAAGCCTGTAACGAGTATGGCGCCGCCATGGTGTTTACCGGGCAGCGCAGTTTCAAACATTAATATTTATTTTTTTCTAAGAAAAGTTTGTTCTGAAACGTTTTCGGGGTGGAAGGACGCGTGGAAATATTCAGGAATCCATGTAAAAACGAGGCGATAGCCGATCATCGGTAACGGAGGTTGTTATGGAAGAAGAGCTTGTACAGGAAGAAGCGGTGCGCGAGCTGCCCTTTGAAGACATGATGAAGCTTTTCGAAACGCTGACGTTTCGCGAGAAGTGGGCCAAAGTGCGCTACGGGCTCAAGCAGCCCAAGGAATCGGGCGAATACAAGTGGGCGGCCCTGCAGATGCGGCGTCTGGTGTCGCCGATTTCGGCGGTGGTCGTGCCGGCGCTGGGTTTGCTGCTGATGGTGGCGCTGGCCGGCATGGCGCCGGCGCGCCAGCGCTCGGTGAACATTCGCATTCCCGACGATACGGCCATTCCCGAGTTGGAAGAGATGGAGATTCCCGAAGAGGAGCCGCCGCCGCCGGATCCGGAAAACATCGTGGATCCGAGCGACAATTTCATTCCGTCCACCAGCAAGTCGCAGGTAGGACCGGACGTAGATTTCAGCCCGACCCCGGCGCAGTTCGATTCGGTGGCCATCATTCGCAGTCCGGTGATCATGCGCGGGGTGTTCGGCAGTCGCAGTCCGGGCGCGCGCGGCAGTTTGCTGGGAAGGAACGGCGGCGGCGGCCATACGGAGGCGGCCGTCATGCGCGCTCTACGCTGGCTCAAGAAGAATCAGGCGGGCGACGGCTCCTGGCTGGGCGGGCGCGGACTGAACAACGTAGAAGTCAAGGCGGCCATGACCGGGTTGGCCCTGCTGACCTTTCTGGCGCACGGCGAGACGACCGGGTCTCCGGAATTCGGCGAGACAGTGGCCAAAGCCATCAAGTGGCTGGTGGATAATCAGATCGCCGGCGGCGGCTGGAACCGGCGGTATCAGCATCCGATCGCAACCTACGCGCTGTGCGAAGCCTACGGCATGACGCGCATTCCCGAGGTGCGCGACGCGGCGGAACGGGGGCTCGACGTCGTTATTGCCGGCCAGAATGCGGCGGGCGGCTGGCGCTATACGATGACCTCGGGAGACGGCAGCGACGCTTCGGTCATGAGCTGGTGCGTGCAAGCCCTGAAGGCCGGCCATATCGCCGGGCTGGAGCGGCCGGGTTTGGAAAGCGCCATGAAAAGGGCCATCAAGGGCTGGCAAGGCAACTACAAGGGGAATTCCCAGATGGGCGAGTTTCAGTATTTGCCGGGGAACGATCTCTCCAAAGGGCTGACCGGAGCCGGGGTGCTGTCCCTGCAGTTGCTGGGCGCCGCGCAGACCAGCGAGGCTCAAGGCGGCATTCGGCATCTGATCGCAAACCGCAACACGTTCAACTGGGACGCTGCCGGATGGAAGGACATTTACTACTGGTACTATGAAACCCAGGCTCGCTTTCAGGAAGGGGGCGCGTCCTGGCGCGACTGGAACAGCAAGTTCTCGGTGCCGCTGGTCAAGGCGCAGGAAGTCATTCCCAAGGCCATCGCCGATTTGGAAGGCAACATGGTGGATATCGGCTACTGGTGCAAAGGCAGTCATCGCGTTATGACCACCGCGATGTCGGCGCTGCAACTGATGGTGTACTACCGCTACCTGCCGACTTTCATGAAGGTAGAGGACATCATCGCCGCCGAGGCCGGGCAGCCGGGCGTGGCGCCGGCGCCGGACGTGAATATGGATCTGGAACTGTAGGCCGCGCCTTTCAGGGCTGACTCTGTTCGTTCCTGATGGCCAGAATCAGAGCGTGAATGTCGCCCAGCGTGCGAATGGTGCGGATGCGTTCGTCGCTTCTGATTTGGACGTCGAATTTTTTCTGCAGAGCGACCACCAGATCCACGACGTCGAGGCTGTCAAGGCCCAGATCGTCGAAAACGAGTTTCTCCGGCAGCAGTTGGTCCGGCGGAATCTCGAAGGATTCCTCGAACACTTCATTGACCATTCGTATGGCGTCTTCTTCATGCATAGGGTGTCTCCGCAGTTGGGGGTCGGGGTCGTGTTTCGCAGTCAATCGATACTCGATCCGCTACAAGACAACAAGAAAAATCAGCCTGTGACTTCCGACTTCCGACCTCTAATTCCATGATGGCGGTCGCTGTTCACTTCACTTGTGGTGCAGGCGTCCCGCCTGCCTAGAGCAGGCAGTCTAGAGCAAGCAGGCGGGACGCCTGCATCACTATGTCGGTTTGCACATGTTATTTGCTGACGGGCACTTATGCGTTCAGTCTGCAGGCCAGGGCGGCGTTGATGCCGCCGAAGGCGAAATTGTTCTTCAGGATAGACCCTACAGCGGCGCGGCGCGGTCGCAGGACATGGTCGAGGCCTTGGCAATCGGGGTCCGGTTTGTCCAGGTTGCGGGTGGGCAGGATCAGTCCGCGACGGGCGGCGGCGATGGAAAGAATCAGTTCCATGGCGCCGGAAGCGCCGAGCGTGTGGCCCATGTGACCTTTGAACGAGCTGACCGGGACCCGGTCGCCGAAGACGGCGCGGATGGCCTGCGCCTCCTCGGCGTCGCCCTGACGGGTCGCGGTGGCGTGGGCGTTGACGTAATCGACGTCCTGCGCCGACCACTCGGCTTCGGCCAGCGTCTGCCGGATGCAGTCCGTCATCGCGTTGCGGTTCGACTGGCTGACGTGATCGCCGCTGCCGCAGGTGTGGTAGCCGACGATTTCGGCGTAAATAGTGGCGCCGCGGGCCAGGGCGAGATCGCGGTTCTCGAGAAGCAGGACTCCCGCGCCTTCTCCGCAGACGAGGCCGTCGCGTTCGGCGTCGAAAGGACGCGGGGTGTCGGCGGGCCGGTCGTTGTAGGCGGTCGAGGTGGCGAACAGCACGTCGAACGAGCCGGCCACGGTGGGGTGCAGTTCCTCGGCGCCACCACAGAGAACCCGGTCCTGACGGCCCAGACGGATCCAGTCGCAGGCGGTGCCGATGGCCTGCAGGCTGGACGCGCAGGCGGCGCAGGGCGCCACGACCATGCCTCTGATTCCGTAAAGCTGCGCCACGTTCATGGCGGCCGTATGCGAAACGCAGCGGAAGAACTGTGTGGACGGCAGACAGCTCAGATCGTGGTGCGGCAGCATGATTTCGAAGGTCTCATTGATGGCGATGGCGCTGCCCATGGTCGAGCCGATGGAGCAGCCCAGCCGCGCGTCGCCGATGGGCCGCTCGCCGAGCCGGGCGTCGGTCAGAGCCTGGCGGGACGCCTGGGCCGCAAACAGGCTCATGCGACTCATGGAACGTCGGTTTTTGCGGGGAATCTCTTTTTCGTTGACCAGGTCCGCCGGGGCTCCGACCTGCGTTCGCAAGCCGCGGTACAGCGACCACTCGTCCATGTGCCTTACGGCGCTGCGGCCGGATTCCATGGCGGCCAGCGCACTGGATACATCGTTCCCCAGCGGGCAGACCAGCCCCATGCCAGTCACGACCACTCTGTGCATGACGAATCTTTTTTCCGTATTCATTAATGCCCATCGTTACAGAAGCGCGCAAACAAAAGCAAGTCTCTTCTTAAGGGCCCGCGCAAAAACAACTTCCCATTTCGGACGCAGATGCATTCCGCCCGGCTGCGTTGCGAAAACTCGAAATATCGCGAATATTCCTGCGTTTTCGCGCCTGGCCGGACGGGCGCCTACACGGCCAAATCTGTGAATTTATTTTTGCGCGAACCCTTAGGGGTGCGGGCGTCCCGCCTGCTTGCTCTCGGCCGGCGGGACGCCCGCACCACAAGTGAAGGGAACGGCTTATTTCATAACGGGCGTTTGTATCAGGGCTGCCGGCGCCGGTCGAGCGCGGCCCGGATCATGGCGAAGTAGTTTTCGTCGGGCACATAGCTCGGTACGCTGTTGCCGGTGCCCAGTCCATAGCCCCCGTCACGCTCGGCCCGTTCCAGCATCCTGCGGCTGCGAGCGTAGATCTCCGAGGGCGAGGAGCGGCACACGAAATCGAGGTCGATGCCGCCCAGAATGGCAATGCGGTCGTGATAGCGGTCGTAGGCGTCTTCCACGGGCATGATGGCGTCCTCGTAGGAGTGTTTGCCGTCATAGCGCATGGAATCGACGATGTCGTCCATGACATCGACCGCCTGGCCGCAAGAATGCAGGATGGCCGGCTTGCCGACGGCGTGGGCGACCGCCACTAGTTGTCGGTGCCAGGGGAAGACGAATTCCCGCATCTCGTCCGGCGGGAGCATGGTCTGTGTCTTAAACCCCCAGTCGTCGTTGCCGATGATGGCCCCCACGGCTTCGTACGCCACGGCGCGCCGGTAGTATTCGACCAGTCGCGAACCGACGGCCGCGAAGATATCCATCGCCAGACGCCGGTCGTCGGCGATCAGATAGCAAAGATTTTCGTATCCGACCAGTTTAATGACATTTTCCAGAACGCCGCCGGGTCCGTGGACGATCCATTTCATCCCCGCCGGCAGATCCGGCTTTAGATCCTCCAGAATCGCGTAGTCCGCGCACTGCGGATCGGGCCATACGTAGCGCTCAAAGGAGGCGCGATCCGCAATGACGGCTCCGTCGTTGATGGAACGTGTTTTTTTCTTATGCACCGTCCCGGCTGCAAACAGAAAGTCGGGAATCTTGATGGTCGCATAGTCGTACCCGGCCCGACGCGAAGCAAGAACGACATTGCCGTAGAAGAGACGCATGTCGTCCGGACGGGCCACCGCGCAGCCGGCCAGCTTCTCGTAAAGCGAATCGTTCAGGAAGAACTCGAAGAGCGTGGGACGCCGCGGCGGCTTTCTCTGCAGAACGGATAGCAGATTGCCGAAATCCGGCTCGTCCGTCGCGCAGGGCACGGTATGGAAGTCTTGCGTATTCATGGTTGTCTCCTTGTCAGGGTTGTGCGGCGGCCGCCGCAGGCGGGAGCGGCGGTGCATCTTTTTTGAGGCAGCCGCCGAAGTGCACGACGACCCCCGTCAGTGCGGCCAGCAGGGCCAGCGTCAGCAGCAGCCGGAAGACCCAGCGTCGTTCGGGAGTGCCTCCGGCTCCTTCGGGGAACGGCGCTTTGCGCGTAAACTGTCCGCGCTGCGCGCGGCTCAGGCGCAGCCGCGCATTGACCGCCCACCCGCACGCTTCCAGCAGACTGCTCAAATCCTGACTGCGCAGCTTCATGACCGCCACCAGTGCGACCGGCACGAATACCACCGCCAGCGCTCCCAGCAGACTCAGCAAACGGTTGGCGGGCGACATGCCGATCACCGTCTTGGAAATGTAGGCGAAGGCCGTACCCAGCGCGGCGGTCGCCACGCCCAGCCCCATGAAGAGTCCGGCCGGTCCCAGACCGGCGGGCGCGGGCGGCGTGGCCGGCGCCGTTGGCGTCGGCCGCGCGGCGGCGGACGACTGGAAAAAGGCGTCCGCGCTTTTCTGCAGTTCCTTTTCGTTGGCGCCGGAGATGGATTCGATTTTGCCCACGACGAAATCGCGCAGACGCCACAGCGGAGAAATCAGGGCTTCGCGCAGACTGATCGGGTTTTCGATGATACGCACCACGCGGGCGTCGTATTCCCGACCGTCCACGTCGAAAAATATGCCGCGCTTGCCCTCCCGCACATTGCCCCGCGTTCCGTGCGTGGCCGGCAGCGCCACGGTGAATTTCCCGTCGCCGTTCAGCCGCTCGACTTCCAGGTAGATGGTAAAGATGTTGCCCGTGCGAGCGACCGTTGCATGGGCGTTGACATCCTCCGTCTTGAGCGCCAGGTTGAACCAGCGTCCGTCGATAACGGCCGAGCCTCTTTCGAACAAAGCGCGTTCGTGCAAAGAGTACAAATGACTGAAGCTGATGAAATTGTTGGCCAGGCGCGGCAAATGCGTCGCGAACAGCCATAGGCGTTCGATGTCCTCGATGCCCCGGCGAATGTCGGCTACCTCCAAATCGCGGGTGATGAGCGCCTTTACCTGCTCCGCCAAGTCCGGTCGCGTGTACAGACGCAGTCGTTCGCGGGCCAGTCGTTCCGCGCATGCGCCTTTACGCTCCGCAACGTATTGCGCGTAGGGTTTGAACCTGCGCCGCACCTCTTGCCAGGCGTCGGCCGTCAGCGTATCCCCCGTCTGCGGCAGACAGCGTCGCAGCACGGTATCGCGCAGCGTCAGCAGGTCGTCCGCATAGAGCGGATTGACGGCATCGCCCGCCAGCGGCAGCACGCCGTCCGTTCTCGGTTTGGCCAGCGGATCGGTAGCCAGTCGTCGGCGCACCGCTTCCGCGCCCGCATCGCCGGGGACGGCGGGGGCGCGCGGCGGAGCCAGAGCCGGGTCGTAGCGCAGCATGCGACACCACTCGAAATACTCGTCCATGCGTTGCGCCTGGCGGGCGAAAAGCGCGTACAGATCGGGCGTTTCGCGACCGAACGGCAGTACCGGGCTTTCCCGGCCCTCGGCCAGCGCGCCCAGGCCCTGCGCGTCCCAGTCCAGAAACGCCTTAACCGCCGCGCAGAATTCATTCGTTTGCGCCAGGGTCACGCCCTGCTTGCCGCCGGCGTCGAGGGTCCCGCCTGTACAGGCGACAATGTCGGCGATAAACTGCGCCACTTCCGGATCGCTGGCCGCTTCCGGCACAATGACGCCGTCGCCATTGAAAGGTTTGCGGTTGAAATAGGCCATGCAATCGCGAATGCGCTCGAGCGTCAGGGCGGGCGCCGTCGCCGCATCCGTCTGCGGGCCGTCGCGCACCACGTATTCGGCGGCCCTGACCAGGGCCTGCGTTTGCGGCTTGCCGTTGGCCAGTGCGCTCAGCGGCAGTTCCGTGAACGGCTCGAACAGACAGCGCCGGTCGGCCAGCCGCTCCAGCAGCCAGCGGATCGCCGCGCGTACCTCGTCGCTGGTGATGCGGCCGCTGCCGTCGCGGTCGAGCAGATCGAGGAAACGGCGCTCGCAGCGGAACGCGCCGACCGGCGCGCTCGTGGCGGCCCACAGCGCGTCGTCCAGCGTCAGCGCCGCCACCAGGTCGTCCGGCGACTCGATTCTCAACTGGTACGCGCTGCCGTATTGTAAAAACTGCATGGCGAGCCTCCCGTGTTTCCTCAATCACGCAAACTTGTCGTAGAAAATACGGTCCTCGGGCATGCCGCCCTTTTTCAATGTCGCGATGGCGGCGTCGATCATGCCCGGCGAACCGCACAGATAGGCCTCGTGGCCGGACATGTCGGGGACCCGGCGGGCCAGCACGTCGGTGATCAGGCCGCGCTCGCCGCTCCAGTCGGAATCGTCCGGCTCGTTGGAGAGCGCGGGCACAAAGCGGAACTCCTCCATGTCCTTCTCCAGGGCGCGCAGCTCGTCCACATAGAAGAGATCCGCCTGCGTCAACGCGCCGAAGAAATAGGTGACCGGCCGCCGATCGCCCTTCTCGCGCATATCGCGCAGCAGACTCCAGATGGGGGCCATGCCGCTGCCGCCCGCGATAAAGAGACAAGGCCGCTCGCTGTCCGACAGCCGGAATTCGCCGTAGGGCCCGGAAAGCGACACGGCGTCGCCTTCCTTGAGAACCTCGAAGACCCATGTAGTGCAAATGCCGTCCGGCACCAGGCGGATGACCGTTTCCAGCGTCTTCTTTGCGGATGGAGGCGAGGAAATGGAATAGGCGCGCATGACCGGTTCGCGTCCACCATAGGCCTGCGATTCGAGCTGAATGTACTGGCCGGCCACGAACTCGATCTCGCCGGGTTCGTCCAGCGCGATGCGCAGCTCCACGATATCGCCGGTCAGCGGCCGCTTATGCGCCACGTGCCCGCGGAAACGGCGGATCGAGAAGAGCGCCTCCGGAATGGCGATACGGACGTCGTTGCGCAGCTTGACCTGACAGGACAGACGCACCTGTTCCCGCACCTCGTCCTCCGTCAGGTACGGCGCCTCGACCGGGCCCGGCGTCCCGCCGCCCTCGAGCACCCGCACCTTGCAGTACGCGCACGTGCCGCGTCCGCCGCAGGCCGAGGGAAGGAAGATGTCGTGGTCGGCCAGCGCCGCCAGCAAGGTGCCGCCGCCCGGCGCGGTCAGTCGTTTCGCGCCGTCGTTGATGTCGATCGCCACCTCCCCGTAATTGAGGATATAGCGTTCCGCCAGCGCCAGCAGCGCGGCCAGCGTCAGGCCGCACGCCGTCAGAAAGGCGACCGATATCAGAATGTCTGTCAGCATAGCGCCACTCGCGTCAAAGTTTGATCATGCCGGAAAACACCACGAAAGCCAGCGACATGATGCCGATCACGATCAGCGTAATACCGGGTCCGCGCAAACCGGCCGGCACGCTTTTCTCGTCGATTTTCTCGCGAATGCCGCCGATCAGCGTAATGGCGATCAGCCAGCCGAAGCCGGAGCCGAACCCGAACACGAAGGCCTGCGCCAGCGTCAGCGGACGGGCAATCATGAAAAGAGACGTTCCCAAAATGGCGCAATTAACCGTGATGAGCGGCAGAAAGATGCCCAGCGACTGGTACAGCCGTTCCGAAAGGCGTTCGATGACCATTTCGACCAGTTGCACAAAGGCCGCGATCACCACGATAAAGACCATCAGGCGCAGGTAGGCGATATCGAGCGGCAGCAGCAGATAATGATACACCAGATAGTTCAGCGCGGTCGTGCAGGCGGTCACGAAAGTGACGGCCCAGCCCAGTCCGACGCTGGCGTCCACCTTTTTCGAGACGCCCAGACAAGGGCACAGGCCCAGAAAACGGGACAGCAGAATGTTGTCCGTCAAGGCGGCTGTCACGAAGATCAGCAGCAGCGCCAGAAAGGGGGTCGAGGCCAAGTCCGCCGTCATGACGATTTCTCCTTTTCCCGGTCTTTTCCGGCCGCGGCGGAGCGCGCCGCCCAAGTCAGAATGGCCAGCATGAAGAAGGCGCCCGGCGGCATGACCATGATGGTCCACGGATGCCACCACAATTCGCGGGCGGGCAGCGCGTAGCCCAGCAGAGTTCCGAATCCCAGCGGCTCGCGCACCAGCGCAATGGCGATCAGCGCCATGGAATAGCCCAGACCGCAGGCCAGTCCGTCCAGCAGCGACGGCCAGGGCGGATTCTGACCGGCAAAGGCCTCGGCGCGTCCCATGATGATGCAATTGGTAATGATGAGGCCCACGTACGGACCGATGAAACGGTGAATGTCCGGATTGAGCGCCTTGATCAGCGTATCCACCATCATCACGTAGCCCGCGATGATCAGCACCTGGGCGATCATGCGAATGCGCTTGGGAATATGGCGCCGCAACAGCGAAACCGTCACATTGGAGAGCGTGGTCGTGAAAATCACGCCGAAACACATGAACAGCGTATTGGCCAGCAAATTGGTCACCGCCAGCGCCGAACAAATGCCCAGAACCTGCCGATAGATCGGATTCTGACCGAACACCCCCTGCTTGAAAATCTCGCCGGCCCGCGCGCTCATGGCTGTTCCCCTTCCTCGCGCACCGGCTGAAAATCGAGCGTATCCAGTTGGATGGCGCGGATGCGTTCCAGTTCCTCGTTGAAAAAGCGCATCAGCGCGCCCGACGTCTGCGTGGCGCCGGTAATGGCGTCCACGCGATTGCCCGCCGCGCTCGCGGGCGCCGTGCCGATCACGATCCGGCGCTCCGGCGGTCCGTCCCAGTCCACGCGCAACCCCGCGAAGGAGTTCAAAAACTTCTCGTCCTCGATGCGCGCGCCGAGTCCCGGCGTCTCCTTATGGTCGAAAAAGCGCAGACCGGCGATCGTCTTTAAATCCGGCGCCAGCACGACGAACCCCTCGATCCGATCCCAGAAGCCCATCCCGCCAAAGGTGAAACCCACGCGTTGCGGCGCCTTGTTCTGTCGATAGATCAGGCGCGATCCGGCTTCGTCCTCGATGCGGGCCACGCTCAGATGGTGCGCCATGGCGCGCGCGTAGTCGGTCGGCGCGCGCCCGGCGGTCGGCAATCCGAACGCGGCGCACACCACGCGGTTGTGCTGCAGCCGCTCGTTGGCCGCCAGACGGTCGCGCGTCGCGTAGTGCACCGTTGCCACTCCGCTGCCGAACACCACGCACAGCGCGGTCATAAACCCCAGCATATAGCCTGGCGAATTGCGATTCATGGTGGCAGACGTCCTGTCATTTTGCGTCGCTCCCGCGGCGGGCCATCCAGAGGCCGGCCCAGCGGTCGAGGGTCGGCGCGCACATATTGCCGATCAAAATCGAAAACACTACCCCGCCCGTAAAGATGGACCGGTAGCGGAAGAACACCACCAGCGTGCCGATCAGGGCGGCATAGACCCACTGGGCCGGCTTCTTTTTGGGAGCCGAGACCGGATCGGTCACCATGAAAACGGCGGCGAACATCAGCGCGCCCGAGCTGAGTGTGAAAGCCGGCGGCGGCACGGCCGCAATTCCCATCGCGTAGCGGAACAGCAGCGTCGCGCCCGTCGCCCCCGCCAGCATACCGCCGGTCAGCCGCCAATTGGCCGTCCGCGTCCACAGCAAATAGACGCCGGCCAGCATCAGCGCCAGCGTACAGACTTCGATATTGGAACCGGCCGCCAGGATGCGGGTGACGCCCTCCGTCTCGAACAGACCGCCGATGCGACCGGTAAAAAGATCGGTCACCGGCGTTTCGTAGCCGAAATCGCGGCGCGCCCACATGGGCGTAGCCGCCGTCACCGCGTCGGCCACGGTCAGACCGGCCGCCTGCAAATGGCCGGGCAGCCGTTCCAGCGACTCCATGCTCCAATGCGCGAACCCGCCCGGGAAACCGTGAAAGACCGGCACATAGCGCGCCGTGATTTCCACCGGAAAACACACGAACACGAAGCCGCGTCCGACGATGGCCGGATTGAACACGTTCTTGCCGAACCCGCCAAAGGCCTCCTTGCCGAACAAAATGGCCACGACCGCGCCGACCGCCACGATCGGCAGCGGCACCGTCGCCGACAAGGAAAGGGCGTAGAGCGCACAGGTTACGAAGCACGCCGTACTGACCCGTCCGTTGCGGCGCGACGCCATGATCCATTCGGTGATGAACCCCGTCCCCAGGGCCACCGCCAGCATGGCCGCCACGCGCCAGCCGAAATAATAGACGCAGACGCCCAGCAGCGGCGTCAGAGCCAGCAGCACGCGGTTCATGTTTTTCTGCTTCATCAGGACCGGTTTCTTCATGGCCCCTATTAACAAGCGGTTTTTCGTCCGAAAGTCGAGCCGTAAATCCGGCCAACCGCATTTTGGCATGGACAACCCGCCCGGCGCCCGCTATCACTCTATTTTAGGCGCTGGATCGGCGGGGTGTGGCGCAGCCTGGTAGCGCGTCAGCTTTGGGAGCTGAAAGTCGTGGGTTCGAATCCCACCACCCCGACCAGCCTTCGCTTGGAGCGGAGCTCC
>CAZYAW010000202.1:0-5948 GCA_964646045.1 uncultured Victivallales bacterium | reverse complement strand
CTTCCAACTTTCCATGATTCCAAACGCTACGGGATGATACGGATCTGAGATTTTAAATCCGCGTGTCGAAAACAGTCCGTCGTATGGTCGTTGACCATGCCCGTGGCCTGCATGAAAGCGTAGCAGATCGTGGAGCCCGCGAAACGGAAGCCCCGCTTCTTTAGGTCTTGGCTCATGCGGTCGGAAACGTCCGTTCGGGTCGGAAGATCGGCGGCGGACGACCAGACGTTCTGTCGGGGAACGCCGTCCACATAGCGCCACAGATACGCGCGCAAAGAGCCGAACTCCTCCCGCAGGGCGAGGGCGGCCCGCGCGTTGCCGATGGCCGCCTCGATCTTGAGCCGGTTGCGCACAATGCCGGCATCGGCCCGCAGGCGCGCGACATCGGCCGGCGTGTAGCGGGCGATCCGTTCGCAATCGAAATCGTCAAACGCTTTCCGGTAATTCTCGCGTTTCCGCAAGATCGTCAGCCAGCTCAGCCCGGCCTGCGCCCCTTCCAGAATCAGGAACTCGAACAGGCGCCGATCCTCGTACAGGGGGACGCCCCATTCGTTGTCGTGGTACGCGATGTACAGCGGATCCGTTCCGCACCATGCGCATCTCTTTTTCATAGCGGACTCAACGGGTTCGCAACTGCGCGCGGCACGATGACGCACGGTCCGATTTTCCCCGGGCGAGAGAACCGGCGGGCTTCGTCCGCAACCCATCAAAACGGGTAGGCTAATTTTTAGACAGGACAGGTTGATTAAGGCGCTAATCCGCCGGAGATTAGCCCTTCTTTTCCTGCATGGCCTGCTTGCGGCTGAGTTTCACACGGCCGCGATCGTCCACGCCGATGCACTTGACCGTCATCATGTCGCCCAGTTGGCAGACGTCCTCGACGCTGCGTACGCGCTGGTCGGAGAGTTCGCTGATGTGAACCAGTCCGTCGCGGCCCGGGAAGATTTCCACGAAAGCGCCGAAATCCTTGATGCCGGTGACCTTGCCTTCGTAGATCTTGCCTTCTTCGGCTTCGGCGGTAATCATCTGAACCTCGCGCACGGCCAGATCCATGGAGTCGGCCTGCACGGCGAAGATGGAAACCGTTCCGTCTTCCGCAATGTCAATCTGCGCGCCCGACAGTTCGGTGATGCGTCGAATGTTCTTGCCGCCCGGTCCGATCAGTTCGCCGATCTTGTCGACGGGAATGCTCAGTTGCTGGATGCGCGGCGCATGCCGGGACAGTTCGGCGCGCGGCTTGTCCAGCACCTCTTCCATAAGGTCCAGAATGCGCATGCGGGCCTCGCGCGCCTTTTGGAAGGCGCCTTCCACCAGATCCCAGCGCAGACCGCCGATCTTGAGGTCGACCTGAAAACCCGTCACGCCCTTGCGGGTTCCGGCCACCTTGAAGTCCATGTCGCCGCAATGGTCCTCGGAACCGATAATGTCCGTAACCAGTTGGGCCTTGTTCTCGTCGCTGAACAGTCCGATCGATATGCCCGCGACGGTCCCGGTGATGGGCACGCCCGCATCCATCAGAGCCAGACAGCCCGCGCAGACGCTGGCCATCGAGGAGGAACCGTTGGACTCCATGACTTCGGAGACCAGCCGGATGGTATAGGGATAGTCTTCCGGCACCACCTGACGCAGCGAGCGCTCGGCCAGATTCCCGTGCCCGATTTCGCGCCGGCTGGTGAAGCCGAGCCGACCGCATTCGCCCACGCTGTAGGGCGGGAAGTTGTAGTGCAGCAGAAAGTTCTTTTCCGCGTCGCCGCCGGCAATGGCGTCCATGCGCTGAATGTCGGACTTGGTGCCCAGGGTCGCCGTGCCCAAAGCCTGAGTTTCGCCGCGACTGAACACGGAAGATCCGTGCGTGCGCGGCAGGATGCCGACTTCGCCCCAGATCGGACGCAAATCGTCGGGTCCGCGCCCGTCTATGCGCTTGCCTTTTTCCAGGACGTTGCGCCGCACCGTCTCGATTTCCAAATCGTCGAAAGCGGCGCGGAACATCTCCTCGGTGGCTTCCGGCAGACGTTCGACCAGTTTTTCCTTGAGGGCCTGCTTGACTTCGTCCACGCGCTCGCCGCGCGCGGTTTTGTCGGCGATCAGCAGCACCTCGGCCAGTTCGGCCCCGCCCATTTCACGCAGAGCGTTCAGCGCGGAATCGTCCACCGGCGGCTGTTCCACCACCTTGTCCGGCAGACCCAGCGCGCGGCGCAGCTCCAACTGCGCGTCAATCAGCTTGACGCATTCCGCATGCGCAATTTTCATGGCGGCGATCAGATCTTCCTCCGCCGTTTCGCAGGCTTCGCCCTCGATCATGAGCAGCAGATCGCGTGTCGAGGCGTAGAAAAGGTCGAAATCGCTCTGGTCGCGTTCGAGCGTGGTGGGGTTCACAATATAGTTGCCGTCCACGCGGCCGACCCGCACGGCCGCGATGGGACCCATGAAGGGGATGTCGGAAAGCGTCAGAGCCGCGCTGGAGGCGACAATGCTCAGGACGTCCGGGTCGTTCTCGCCGTCCACGGAGAGAACCATGTTGTTGATCTGCACTTCGTTGCGGTAGCCCTTGGGGAACAGCGAACGGATGGGCCGGTCGGTCAGACGCGACGTCAGGGTTTCCTTTTCGCCGGGCCGCGCCTCGCGCTTGAAGAATCCGCCCGGGAAACGGCCGGCCGCATAGAATTTCTCTCTGTATTCGACCTGCAGCGGAAAAAAGTCGCACCCTTCGCGCGGTTTTTTGGCGCCGGTCACGGCCGAGAAGAGAACCGACTCGCCCAGTTTGGCCACGACGGATCCGGCCGCCAGTTTGGCCAGCGCTCCCGATTCGAGAGTGATGTCCTTGCCGCCTACGTTTACTGTCACTGATTTCGCATTTTTCATGGTATTCTTTCTGTAGTGCCGTTCCCCAATGGAACGGCGATGTTTTTCGTTTCTCCGTATGAAGCCGATAACTCGCGCGGCCGGAAACGAAGTCGAACCGCGCGGGGAGAAGGGAGCCGGAGCGAAAAGAGAGGTCGCGCCCGTTTCCGAGGGGGAACGGGAAAACGGGCGGGAGCCGAACTAGTAGCGAATGCCAAGCTGCTTGATGAGGGCCTTGTAGCGCTCCTCGTAATGCTTTTTCATGTAGTCGAGCAGACGCCGCCGCGCATTGACCATCTTGATCAAACCGAAACGCGAGCTGTGATCCTTCTTGTGCGTCTTGAGATGCTCCGTCAGCATTTCGATGCGCTTGGTGAGCAGCGCCACCTGCACATCCGAAGATCCCGTATCGGTCGCGTGAAGTTGGAAATCCTTCCTGATCGTCTCTTTGTCAATGGAACTCATACTCGTTTCGACTCCCCCGCCTGCTCTTTTCCACTCTTTCCCTTACTCTTTGTCCGGCGCAACCTAGCAGGATTCTTTCCAATGTAAAGAGTAAAATGAAAATATTTTGCGAGCCGTTCCCGGCTCCCGGTTGCTTCCGCGTCAAACGCGCAGGTCGAGCAGCGGCAGACGAATACGGCGCCGGGCGCTTTCTCCTTCCAGCAAATGCGTCTTGCGCCAGCAAGGGGCGTCCCGCAAGGCGTTGACGGGACCCGCCCGCAAATGCAGTCCGACCCCCGCAAAGAGCGTATGCTTGCCGTAGCGGGCATTGACGAGGTCCATCGTCCGGCCCAGCTTGCCAAAGCGCTCGGTTTCCGCCGGACTCTCGAACAGGTCGTACTGGCGGAAACCGGCGTCTTCCAGGCGGGTCAGGGTCGCGGCGGTGGCGCGATAGACGACGCCCGGCACATAGAGCCGTTCGAACAGGCCGCGCACGGTCGGCAGCATTTCCTGCGGCGTCTCCGCCGCGCGCCGCAAACGGGCGCACAAGCCCTGTTCGCCATAATCCTTGCGCCGCAACGCGACAGAGACTTCCGCCGCGCGGCGCCGATGGCGCCGCAGCTTGATGCAGGCGGACTCCAGATTGCGCACCAGTTTGGCATAGACATAATCGGCGTCCGCCGACGGCTCGGAAAACGTTTTGCTTTTGGAAACGGATGCGGGCGGCTGGCGCGGTCCGCAGGCGACGGCCATCGTCGCCGTGCCGCGCAGCTCGTGCCAGATGTCTTCTCCCGGCCGATGCAGCATGCGCCGAATCCACGGCAGGGGCCGGGACACGTAGTCCCAGGCGCTGCGCACGCCGTACTTTTGCAGTAAACTCACGCGATTCGCCCCCAGCCCCCACACCTCCGCCAGCGCAATACGCGGCAGAAACTCGTGCAGACGCCGTCCCGGCACGGTCGTCAAACCGTTCGGCTTGCGGTAGTCGGAGGCGATTTTCGCCAGGCTTTTGGTCAAGCTCAGGCCCACCGAGACGGTCAGATCCAGCTCCCGGCCGATCGTTTGCTGCAGGCGGCGCGCCAGCTCGGTATAGGAACAGCGAAACACCCCGCGCAGGCCGGTGATGTCGGCAAATCCCTCGTCAATGGAATATTCCTCCACGTCGGGGGTATAGCGCCGCATAATTTCGAACATGCGCTGCGAAAAGAGACTATAGCTCTCGTAGTCGCTGGGCAGTACAACCAGTCCGGGACATAGCTTGCGAGCCGCCCCCAGGCTGACGCCGCGTTTGACGCCGCAGGCCTTGGCTTCGTACGAGGCGCAGGCGATAATGCCCCGTTCCCGCCCCGTCACGAGCGGACGGCCCCGCAAGCGCGGATGCAGCGCCTGTTCGACCGAAGTGAAGAAGGCGTCGCCGTCCACATGCAGGATGGCACGGGGAAAAGACGCAAGCATGAGCGGTTGACTATTCATAAACAACTCGGGCGACTCAGGCGTATTTGCGGATGACCGCCCGTACGATTCCGCCGATCACCAGGGAATGAAGCGGACGGATTCGGCGGTAGCCGGCGTTGGCGGGTTCCAGATAGACGCCCTCGCGGTCCTTGCCGAAATATTTGATCGTCCATTCCCCGTCCACCTGCGCGATCACAATGTCGTTTTGCCGCGGGGTTCCGCCCTTTTCAACCAGAGCCAGGTCGCCCGGGCGAATACCGGCCTCCGTCATCGAGTCGCCGCTCACTTTCAACAGGTAGGAGGCTTCGGGACGCCGCACCAGAAATTCGTCCAGGCTGAGGGTGTCGAGCAATTCCTCTTCGGCCGGCGAAGGAAAGCCCGCCTGGATCGAACCCAATAGCGCGGTTCCGCTCTTCATACGGGGGCCCAGCGCGATGCGTCCGCTCGCGCCGCGTCGCAGATGGCCCGTGGCCATCAGCTTGCGTACGGGACCGTACACCGCGTTTTTCGAGCGATAGCCGAACAGGCGGGCCATTTCGGCGTAGGACGGAACACGGCCTTCGCGGCGAAAAAACAAGCGCAATTGTTCGAGCTTTGCAGCCATATCCATTTTACGAGGCATGAGGCGGAATGTACCTGAACGAACGTACAGATACAAGAAAAAAATGCGAAGAATCTGGCGCAGCGAATCGGAACAATCCCGCTGTACTGGCGCCAGTCGAACCCGCGCCCCTTGTGCTTGTCGTTGTCCTTCCGCCAGTTGTCTTCGCCCCAGCATTCGATCGAAAGCGGCTCCGACGACTGCATGGTTTTCTCGACGAGGTCGAAGAGCCGGTCAACGACCGAGAAGTCGTAGTCCCCCCCATCCTTTTTCCGGATCAGATCGAACAGGTGGCCGGGCCGTCTCAGCCTGGCGGCTGCGGCGGCCGTGACGAAGAGCCACCGCCGCGCGCGGCAGCCTGACCTTGTCGTCGCTGGACGCAATCTCGGACGCCTCCACCTTCGTCGTTCTTCGCGCCGACATCTACTTGATCACGATCACGGTCCCCCTTGGTGGAGCGTAGGCGAGGACATAGAACGTCCCGGCGTTGCCCGTCCCCTTAACGTCGCGCCGTAATGCTCCCGCGCCCATCCATACAAATCCTGCCCCTGGGCAAGACGGATGTCCTTCTTTTCGCGCCAGTAGGCGCTCCCCGGACTTGAGACCT
>CAZYAW010000201.1:0-11527 GCA_964646045.1 uncultured Victivallales bacterium | reverse complement strand
TGCGAAAACTCGAAATATCGCGAATATTCCTGCGTTTTCGCGCCTGGCCGGGCGGGCGCCTACACGCCCAATTCTGTGAATTTATTTTTGCGCGAACCCTAAGCCAAAAAGGAACCGTATGCGCCGCGCTGCCCGACGACTGGTTAACCCGCTCGCGGGGGCTATTCTCCTGGTAAACTTCTGTCCATAGCAGCCGAACCGCTTATTACGCGACCCGTGCGATTAGTAGTGTGGGGGGGCCTCCGCAAGGAGGGCTCCCATCCCGTTCAGCTTATTTTGTTGCCAGCGAGATCCCTCTTACCTGGCCATTATCCAGCGACGCGGTGCGTCCGGCAATGATAATTTCCCGGAGGCATGCTTGACCGCTATTTCAAAAATCGACGCATCGTTGAGAAAGAGGTCGCCAGCCCGCTCTATAATTTCACCGGCCTTTTTTGAATGCTTTTCATGTTCGGAACAAAGCCAGATGAAGGCATACGTGTCGAGAAGCACTTCCATCACAAGCCCCATTCCGCAAGTTCGGCATCGGTCAACGGCAGAAACGCATCCGGTGCTGCGGCAACCTTCTTCGATGTCTTCGTTCCAAATGCCGGCCGCTTTGTCTGCGCTCCTCGCAACAGTGTGATCAATACGTGGGCATGCGACGGGAGTCAACTGGCGTCCCCTCCCTTGATCACGCCGTTTTCGATATCGGCTTCAATGGTCGCATACATATACACCCTCCATCCAACAGGGCCGCTTCGCTTCGCCCAGAGTCATCCCGCTTTTCGCCAAAGCAATCCATTCGACTCTGATTTATAGCAGGAGCCCAGGCGCATGGAAAGCAAAAATCGGTCTGCCCCATCGGGTTTTACCGGCGGCTCATTCCAAGTCGAAGTCGTCGCCGCTGGCGGGCACGGTGGCGGGCCATTTTTGACGGTCGCGGATGAGCTGGGCGAAAGATTCGGCGGCTTTCTTCTCGCCGTGAACGACGAAAACGAGCCGCGGCGGCGGGGTCACGCCGGACATCCAGGTCAGCAGTTCCTCGCGGTCGGCATGCGCGCTGAAGCCGAAGATGCGCTCGATGCGGGCCTTGACCTGGCGTTCCTCGCCGTGAATGCGCACGGCGGGCGGTTTTTCCAGAATCCGACGCCCCAGCGTGCCGAAGGCCTGGTAGCCGACGAAGAGCACGACGCTTTCCGGGCGGCCGATGTTGTGGACCAGGTGATGCTTGACGCGGCCGCCCACGCACATGCCCGAGCCGGCAATGATGATGGCGGTGCCGGGCGTCTGGTTGATGGCTTTGGATTCAGCCACGGTGCGGCAGAGCTTGAGTCCCGGGAAATCGAAGGGCGCCTGTCCGTGTTCGATCATCCGGCGGGTTTCGTTGTCGTACAGATCCGGGAACTTGCGGAAGAGTTCCGTGACGCGCGTGGCCATGGGACTGTCCACGAAGACGGGCAGATCCGGAATGGCCTTTTCCCGACGCAGGCGACCCAGATGGTAGAGCAGCTCCTGCGTTCGTTCCACCGCGAAACTGGGGATCACCACGTTGCCGCCCGCCTCGTGAGTCTGCCGGACGATCTCCGCCAGTCGTTCCGGGATGCTGGCGTTCGATTCGTGAACGCGGTCGCCATAGGTGGATTCGACGGCGATGTAGTCGGCCTGCAGCGGTTCGCTGGGATCCTGCAGGATGGGACTGTTGCGCCGACCGATATCGCAGGAGAAAATCACGGAGCGTTCGCGCTCTCCGTCGCGCAACTGAAACGCGATCATGCTCGACCCCAGGATGTGGCCGGCATTGCGCAGGGTGGCTTGCATGTTGTCGGCAATGGCGAACGGCGCTTCGTAGGGCGTCGGGTGCATCAGCGCCAGGGTGTCGGCGATGTCGTCCTCGTCGTAAAGCGGCTCGTAGGGGTAGGGCGAAGTGCGGTTCTCGCGGCGGTGGCGCTGGCGCTTGAAGGCCAGATCTTCCTGCTGCAAATGCGCGGAGTCGGCCAGCACGATGCCGGCGATTTCAGCGGTCGGTCGCGTGCAGTAGATGGGGCCGCGGAAGCCCTGTTTGACCAGGCGGGGCAGCAGGCCGCAGTGGTCGATATGGGCGTGCGTAAGCACGACCGCCGTCAGCTCGGACGGCTCGGTCAGGAAAGGATCCCAGTTGCGCGCGAGAAAGTCCCGCTCCTGAAACATGCCGCAGTCCACCAGGACGCGCGTATCGCCGGCGGTCAGAAGCGTACGCGATCCGGTCACGTTGCCGGCCGCGCCGCGAAAACCGATCTTCAGGCTCATATCAGGCTCCTTCTGTTTTGTTTTCGACCGGCATGGCGAGCGGCTCGTCGGCGGACGGCATGGGCGGATAGTCGGGCATGCCGATGTCGGGGACCAGATCGTCGATACGCACCGGCGCGCCGCGTTCCATGGAGCGATTGGCCGCGATACCGGTCAAAATCGAGTAGGATCCGGCCCGCTGGTCGGCGGCGCGCAAGTAGCGGTCCACCGGCTGGTTGGCGGGGTCGAAGAGATAGCCGTGAATGACGGGATCGGCGCCGCCGTGGCCGCCTTCGCCCTGCCAGACGTCGATCTGATAGGCCGGTTTCCAGTGCGGGAAAACCTTGATGGTGGTGCCCTCCTTTTTGAGGGCGCCCGGCACGGAGCCGTCCGCGTTGATGTACACCGTCTCCTGGCAGGTGTGTTCCAGGCGGCCGCGACTGCCGTTGATGCCGACCAGATAGCCTTCCCAGGGCGAGAAGGCGTTGAGCGAATAGGTCATGGTCGCGCCGCTGGAATAGTCGACCATCACGCTCATGGTGTCCTCGATGTCGATGTCGGGACTGAAGACGCAGCGGTCGCGCAGATAGCCGTCGTGCTGTTCGCAGTCGAGATACAGTTCCTTGAGGTTGTCGTTGGCGGACATATCCAGCCGAAAGCGGCAGCGCGCGCCTTCCGGGCAGTCGAGACAGCGTTCGCCGCGTTGCGCGAGCCCGTAGCGTTCGGCGGTGGCGGGCCGATAGAATTTGCGTGCGCCTTTGGCGTAGACCGAGACCGGCACGGCGGAAAGCCACCAGTTGATCAGATCGAAATGGTGCGTGGATTTATGCACCAGCAGCCCGCCCGAATTGGCTTTGTTGCGATGCCAGCGCCGGAAATAGTCGGCGCCGTGCCGCGTATCGAGCAGCCAGTGGAAGTCGAGCGACAGCACCTCGCCGACGATGCCGGACATGAGCAGGTCCTTCATCTGCGTGCGCACGGGCGAGTAACGGTAGTTGAAGGCCACGGTGCATACGCGGCCGGTCTTGCGCTGGGTGTCGAGAATGCGCCGGCACTTGACTTCGTCGGTAGTCATGGGCTTCTCGGTGATCACGTCGCAGCCGGCTTCCATGGCGCGGCAGATGTAGTCGTCGTGCTGGCAGTCGCGCGTGGTCACGACGACCGTGTCGGGTCGCGCTTCGCGGATCATGCGGTCGAAATCGTCCGCCGCGTAGCCCGCGACGTCGATGCCGGCCATCTCGGACACCTGTCGGCGAGCCAGCGCGATGCGGCCGGCATTGTTGTCGCACAGGGCCACCAGTTCGCAGCGATCCTTCAGTTTCTCGATCAGCGGGTTGCGGAAGTCCTTGTGTCTGCCGCCCAGGCCGACGATTGCGTATTTCTTGCGGGCGCTCATGGGTCTTGCCTCCTAGGGTTGTAGGGATGTGCCGACGGTTAGGGTTTTGCGGCCGCGCGCGCGGCAGCGGCGAAAGAAATCCTGGAGCAGGGTGCGGCATTCTTCTTCCAGCATGCCCGACAGCACCTCGCAATGGTGGTTCATGCCGGGATGATTGAGCAGATCGAGATTGGAGCCGGCCGCGCCGCGAACGGGATCGGCCACGCCGAATACGACGCGCGGGATGCGGGCCAGCGCGATGGCGCCGGCGCACATGGGGCAGGGCTCTTTGGTGGTATAGAGAGTGGTATCGAGCAGGCGCCAGTCGCCCAGCGCGGCGGCGGCCTGCGTGATGGCGATCATTTCGGCATGGGCGCTCGGATCCTTGAGCTGTTCCACCTGGTTGCGCGCCTTGCCCACGATGCGGGCCGGGCGGTCGGGCTTCGCCGGGTCGCGATAGACGATCACCGCGCCCGCCGGAGTTTCGCCGCGACGGGCGGCTTCGCGCGCCTCGCGCAGCGCCAGAGTCATGGCTTCGGTGTCGTTCATGCCGGCGCGCTTCCGTCGCGTTCCATGTCGTTCAAGGTGGTCAGCAGCCGCTCCAGTTTCTCCTGACGCGCGATCAGATCGTCCTTGCGTTTTTTCTGGATCTCCACGGCCTGCGGTTTGGCCTTGGTGAGGAAGGCGATGTTGGCGAGTTTGGCGTTGACCTTTGCCAGATCGCCGGCGGTCCGTTGCGCCTGTTCCGACAGCTTGGCCTTTTCCGCCGCGACATCGATCAGGCCTGCGAGCGAGAGGAAAACCGTGCCGAGCTTGCCGACGGCGCTGGGCATGACGCGTTCGGGGTCGGTTTGATCGAGAATGCGCAGTTCGCGGGCGCGCAGGGCGGCCGTCAGGGCGGGGCGGTCGGCTTCGAGTTGCGCGGCGTTTTCCGTCGAGCCCGCTCGCACAGTGTAGTCGGCCTCCTGCGGTTCGGCGATGCCGTAGTCGGCTTTCAGGGCGCGCGCGGCGCGTATCAGTTCGTGCTTGCGATCCACGTAGTCCACCGAGTGCGCGTCGACGCCCCAGTCGGCGAGTACGGACTCGTCGTCGGCCGACGGCCAGGGCTCCTGCAGCAGGAAACGTGTTGGGTCGCCATAGCCCATGGCGTGCCACAGTTCTTCGGTGACGAACGGCATGACGGGGTGCAGCAGGCGCAGCGCGCGCGAAAAGACGTAGTGCAGGGTCTGCAAAACGGCGGCCTTGCGCGCGGGATCGTCGCCGTACAGGGCGGTCTTGGAATATTCGATGTACCAGTCGCAGAACTGGCCCCAGACGAAATCGTAGAGCGTGTGCGCGGCGTCGCTAAAACGCAGTTTGTCGAGATTGTCGTTGCACAGGCACGTGGTTTCGCGCAGTTTCCACAGGATGTGCCGGTCGTCCGGGGCGAGGGCGGCGGCCGTGAAGGGCTGGTGCGGGTCGGCGGGCTGCGGTCCGCCGTGCATGCGAATGTAGCGGGCCACGTTCCAGAGCTTGGTTCCGAAATTGCGGCCGATCTCGAACTTGTCCGGGGACAGAAAGAGATCCTGTCCCGTCGACGCCAGCATCATGAGGCTGAAACGCAGGGCGTCGGCGCTGTAGGTTTCCACGATCGAAAGCGGGTCGATGACGTTGCCCAGGCTCTTGCTCATCTTGCGACCCTGATCGTCGCGTACCGTGCCGTGAATATAGACGTTGCGGAACGGAATGTCGCCGACGAATTCGAGGCCGGCCATCACCATGCGGGCCACCCAGAAGAAAATGATTTCCGAGGCGGTGACCAGATCGCAGGTCGGATAGTAGCGTTGCAGATCGGCCGTCGGCTCGGGCCAGCCGAGCGCGCTGAAGGGCCAGAGCCACGACGAGAACCAGGTGTCGAGCACGTCTTCTTCCTGACTCCATTCGCCGGCCCCGCATTGCGGACAGGTCGTCGGCGCTTTTTTCGCGGCCCATTCGTGCCGGCAGGCCGTGCAGGTGTACACCGGGATGCGGTGGCCCCACCAGATCTGGCGCGAGATGCACCAGTCGCGAATGTTGTTCATCCATTCCTGGTACACTTTCGTCCAGCGCGCCGGCGTAAAGCGGATGCGCCCGTCCTCGACGGCCGCCAGGGCCGGGCGGGCGAGATCCTGCATGCGTACGAACCACTGCGGGGAGAGCCGCGGCTCCACGACGGTTTCGCAACGGTAGCAGTGGCCGATAGACAAATCGTGATCGGCGCTGCCGTCGAGCAGGCCGTCGGCCTCCAGGCGGGCCAGCAGGGCCTTGCGGCACTCGAAACGGTCCATGCCGGCGAAGACGCCCGCCGCCTCGTTCATGGTTCCGTCCTCGTTCATCACATTGACCGACGGCAGGTCGTGGCGGCGGCCCATCTCGAAATCGTTGGGGTCGTGGGCCGGCGTGACCTTGACGGCGCCGGTTCCGAATTCAGGGTTCACGAATTCGTCCCGGATCAGCCGCAGCTCGCGGCCGACAATGGGCAGGAGGATCGTGGCGTTTTCAAGGTGGCGATAGCGCGGATCGTCGGGGTGCACGGCAATGGCGGTGTCGCCCAGCATGGTTTCCGGGCGCGTCGTGGCCACCACGACGTACTCGGGCGTGTCGTCCCCGCCGGTTTTGCGGATCGGATAGCGCAGCCGCCAGAGCTTGCCCTTGGCCGCCCGGTGCTCGCTTTCCTCGTCGGAGAGCGCGGTGCGGCAGCGGGGGCACCAGTTGACGATATAATGGCCGCGATAGATCAGGCCCTTGTCGTACAGGCGCACGAAGACCTCGGCCACGGCTTCGCTCAGGCCTTCGTCCATGGTGAAGCGCAGCCGATCCCAGTCGCAGGCGCAGCCCAGTTTCTTCAACTGGTTGACAATGGCGTCGCCGTGGGTTTGCTTCCAGGCCCAGACGCGTTCCAGAAAGGCCTCGCGACCGATCTCATCGCGCGTCAGGCCCTCCTGGCGCAGGGCTCGCTCCACGACATTCTGCGTGGCGATGCCGGCGTGGTCGGTGCCCGGAATCCAGACGGCGTTGCGGCCCTGCATGCGGCGCCAGCGCAGCAGAATGTCCTGAAACGTATTGTTGAGAGCGTGCCCCATGTGCAGGACGCCCGTCACATTGGGGGGCGGAATGGCAATACTGTAGGCTTCGCCCGCGCGTCGGGGATCGGCATGGAAGAGGCCGGCGGCCAGCCAGCGGGCGTACCAGCGGTCTTCGAGCGTGGCCGGATCGTAGCGTTTTTCCATGGCGTCGGGCGCCGTCGCTTCGCGGGTCGCATCGGAATCGTTCATGTGCGTTGGCCTCGTTTACGTTTGACGGAAGGGCCCGGTTTTTCCTCTTCCTTGAAAAGCTTGAATTCGACGCTGTCCAGCAGCGCCTGCCAGGAGGCTTCGATAATGTTTTCCGAAACGCCGATCGTGCGCCAGACGCTCTGGCCGTCGGTCGATTCGATCAGCACGCGCGTCTTGGCCGCCGTGGCTTCTTCGGGGTCCAGAATGCTGACGCGAAAATCGGTCAGCGAAACTCCGGCGATATGCGGATAGAAGCGCATCAGCGCCTTGCGCAGCGCGCCGTCGAGCGCATTAACCGGACCTTCGCCCTCGGCCACGGTCTGCTCGATCTCGTCGCCGACCCGCACCTTGAGCGTGGCCTCCGACAGGCACGGTTCCGCCTTGCCGCGCTTTTCCACGATCACGCGGAAGCCTTCCAGCTCGAAGAAGGACTTGTGCTTGCGCAACGTCTTCTGGATCAGCATGCGGAACGACGCGTCGGCCGATTCGAAGGCGTAGCCCTGGCTTTCCATGTCCTTGAGCGCCTTCAGAATGTCGCGGGCGCCCGCCGTGGATTCGCGGCGGCCGATTCCCATCTCGATGGCTTTGAGCAGCACGTTGGAGCCGCCGGACAGTTCCGAGACGAGCACGTGCCGCGTATTGCCGACCTCTTCCGGCGCCACATGCTCGTAGGAGGCGCGATCCTTGCGTACCGCGTTGACGTGGGGGCCGCCCTTGTGACTGAAGGCGCTTTGTCCGACATAGGGGGCCTTGGGATCGTGACGCAGATTGACGAGATCTTCGGCAAACAGCGCCAGCTCGCGCATGCGCGCCAATTGGCCGGGCGCCAGGCAGGCGTATCCCATCTTGAGTTCGAGCGTTGGAATCAGCGTGCAAAGGTTGGCGTTGCCGCAGCGTTCGCCGTACCCATTGACGGTGCCGTGCACCTGCACGACGCCCGCCCGTACCGCCTCCAGCGAGTTGGCCACCGCCAGGCCGGCGTCGTTGTGGCCGTGAAAGCCCAGCGTCGCGCGGGGCAGGGCGGCCCGCGTCCGGCCGGTGATCTCGGCGATTTCATGCGGCAGTCGGCCGCCATTGGTCTCGCACAGCGCCAGCGTGTCCGCGCCCGCCGCTTGCGCGGCTTCCAAACAGTTCAGCGCGTATTCCGGCGCCTCCGTGAAGCCGTCGTAATAGTGTTCGGCATCGAAAACGACGGTTTTGCCGCGTTCCTTCAGGTAGCCGACCGTATCCGCGATCATGGCCAGATTCTCGCGCAGAGACGTGCGCAGCACTTTCTGCACCTGTCGTCGCCAGGTCTTGCCGTACACCGTAACCACTTCCGTATCGGCCAGCAGCAGACTTTGAATCAGAGGATCGTCCTGTACACGCGTGCGGGCGCGGCGCGTGCTGCCGAACGCCGCGATGCGCGCGTGTCGCAGGGAAAGGGTCTTGACGTCGCGGAAAAAGGCCATGTCCTTCTCGTTGGAACCGGCATAGCCGCCCTCGACGATGTCTATGCCCATCTCGTCCAGGCGCGCGGCCAAACGCAGCTTGGCGCTGAGCGAGAAAGAGACCCCTTCGCCCTGCGCGCCGTCGCGCAGCGTGGTGTCGTAGATCGAGATGCGTGGCGACTTCACGAGGCGCTCCGCGTGAAAAAGGCCCGGTAGAGCGAGCGCACCGCCTTTTGGGCGTCGGCCCCCTTGACGCCGAACATGATGCTGATCTCCGAAGCGCCCTGATCCAGCATTTCGATGTTGACCCCCGCCTCGGCCAGCGCGCGGGCCGCCGTGGCGGCCGTGCCGACCTGATGGATCATGCCTTCGCCGGCCAGCATGATGAGGGCCAGGCCCCGCTCGACGACGCAGTCGCTGACGTTCAGTTCGTCCGTAAAACGCTGGATCATGCGTTTTTCCGTGGCGGAATCGACATCGTTTTCCCGCAAAATGATGGAAAGCGTGTCGATCCCCGACGGCATGTGTTCGAATCCGATGCCCTCGTCCTCGACGATTTGCAGGACCTTGCGGCCGAACCCGATTTCGCGGTTCATCAGGTATTTGGACAGCAGAAAACTGACAAACCCCTCCGTATAGGCAATGCCCACCGGCTGGCCGGTCACATCCTGGCGGGTCGGCGTAATCAGGGTGCCGGGCAGATCCGGCGCCAGCGTGTTCTTGATGCAGATCGGGATGCCGGCACGCACGGCCGGAATGATGGCTTCGTCGTGCAGTACGCCGAAACCGGCATAGGAAAGTTCGCGCATCTCGCGATAGGTCAGTTGCGGAATGGGCTGCACATCCGGTTCCAGGCCGGGATCGATGGCGCACACCGTGTCCACGTCCGTGAAATTCTCGTAAACGTCCGCCTTGACGGCGGCCGCCAGAATGCTGCCCGTAATGTCCGAACCGCCGCGCGGGAAGGTCACCACCTCGCCTTCGCGCGTATAGCCGAAGAAGCCCGGGAAGACCGTCACGCCGCGAGCCTCGCGCAGCGCCGCCAGGTTGTCGTACGATTCCGGCAGCAACTGGGCGTTGCCGTATTCGTCGCTCAAGAGCAGGCCGGCGTCCTTGGGGTTCAGGTAATGCGCGTCCAGACCCTTCATATTCAGCGCGCGCGTGACCAGTTTGGCGCAATTGTCTTCGCCGGCCGCTTTCAGCGAGTCCATGAAGCGCGCCTTGTGTCCGGTGTCGGCGGTCAGCCGGGCGTCGAGATCGCGCTCGATTTCGCGCACCAGATCTTCCGGCAGTCCCAGGGCTTTCTGAATGGCGGCGAAACGTTCCACAATCTGCGACTTGACCTCCGCGAACGACTCGCCGTTAAGCGCCTTTTCCGCGCATTCAATCAGCATATCCGTGATCTTGCGGTCGCTGCGGTCGCGTTTGCCGGGCGCGGAAACCACGACAATGCGCCGTTCCGGATCGGAGACGACGATGTCGCAGACCTTGCCGATTCTTTCGGCGTCCGAGAGGGACGATCCGCCAAACTTGCAGACTTTGATCATGTTACAGTCCTTCCTGCATTTGCATTGTGTAAAATTCGGCTTCGTTTTGCGACGCGTCCGCCAGTGGTCGCACCACGGACAGGAGGTCTTCCTCCGCGACCGGTTCGGTCACCAGGGCCGTTGCCGGACGGGCGGTGGGCGATTCCGCCAGCGTGGCGCAACGGGCGATACGGATGCCCGCCGCCTCCAGGGCGCGGCGGACGCGTGCGTCGCATGGCGCGTCGGAGCCGGGGAAGAAACGCACATAGCGTCGTTCCGGACCCGCCGCCGCCCTGCCGACCGCCACCGGTTTCTTTGCCGCGTCCAGTCCCGGAACGCGGCGCGGACAGCCGTTCGCCAGATTGCGCGCAATGTCCGCCAAATCGCCAATGACGGCGCTGGCCGTCGGCCGCCGTCCGGCGCCGCGTCCGTAATAGAACGTGTCGTCGGTCATATCGCTTTTGATCATGACGGCGTTGAAGGTATGGTTGACCTGCGCCAGCAGGCTGCGGCGGGGAACGAGAACCGGATGCACACGGGCGTACGGACCGTCGGCGCGGCATTCGATTTGCGCCAGCAGTTTGATGCGACAGTCCAACTGGCCGGCCAGCGCAATGTCCTCGCGGGCGACCTGGCGAATGCCCTCGACCGCCAGAGAGGCCGGGTCCACCGGCGTATCGCCCAGCAGCGCGGCCAGCACCACCGTTTTGTGGGCGGTGTCGTGACCGTCGATGTCCAGGGCGGAATCGGCTTCCGCATAGCCGCCCGCCTGCGCGTCGCGCAGGGCGTCCTCGAAGGTCGCCTCTTCCGTTTCCATGCGGGAGAGCACATAGTTGCAGGTTCCGTTCAGAATGCCGTACAGCCCCGTGAAGCGGTTGGCGACCAGGCCCTCGCGAATGGCGCGAATCACGGGAATGCCGCCGCCTACGCTGGCCTCGAAACAGAGATCGACCCCGTGGCGCGCGGCCGTCCGCCACAGTTCCGGGCCATGCTTGGCCAGCAGCGCCTTGTTGGCGGTTACGACCGCTTTGCCGGCCTGCAAGGCGCTCAGAATCAATTCCTTGGCGATTCCCGTGCCGCCGATCAGCTCGACGACGACATCGACGGCCGGATCGCGCGTGACGGCCATGGCGTCGCGGGTCATCGTCTCGGGCGGCGCCGTCACGCCGCGCGGCGTGGTCCAGTCCAGATCCGCAATGCGCGTGACAACGAGGCGCGTTCCGATCCGTTCCGCGACGAGATCGCCGTTGTTCTGCAGACCTTCCACCACGCCGGCTCCGACCGTCCCGAAACCCAGCAAGCCTATGCGCAATTCCCTCATGGTTTCCGCTCCAATTTAGACGAACAGCCGCAAACAGTATGGAATCGGGCGGCGACACACAAGCATAAAAAAGCCGCCATGCGGGTGATGAAGATGAAGCACGAGCAGCCGAACCGAAAGACTGTTTCCGTTTATTACGCGTGTGCCGCGGTAGATATTCTTGTCTTTGCGGCCGCATCGTTCCGTCAGGGGCCTGGCCAGAGCATGGTTGTTCGTATGGTATTTGCGTTAGCGCATTTTGTAGCCGTTCACGGTTCTCGGTTCACAGTTCACGGTTTTCAAGACATCTTGAGCGCTTTTCTCGCAAGTTTCCGGCCAAGCCGCCACGCTTCTAT
>CAZYAW010000200.1:0-4927 GCA_964646045.1 uncultured Victivallales bacterium | reverse complement strand
ATAGAAGCGTGGCGGCTTGGCCGGAAACTTGCGAGAAAAGCGCTCAAGATGTCTTGAAAACCGTGAACTGTGAACCGAGAACCGTGAACGGCTACGTTTTTTTAGACAGAACAGGTTGATTAAGGCACTAAGGTTCCGGTCTCGGGCGACGTATAACGGGTGAGCTTTTCGCCACCCCTTTTTGCGAACTTTCGTGTTTTCGGGTGGCAAACATTCTTTGTAACTGTTCAGGTAGACTCACGGTGCATGCTGAATTCGCAGCGAAAAGTAGGTCGGGCATTCCTGCCCGACCCCGAGGCGTTGGAGAGTCAGCCAGGAATGGCCGACTTACCGAGGCTTCCTGAGCCGTTACCATTCTTTGCCGTAAGGCAATCGACGAAGTCCGTTGCCCATCAAAGGGAGGTATGATGCCGCACATGTTTCATAATCGTACTCGCCGCCGGCGAATGATTCTATTGAGCGCCTGTCTGGGCGGGCTAGGGGCCGTGAGCGGTACCGCGCAGCAGCCCGCCGCCGGACTGGGCAAGCAGATCGATCCCGCCGTGCGCATGGAACTTGATTTCGCCGAGAAGCTGATCGAACACCGCATGCACGATTACGCCCAGTTTGTGCTGGGCCGCATCCCGGACAGCGATTCGGTGCGATCCGAAAAGGCGGTGCTGGAAATCCGCGGCATGCTGGGTACGGGCAATTTCGCCGAGGCCAACGCCATTATCGCGCGCCGTCCCGATCAGCACAGCGCCGAAACCTGGGCCATGAAACTGGCTATGGCCGACGCCTATTTCGCCTGGGGCAAGTACGACGACTTCCGCAAAATCTACGTTCAGTTCTTCAAGTCCCATCCGGGAGCGCCGCCGCCCGCCCTCAACGATCTGTATCGGGATGCCGCCTATACGTACGCCCGCATGTTGATGATGATCAACGAGGACGACGAGGCGGTCAAGGCCTACAAGAGCGCTTTGCGGGCCAAGCTGGACCGCGACGCGCAACGTCTCCTTCTGTCCGAACTGTCCGAGCTGATGCTCAAAATCGCCGAATCCGCCCCCCCGACGGCACGCGCCAACCTGTTGCGCGAGATCGAGAAGTATCTGGAGAAGATTCTGTACGGCGGCATCGATCTGTGGTTCGGCAAGGCTCTCGCCATGACCGCCCACGCGCGTCTGATGCGGGGCGACACGGCGGGCGCCATTCGCATCCTGGAAGACAGCATGGAGCAGTTGGTCGAGCTGGACGGCATTTTGCGGCAGCAGGAAGAGGAAAGCGGCGAGAGCTACACGCAGATGAGTCCTCTGGCGCATGCGCGCTACATGCTGGGCGATATTATGCTGGAGCAGGCCAAAAAGATTCAGCCGTGGCCGCCTGTCGGTGAAAACCGCGTGAAAGCCTTTCAACTGCTGGCCGAGGCCAAGGACGCGCAGGGACGCCGCCGCGACGGCGCGCTGCGTCACTTCATGAACGTTCTCTACAACTATCCCGGTTCGCAATGGGCGCCCGAGGCCGGCAAGAAGGCCGAAGAAGTGCGGCGCATGATCGAGCAGGACATCAAGCCGCGCGTTTTCAACATTGAAATCGATCCCGAACGCCTGGCCGCCGTCGAGAGCGCGCAGTTCCAGACCGCGCGGGTTCTGTTCAATCAGCAGCAGTTCGAGAAGGCGGCGGAAGCCTATTTGCGCGTCTTGAACATTTTCCCCGAGTCCGAAACCGCCATCGCCGCGCTGGGCGAACTGGCCCTGTGCTACATCGAAATTCCGCTGGTCGGCGAGGTAACCGACGCCCAACGCGAATATTGCGAGAATATGGTCGATCTGCTCGTTCGCTATCTGGGCGAACGTTTCAACAAGAACGCGGATTTATCGGTGCAGGCGGGCGACCGCGTGCTGCGGGTGGCCGGCAAATACGAGGAGTTGGGTCGGCGCCGGCGGCGCGATGCGCTGCAGGATGTGTTCTTCCAGTTTTTCACCGGGCACCCGCGCACGCCCGCACTGCTCTTCACGGTCGCGCAGGAAGCGCTCGACTCCAAGAATATCGACGGGGCCATGGCCTATTTCACGCGAATCGCGGATTCCTATCCTGGGCACCGCGTGTACTATCCCGCCCTTAATCGCATGGCCCAGGCGCATAATCAGAAGGGCGAAACCGACAAGGAAATCGCCATGCTGCAACGCATGGTCGCCGAACTCGCCAAGGAGGAGCAGCCGGGTCCGCTGTATCCCGGCGCTCTGTATCGGCTGGCCCACGCACGGCGCGCAGCGGGGTTGCAAAACTTGCGCGCGCAGGAGGAGGATAAAAAAATACAGGGCGAAAAGACCGTGCTGGAGGCCATGGAGCTTTATCGGGAACTGGAAAAGCTTTTGTCGGGCGATGTCGTCAAGTATCAGAGCACGGCGGAAGACGCCGAAACCGTGCGTCGCATTCGCGAGGGGAGCGCCTTCTACATCGCGTTCTGCACCTCGCTGCTGACCCGGCCGCCGGAAGAGCTGGAGCCGCGCCGCCGTCGCGCCATCGAGAGCGACGAGGCCTTGCTGAAGCAGAATCCCAAATCCGAATTCGCGCCCGCCGCCTACAGCCAGATCGGCACGATGTGGACCCTGCTCCAGGATGCGGAAAAGGCGCGCGACGCGCTGGACCGCTTGCAGAAAGAGCATCCGCAGTCGCCGGAAGCGCAGAATGCGCTCTTTATGCTGGGCATGAATCTGCTGGAACTGGGCATGCGCGACGAGGCCACCAAGGTCTTTGTCGAGATGTTCCGCTCGACTGGAACGTATAGCGATCGGCAGGTGTTGGCCGCCGGCAACGAATTGAACAAGGCGGGCGAATACGAAATCGCGCTTCAGGCCTTCGACCGCATTCTGGGCGGCGCGCAAACCGGGACGGCCGAGCACGAGATGACGCAACTGGGCCGCGGCCGCGCCTTGCTGGAGCTGGGCCGCCATGCCGACGCGGCGACGGCCTTGCAGATGGTGGTCGATCTCTATCCGAAATCGCGCAGCGTCGTGCCGGCCTCCCTGTTTCTGAGCCGGGCGCATGCCGAGCTGGCGATGAACGAAAGCGACGCGGCCAAAAGGCGTCATCATTTCAACGAGGCCATCAAACGAGTGAACTTCGTGCGCCGTTACGACAAGACGCCGCAGGATCGGGCCAAATCCACGTTGGCGGTGGCCGATATTCGCGTGCTGCAAGTCAAGGCCGAGGAAAAGTTCGGAACTCCGGAAACCGTCAGGAAGAATCTCCCGCCCGCCATCATGCCGTTGTTGACCATGATTATGAGCGCGCAGTACGACAATATCGAAATGCGTCCTTTCATCGAGGAGGCGTTTCACAGAATCGTTCCGCTCTCCATCCAGGACGAACGCTGGCGCGACGCCTACGATCAGTGTCAGGAATACCTGAAGCATTTCCCGCGCGGGCGCTATGTCAACGCCATCCGCGAATGGCGGGGCCAGGCGCAGACGCGCATGGTTCTGCTCGGGATCGACGCCGATTCGGCGCCCGGCGCCGCGCCGGAGCCGGAACCCCCGGCCGGGGAACCTGCCGACGATGCCGCCGAGGAAGTTCAACCAATAGTCAACGCAGAAACGGAGGAAGCGCCTGATGAGAAACAAGAGGAATAGTTCGTCGCGATCGTGGGCGCATGCGACGGCATGCGCGGTTTTTCTGGCGGCGTCGGTCGGTCCGGCCGTCGCGCAGGGCGTACGCGGCGCCGTTCGGCAGCGCAATGGCTCCACCGTTCCGGCCAGCGGAGCCGTGCCGATTCAGTATGTCGCCTCGCGCGATGTGTACCGGCTGGAAACCGACCGCGGCCGTATCGAAATTCCGCGCCGCAACGTTCTGGAAGTACGTACCGTCAAACCGCCGCTTTTCGACCGGGCGGAACAGGCCGTGAAGGGGCGTCAGTTCAGTGTCGCCATCGCTCCGCTGGAAGCGATCATGAAAGAGTACCGCATGCTGCAATGGGATATCCCGGCCGCGCGTCTGCTGACCGAGGCCTACCTCGGGCTGGGGCAGCCCGCCGAGGCGGCTAAGCGGGCCGAAATCGCTATCGAGGCCAATCCGCCTGCGGCCTGGGCCGATCTCACTTTCGCGCGTCTCTACTGGAAAGCGCTGGCCGATTCCAAGGCGGACGAACGTTTGAGCCGTGTCTTGCAACAGGCCATCGAACAGGGTTCGCGCGAGACGGCCGCCGCCGCTCAACTGGCGCGCGGCGATCTGGAAGTGGCGCGCGGCAACCTGCGCGAGGCGCTGGTGGACGGCTATCTGCGCACGGCTCTGCTCTTCGCGGATGTCAAGGAGGTGCATCCCGAAGCGCTTTACAAGGCCATGCAGACCCACGAACGGCTGGGCGAACACTCGCATGCCGAAAAACATAAAAAAATGTTGTTGTCAAAGTACCCTGGAAGTTCGTACAGTCAGCGCATGAAATAAAGTGTCGCCCGGTCGGCAGGAACCCGCAAAGGAAAGGATGTTTACGCGTATGAAGAAGGTCGCATTCACGGTTCTGGTTTCCTCCGCTCTCTCCTTGTTCGCTCTGCTTGGCCGCGCGTCGGCTCAGGCTCCGGCTCCGGTTCCGGCGGCCCCGGCTGCGGCGGCCCCGGGTACTGGAGTTGGAGACATCCTGGATCCTGCGACCGGCGCGCGCGCCGAAACGCCCGCGACGCAGCAGTCGCAAGGGCTCTTCACGGTCATTTGGAGTTCGGGCCCGCTGGGCGTGATTCTGTGGCTGACGATCTTCGTGGCGGCCGGACTGGGCGTCTATCTGGCCGTGGACTGCGGCATTCTGGTGCGCGTCAAGCAGATCATGCCGCCGCAACTGGTGCAGAACGTGACCGACTCCATGGCGGAAGGCGACGTACTGAAGGCGTTGCAGAACTGCGAGGACGAGCCCGGCCCCATGGCCAACATTCTGATGGCCGGATTCAGCCATGTCGAG
>CAZYAW010000199.1:0-34010 GCA_964646045.1 uncultured Victivallales bacterium | reverse complement strand
GTCGGTTTGGCTCCACGCCGAGGTCTCCGCCGCGGAGGCTCCGGCGCGCAGGGCGAAGCCGACATCGAACAGCGTGCCGGATTCGCATAGTCCCGGACGATTCGCGCACGCGCCCAGACAAATCTCGTCGGCATAGAGCAACCCGCCCGGCGCTTCCGTATGACTGAGATGTTTCCACGGCCGAATGACCACCTGCGGTCTGTTCGGCCGATGCACCTGCAGTTCGGATCCGCCGTAGAGTCCCAGAACGCCCAGCCGGCCGTCGACGTTCAGCCATAATCCGCCCGTGTTCAGGATTTGGCCCTCTGCGGGATACCCGCGCAGTTCCCTGGCGCCGGCCGCGTCCTCGTAGCGCCGGCGAAATCCGTTATGCACATCGTTGGGAATCAGCAGGTGCAGTCCCTTGACTTCCCGCAAGAAAGCCCGATGCAGCAGCCTTCCGTACTGGAATCCAACGCTGGTTCGGCCATCGGGTAAGGCGGCAAACGCCAGGTCGATCATGGCGATCTCGTCCTCCACATCGCCTTCCCCGATGAAAACTTCGGTCCGCACCGATACCCGGCCGCAGGTGGCGAATCCGCCGTCGAACTGCGCGCTCCGGTGGCGCAGCGCGTGCCGGTTGTTAACAAACCCCTGTCCGCGAATCAGCCCGCTCAAACTGTAGCGCCACTCGGCCATGTCGCTCGCATCGGGCGGCAAACACATGCCCTGCGGTCCCTCGCTGGCCACCCAGCACCAGCTCGCCAGACGTTGATCGCTCCGTACTACGCTCGCTCCGTGCAGATCGTCCGACCAGGCTTTGAGCGTCTTGTGCCGCGTGTCGGCTCCGGAAGGGATGTCCAGCGTGCGCCGCCACCACAGAGGCATACTCAAGGTGCCGGCCTTGTCGCCCTCCAACCGGTAGTAATAGGTTGGCGCCGTCTCAGCGAGCCGTATCATTCGCCGTCCCAGAAACGTGCCGTCGCCGTTGTTTTCCGCTTCCGTCCGCACTTGTTTGAGCCAGCCCTCCGCGAAACGGGACGCATCCCGGTCGCCCAGAAAGTCCTCGGCGAACAGCCAGGCGGGCAGTCCGTAGTCCTGGCAATAGCAGTAGCGTACGCGCGAGTCGCCGCCGATCCGCCAGAGGCGCCCGTCGGGAAACGTGCAGGTCTTGACCACCTGCCACAACTCGCGCGCGTGCAGGTACAATGTTTCCGGCGGCGTCCAACCCTCCTCGCGGCAGGCAAAGTGGAACATCGCCAGATTGGACAGCGTGATGACCATATACCCGACGTTCATATACCCATGGTGATTGCAGCCGTAGGCCGAAGTGAAGTTGGGCCCCACATGCCACTCCCGCAGCGGTCGGCCATCCAGTATCCGTTCGTCCGCGGCGTCTTCGGGAATGGAAATGGCGTTGGCCAGGAAACGACTGCCCTTCTCGCGCCAGGCGGAAGCCTGCGGCGCATCCGGATAAAGTCGTGCCACGCGATGCAGAAACGTGCCGTTCCACATATTGCTTTCGGGGCGATTGCCCTTCGTGAGTCCGGCCGCCACGGGCCACGACTCCAGCAGCCAGTCGGCCTCGGACAGCAACACCCGCCGCAACGCGTCCCGGTCGTCCGCCGTCAGGAAGGACCGGATGGCCCGCACGCCGTGCATCATGCGCTCTACTCCGAGGGCCGAAATCCAGGTGTGACCCCAGTTTCGAAGGTCGGTGGTGTGTCCTCCCCCCGCATGGTGGCTGTGCAGCGTGAATCGCAGCATCGCCAGGGCCGTAGCCGTCAACTCGTCGCGCGACATGCCCGTTCGCGCGACATCCGTTTGAGGATCGGCGGCCAGTACCGCATAAGCGGAGAAAGCCGTGTCGTGCGCCTGCATCGCCCAATGCCCATAGTGCCCCAGGCCGTAGCAGACCGCATTCCGATCTTCCGGCAGACGATGCAAAGAAGTCCGCGCCTGCTTCACCCACGGTTCCAGCAGTTGTCGTATCATCCTTGTGTTCCCCTTTATGTAATCGGGGGTTCAGAGGGGGCCGATAATGTGATGTTGATGTCTGAAAACCGCGCTTGTTTTAGGACTAGACGCTGATCTGGGAAAAACCCTTCGGCGGTTCGGGCGGCGGGAGCCGGTTGCCGCAGGAAATGCAGATGCGGTCGCGACTCCCGACTTCCGCACGGCAATGCGCGCAGCGCCGTTCCTGACCGTCGCGCGGCTTGTTGGTGAATCCGGTGACGGGGCGGGGACGGGCCGACTGTATTTCCTGTGTGCGGTCCAGACTGTGGCTGCCGACCGTCTGCGGTCCGCTCGCCGGCGCCGGCGCCGGCGGGGACGGGTCCTGCTGTTTCGGTACAATCATCTTCTTTTCGCAGTGGGGACATTCGATGGCCGCCTCGGCAAGTTCGGCGTAGAATTCGCGTTCGATGGCAATCTTTCCCGCGCAATGCGGACAACGGATTTTAAAGATATCGGACATATCTATTTCCCAAGGGCATGGCGCACGGACAGCGCGACATCGCGCAGCCGGAACGGTCGGCAAAGAATCGGGTTGTCGAGAGTCGTTTCGCCGGTTTCCACCAAGTGCATGGTGGGGAATCCGGAAGTGAACAGAATCTTCGTCTCGGGATGTTTCTCCTTGATTTTCTCCATTTTGTCCATGAACGCCGGAACCGCCAGCACGCGGTCGGTGATCAGCAACTCAACCGGATTCCGGCATGGCTCGATTAGCGCGGCGGCTTCTTCCATGTTGGTCGCTTCCATAACGGAATAGCCGAGATTATGCAATATCTTAATCAGAACGCTTTGCGCTCGGTCGCGTTTGCCCGTCACGACAATCGTTTCCGAGCCATGCGGGACAAGGGAATTCTCCGCTTCCTCTTCCATTTCCCTCCGGCCCTTTCCGACCAGCGGGAAGTACACGGCGAAAACCGTGCCCTTGCCTTCTTCGCTATGGACGGTGATGAAGCCGTTGTGTTGTTCCACAATGCCATAGACCGTTGAAAGACCCAGTCCCGAACTGAGCGTGCCGCCGCCCTTGGTGGTATAGAACGGTTCGAAAATGTGCGGCATAACATCGGCGGGAATGCCGCATCCGGTATCGCTGATCCAAAGTACGGCAAAAGAGCCGGATTGCAGCGGTTCCCGGATGGCTCCGCCGATCCGCGTAACCTGGCCGATTTCCGACGGATCCAGAAACATTCGCGCGGTCTCGATGGTCACCAGACCGCCGGAGGGCATGGCGTCGCAGGCGTTCACGGAAAGATGCACGACAATCTGCTCGATATGGTCCGAATCGCCTTTAATGGTGCAAGGTTGCGGGCAAACATGCGTGCGAACGCGTATGTTTTCGCTGAGCGTGCGACTCAGCATCTCTTCCAAGCCGCCGCGCACGGTTTTGCACAAGTCCAGCATGCGCAAGGCGATCGCCTGTCGATGCGAAAAGGCCAGCAACTGGCTGGTAAGCTGGCAGGCCCGATTCGAGGCCTCTACGATACTTTCAAAGCTTTCGTCCGTTTCCCGGTCGCGCGGGATTTTCTCCTGTAGCAGGCCGACATTTCCCTGGATGACCACCAGAATGTTCGTGAAATCGTGCGCCACCCGGCCGGCCAGCTTGCCGATGGCGTCCATCTTCTGCGACTGTCGCAGTTCTGTTTCCAACTGCGACTCGTGGGTGACGTCGCGCTTGACCGCCACATAGTTGACGATTTTTCCGGCGTCGTCCAGCACGGAGGAAATGACCGCCTCCTCCTCGTATAGGCTGCCGTCTTTCTTGCGATTGACGAAACGGCCGCGCCAGATTTTTCCGACGGCCAGCGCCTCGTCCAGATCCCTGTAGAAGGAGGCATTGTGTTTTCCGCTTTTCAGTACGGCCGGCGTCTTGCCGACCATCTCTTCCTGCCTGTAGCCCGACAGGGACTCGAAGGCGGGGTTCACGTAGAGGACGCGATGTTCGGCGTCCGTAATGATAATCGATTCGGCGGCGGCGTTGACGGCGGCCGCCAGGCGCTTGAGATCGTCTTCCGCCTTCTTGCGCTCGGTAATGTCGTAGAGCCCCCCCTGCCGTTCGTCTAGGTTGCCGACTCGACTTTCCACGCCGTGCGAAATTTCGCGCAACCAACGCATTTCCCCGTTTTTTTTGCGGATGCGGTATTCTCTTTCTACGCGGAACGGTTTGTTCGTGGCGGCGGTATCGCTGTTTTCATGGGCTATACGATCACGGTCTTCGGGCAGCATCAGATCCGGCCATTGAATGGTTCCGTTCAGGAAAGCCTGTTTACTATAGCCGGTGATCTCCTCGACCGCTCCGTGAAAAAACACCGGACGGTAGTCCTTGTGCACTTGAAAGGCGATTCCCTGATAGTCGCTCAGAAAGGAACGATAGCGATTTTCGCTTTCCTTGAGCGCTTCTTCCGTGCGGATCTGGTCGCGATGCATGGAAAAGGCCATGCAGCCGATCAGAAAAGTGAAGGAGTATTCGGTTAGATAGAAGGAAGCGTAGAGTCCTTGTCCGACACAGATGTCGTTCAAGAGGCCGACGGACAGGCCGGTGAAACCGATCAGCAGTGGACGGGTTTCATCGAGTCGGCCGGGGCGGCGTCGGCTGCGCCATAGGGCGAACCAAATGTAGAACAGCGCCGCCACGATCACGGCGCTTTGGGCTCGCCACAGAGGCCCCGGTCTCATTTCATGATAGGTCGCCAGCGTTCGCCCGAAAAATTCCACGGTTTTCACCATGGGCGTTTCCGTCCACATGGCGCCGCCCGGATTCCACAGAGCCAGGCCCACCTGCGCCAGCAGAAGCGCGGAAAATGCCGCGAACAGACGCTTGGAGCGTTGTTCGGTGAACTGGGCCACGAACCAGAGAAAGCATAAGCCCATACCGGTGAGGGTCGCAATCTGGTAGCGTTGCCAGTCCGCACCTTCGGCCGGGGCGGCGGCATTGTACAGTCCGGCGCATGCCAGATTGTACAGCGCCGCGAAAAAACACATCAGCGAAAACGATGCGTCTTCCGCGTAACGCTTTCCGGAAAGCCAGTAGCGGGCCAAATAGCTCAGTCCGACATATACGGACACGGCCGCCAAGGCTATGCAGGCTATGCTGGGCAATCCCATGTCGAATCCGTTTCGGGGGAACAGGTTGGTCGGGCGTCAAAGGCGACATTCGCCTCTCAACTAAATACGAGTGAAGCAGGATTGTCGCGGCGAGGCAAGAAAAAAAACGATGATTTGGGTTTAGTGGTCGCGTCCATGCATGTGTCGTCGGTAGCGGGCCGGCGTCGTGCCCGTGATCCGTTTGAAGTGCCGGATAAAATAGCTCTGGTCGCCGAAGCCGACTGCGTAGGCAATCTCCGTGCAGCTTTTAGACGTGCGCTCCAGGAGATGCTGCGCTCGGCGGATGCGCATGTCGAACTGCGCCTGCAAAAAGGTGCGGCCGGTACAGTCGCGAATCAAATGCGATATGCGGCAGGCGCTGACCCCGGCCTCACGCGCCAGACGATCCAGGGAAATGTGCTCGTCGAAATGGCGGCCGATAAAGGCCATGGCCTTGCGGACCCGCGCATTCGAGCGGTTGACGCCGTGCAAGTAGATTTCGTCCATGAACTCGTCCAGGGCTCGCATCAGAACCGCCGAGACATCCTCGAAGCTCGTCGCGACAATCAGTTGTTCGGTCCAGGCGTGATTCCGTTCCATGAGCGGCTCCATGAGCGCGTTGTCCTCGATGGCGGCCCGCGTCAGGCAGCTTGTCATTTCGACCGCGCGTGCGCGCAGCGCCCCCAGTTGCGGCGAGGACATGTATATGATCGCCAGCATCTCGTTGAGTATCCGCCGCGCCCCGCGCCGGTCGCCCGCGCGAATATAGGCCAGCAGGGCTCGTTCCTTTTCAAAGGCGTACAGGGCGGGACGCCCGGCATTCTTGCGCTCGGCAAACTCCTGGTTGATCTGCTCCATCTGGCGTGCGCGCAGCCGATTTTCCCGCATCAGTTCCGGGTTCCAGCCGCTGACTTCGTAGAAAATATCCATGGCGCCTTGGGCGGCCTCCCGCATTCGGGCTTCCGGCCAGGTTGGAAGTCCGTCCGCATAGCGACGCGCTTCGGATTCCGACAGGCCGTGCGCGTTCAGGTAGGCGGCGATGCGACCCGGTCCGTCCGCATCGACCGACAGCGCATGTGGTCCGAGCAGCATGCCGTGAACCATGCGCCGGTCTTCCGTCGCCACTGCAAACGTCGTCAGACCCGGCGCCGACGCGAAGGGATAGGGCTCGCCGCGGTTCAGGCTTTCCTGCGCCGCGTATCCCCGCCGTCGCCGTATGGCGGCGATATTTCCGAGCCGATCCGCTTCCCCGTGCTGAACGCGTCCCGTCATGTCCGCGAATCGCAAGTCGTGCCCGCAATGTGTCCGGAACCTTTCCCGAGTCTCCCTCATGATCGCAGCAGACAAAATCGCCATACTCTATCCTCCCTATTTGCGAAAGAAAGTAGCGATTTATTTTCACAGATCAATAAAAAACGGCAAAATCGTACTGTTTCCAAAAAAATCGACCTATTTCGAAGACGGCGAAATGTATAGTGATATGCGCATGTTGGAACGGCATGGTGCCGCATCCAACGCAGGTAGGCGCCGATTGCCGCAGGGCGCGGCAGGCAAAACTCACGAAGGAGAGTGCCGTTATGAGTCTGATGGAAGAGATGGGTGAAAATCTTATCAAGGGCAAAGCCAAGGACGTGGCCGCTCTGGTGCAACAGGCGGTGGACGAAGGGGTTGCGCCCGAGAAGATTCTTAACGAAGGGCTGCTTCCGGCCATGAATACGGTGGGGGTGCGTTTCAAGAACAACGAGGTGTACGTGCCCGAGGTTCTGATTGCGGCGCGCGCGATGAAGTCCGGTACGGAAATTCTTCGTCCTTTGCTGGCGGCGGCCGGCATCGCGCCCAAAGGTCGCGTGGTGATTGGCACGGTTAAAGGCGATCTGCACGATATCGGCAAGAACCTGCTGTGCATGATGGTGGAAGGCGCCGGACTCAAGGTCATTGACGCGGGCATCGATGTCGAACCCCGAAAATTTGTCGAATTGGCCAAGGAGCACGATGCGCAACTGATCGGCGTCTCCGCCCTGCTCACGACCACGATGACCAATATGAAAGCGGTCGTCGAGGAAGTTAAAAAAGAAAATCTGGTCGGCGCCGTCAAGGTGATGGTTGGCGGGGCTCCCGTCACGCAGGCGTTCTGCGACGAAATCGGTGCGGACGGATATGCGCCCGATGCCGCCTCCGGCGCGGAACTGGCGAAAAAACTGATCGGCATCGATTGATCCGAATTGCTGCGCGCAAGGGAAGGGCGGGGGCGCTGCCGACGGGCGGGGCGCCCCCGTCTTAATTTAAAACTTCCTGCCGTCCAGTCTTCCATGATTCCAGACTCGATGGCAGGATGCTGATTTAAACCTTGATTCCATTTTCTACCTTCTCTAGGGTGGGGGAAATGACTGCGGGAAGTTGGCGAAAAGAGACGAGTGCTTACCCATGAATGATACCGAGTCGGAAGCATCGAAGACCGCATCTGCGGACCCCCTCGACCTTCAGTCGCTGGCCAGCTTCGATTTTGGTCCGCAATGGGCCAAAGACAAGCCCGGAACGCACTTCGACGAATCCAGGAAGGCGGCCGCCGGTACCGCCGCGCGTTCCCGCGAACCGCGTCGCGCGGATGCGCGACCGCCCCGGTCGCCGCGACCGTCCCGTGCGCCGCTGTCCGCCGGGAGAAGCGCTTCGCCGGGCGGACACGCCGGGCGTTCGCATTCGCCGCGGGCCACCGCGCCGCAGCCTGCCGCGCATGCGGTTGGCGGCGAGGCGCCGCGCGAACGATCCGGTCCGCCGGCTCCCGTTATCTTTGAAGGTCGTATTTCACTGTTGCCGAACCAGAAGGCGCTGAAGGTTATCATACGCAAGCTGCAGGCGTCCGGACGCTGTCATCCGTTGACCGATATTTGCCGTCTTTTCATGGCGCGTCCCGCCTATTGCGACCTGAAAATTGAAATGGCGAAAGACCGCGCCCCGCAAGTCTTGTGGCAGTGTACGCTGTGCGGCGTCGTCTCCACTTCTCGCGAGCAGGCGGACGCCCACGCCCGAGAGACGCATTTCGACGACATTTTCGTCTCCGAGACCGTGCAAAGCGAGCCGCCGGCGGGCGTGTTTTCCTGCATGGCTCGCTGCGGACTCAGCGGGCGTCTGCTGGGCCCGCCCAATCATCATTCCTATAGCGAAAACCTTCGCGCCGTGCATCAAAGTCTTTATCCCGCCATGCCGATGGAGGAATACACGCGTCGCATCGAAACGCTGCACGACGACGTCTTGGTCGAGCAATGGCGCGAGCAATGCCGGACGCAAACCGTTTTCAAGCTCGGTGTTCCCGACGAGTCCGCGCCCGCGGAGCCGATGGATCGGGCGACGGCCGATGCCTGGTTCGAAAAAAACAAGGCGCCGAAACTGGTGCGAAAAACGAAACGGGCCATCCTGCCCGGCTCGCGGATTCCGATGCTTAAGGACGCGAGCCTGCGGCGGGCCGCGCAAGACGTCTTGCGCCGGGAGGCGACCGCGCCGTCTTCGCTGAAATTCGCTTTGCGCGGCGCTTTTCTGGCCAATGGCATGCACGTCTGGAAGTCGCCGAAAGGGACGGTCTTTGTTTCGACCGTGGCGCCGACGCCTCTGCCGCTGGAGCATGTGGTCGAGAATGTCCGCGAAATTCTGGTCTATATCGGCCAACACCCCCGCTGCTCGCGGCAGGATATCCTGGCCGGACTGCGTCCGGGTATGGACGTCGCCGCGCAGGAAGCCCGTGACTTTTTTTCGCCGCTTTCGTGGCTTATCGAAAAAGGCCATGTTCTGCATTTTACCGATTCGACGCTCTGTCTAGCCCTGAAATAAGCGAGGTTTTCGTCGCGAGAGTGCGCAAACGTCTGCGGATGCAGCCCTTGAGGCGGGGTGCGCGATTCTCGCATATTGAAACATGAGTGAATTGCGCGCCCCTCCTCAAGGGCCGCAGGCGTTGGCGTTGGCGTTGGCGTGCTCGCAGCAGAAAAACTCGCTTGTTTCAGGGCTAGCCTGAACGGGAGGGCGTATTGGCCTGTTTCGCGACGGGTCGGTGTTGGGACTTGACTTTGTTTCGAAACTTTGTACAGTGCGCGTCTTTCATTTGATTTGGCGAGTTGAAGATAGCTTGTTTTCCAATCCGTCGCCGGACGGGAACGGGATACGGGAGATCGTTCAGGGCGCGAGGTCGGCGGCAGTCCCTTCGGGCGATTGCGCTGGCCTTTTTTTTTCAGTTCACCCCGTCAGACAGGAAGGTTGCTTCATGCCGACATTGCCGACCAACAATCGAAAGCTCATCGAATGGATCGAAGAGGCCGCGAAACTGTGCAAACCGGACCGCGTACACTGGTGCGACGGATCGGACGAGGAAAACGCCGCTCTCTGCAATCGGATGGTCGAAACTGGAAGTTTCGTGCGTCTCAACGAAGACAAGCGGCCCAACAGTTTTCTGGTCCGCTCCCATCCCAGCGATGTGGCGCGGGTCGAGGATCGCACGTTCATCTGCTGTGCTCGCGAAGAGGACGCCGGTCCGACCAACCACTGGGCCGAGCCCGTCGCGATGAAGAAGAGGCTTGAAGGCATGTTCGACGGATGCATGGCCGGCCGCACGCTCTATGTCATTCCGTTTTCAATGGGGCCGCTCGATTCGCCCATTCGCAAAATCGGCATCGAGATCACCGACTCCCCCTATGTGGTCGTCAATATGCGCATTATGACCCGCATGGGCCGTGCCGTGCTCGACCATCTCGGCGCCGACGGCGCATTTATTCCCTGCCTGCATTCGGTCGGCGCGCCGTTGCAGCCCGGTCAGGCCGACGTGCCCTGGCCTTGCGAACCCGATCCGGCCAACAAATACATTGTTCACTTTCCCGACGATCCCTCGATCTGGTCCTACGGGTCCGGGTACGGCGGCAATGCGCTGCTGGGAAAGAAATGCCTGGCTTTGCGTATCGCCTCGGTCGTGGCGCGTCGCGAAGGCTGGCTGGCCGAACACATGCTCATTCTGCGCCTGACTTCTCCGGAAGGAAAAAAACATTATGTGGCCGCCGCCTTCCCCAGCGCCTGCGGCAAGACCAATTTGGCCATGATGAAGCCGAGTCTGCCCGGCTGGACCGTCCACTGCGTCGGCGACGACATCGCCTGGATGCGCGTGGGTGCGGACGGTCGCCTGTACGCCATGAATCCGGAAACCGGCTTTTTCGGCGTGGCGCCGGGAACGTCGCTCGAATCCAACCCCCATGCGCTGGCTTCCGTCGAGCGCAACAGCATCTTCACCAATGTGCTGCTTACGCCCGACGGCGACGTGTGGTGGGAAGACATGGGTGTGCCGCCGCCGGAGAAGGGGATCGATTGGAAGGGCGAGGCATGGACGCCCGACTGCGGACGCAAGGGCGCGCATCCCAATGCGCGCTTCACCGCCCCGGCCTCCCAGTGCCCGGTGATCGATCCGGAATGGGAGAATCCGGAAGGGGTGCCGATTTCGGCATTCCTGTTCGGCGGTCGCCGCCCGAGTGTCATACCGCTGGTGGCCGAAGCCTTCCACTGGGAACACGGCGTGTTCATGGGCGCGTCCGCCGGATCGGAAACCACGGCGGCCAACTTGGCGCAGGCCGGCGTTCTGCGTCGCGATCCGTTCGCCATGTTGCCGTTCTGCGGCTACCATATCGGCGACTACCTGACCCATTGGCTGAAGCTTGGCGAAAAACCCCGGGCGGAGAACTTGCCCAAGGTCTTCTTCGTCAACTGGTTCCGCAAAGGCGAGGACGGCCGCTGGCTGTGGCCCGGGTTTGGCGACAACAGTCGCGTGCTCAAGTGGATATGCGAACGGGTCGAAGGCGTCGGCCAGGCCGTCGAAAGCCCGATCGGCATGATTCCGACAGCCGACGCGCTGGATTTGTCGGGACTGGACCTGCCGGCCGAGGACATGGCGGAGCTGCTGCGCATCGATGCGGAAGGCTGGAAAAAGGAGGCCGACGACGCCACCGAGTATTTCCATAAGTTCGGCGACAAGCTGCCGTCCGCGATCGATCGCGAATTGCAGGCTCTGAAAAAACGTTTGGCATCCTAACATCGAAGAATTCGGGCGGACCGAACGCGGCCCGCCCGGATCGACGCTTTGGCAAAGGAGACTCGGTATGCTATCGCAGGATACACTGGAAAAAGGCTTGAGCAATGTATTGGATCGCACCGATGCGCCTGGATTCGATCGGGTTGAGCACGGCAAAGTGCGGGACAGCTACAAGAAGGGAGACCGGCGCGTCATTGTCGTGACCGACCGGCTTTCGGCTTTCGACCGCGTGCTGTGCTCCATCCCGTACAAGGGCCAGGCCCTCAACGAAATGGCGGCCTTCTGGTTCGAAAAAACGAAGGATGTGGTCGCCAATCACATGCTCGCGGCGCCGGACCCCAATATCATGGTCGTCCGCGAATGCGAACAGCTTCCGCTGGAGTTCATCGTGCGCGGTTACATCACCGGCGTAACCAAAACATCGGCCTGGTACAACTATGAAAGGGGTGTCCGGCATTTTTGCGGCCACCTGCTGCCCGAAGGACTGCGCAAGGACCAGAAACTGGACAAGCCGATTCTGACGCCGACTACGAAACTGGAGGCGCACGATCGGCCCATCTCCCGTGACGAAGCCATCGCCGAAGGTCTGATCGATGCGGCCACGTTCGACCGGGCCGCCGAGATTTGCCTGGCCCTCTACGACCGCGCCGTCGAACATGCGGCGAGCCGGGGCCTGATCTTTGTCGATACCAAGTACGAGCTGGGCCGCAATAACGGCGAGCTGATCGTGACCGACGAAATCCACACGCCTGACTCGTCGCGCTACTGGTTTGCCGACAGTTACGAAGAGCTTTTCGCCGCCGGCCGGCCGCAACGCAAGCTCGACAAGGAGTATGTCCGAGAATGGCTGGCGGATCGCGGCTTCCTCGGCGACGGCGAACCGCCCGCGATTACCGACGATGTCCGGTTGGAAGCGGCCCGCCGCTATATCGAAGCCTATGAAATGATTACCGGTCGGAATTTCGTCGCTCATCCCGATCCGATCGGGCCGCGTGTCGATGCCGCGCTGAAAACGCTGGCCCAGGCGTAGCCGTGTCGGGATGTCACGTACGTCGGACCTCAAACCAAAAGGAGAATACGCTATGAATCCGATTTCACGCCGTGTGGCGGCTTTGTCCCCTTCTTTAACCTTGGCGATCAGCGCCCAGGCCAAGCGCATGAAAGCCGAAGGCGCCGATGTTGTCGGCTTCGGTGCGGGCGAACCCGATTTCGACACCCCCCAACACGTCAAGGACGCGGCCGTCGCCGCTCTGTCTGCCGGTTTCACCAAATACACGCCCAGCAGCGGCATCCCCGAACTGCGTCAGGCGGTGGCCGACAAGTTCAAGCGCGATAACGATCTCGACTACCAGCCCGGCCAGATCGTCGTATCCTGCGGCGGCAAGCATTCCTGCTTCAATGCCATTATGGCCACCTGCCAGAAGGGCGACGAGGTTCTGATTCCCGCACCCTACTGGCTAAGCTATCCCGAAATGGTCAAGCTGGCCGAGGCCGCGCCGGTCATTCTGGAAACGACCGACCGTACGGAGTTCAAAGTCACCCCCGATCAGTTGCGGGCCGCCATTACGCCGCGCAGCCGCTTGTTCATCCTCAATTCCCCGAGCAATCCGACGGGTACGGTCTATACGCCCGACGAAATCAAGGCGCTGGGCGACGTGTGCGTGGAGAAGGACCTGTGGATTATGAGCGACGACATCTACGAGCATTTGCTCTACGACGGCGCCGTCCACAAGAACGTCGCGACATTCGGTCCGCAATACAAGGAACGCACGATTATTGTACACGGGCTGGCCAAGGCCTGGAGCATGACCGGATGGCGCCTCGGTTTTTGCGCCGCGCCTGAACCGGTTGCCAAGGCCATCGACGCCATGCAGAGCCATAGCACCAGCAATCCGACCAGTTTCGCCCAGAAGGGCGGGGTGGCCGCGCTGACGGGTCCTATGGACCATCTTCCGCAATGGCTGGCTGAGTTCGATCGGCGGCGCCGCTACGCCTGGGAAGCGCTGGACTCCATGCCGGGCGTCGCCTGTTGCAAAGCCCGCGGCGCTTTCTATCTGTTTCCCAACATATCGGCCACCGGTCTGCGTTCCGAGGAATTCTGTTCCCGTCTGCTGGCCAAGGAACAGGTCGCGGCGGTGCCCGGTATCGCTTTCGGCGCCGACGACTATATTCGTATCAGCTACGCGACCGGAATGGCCCAGATCGAAAAAGGTCTCCAGCGCCTGGATCGTTTCGTGCGCGCCTTGTAAACGCCGTCCGCTTTCCGTCGCGAACGAGGTGTCGCGGATGCTGGGTGAAGACGGCGCGTCGGGCGAAACTGTCCCGGTAAAGGCATGCGAATTTTTCAAACGGTTTGTCAATCTTCCAGCCGTTTTCCCCGGATACTCAGAGACCGGCAATCCTCGTTCCCATGGAATCTTCCCGGCACGAAAATGTGAATTGCCGCTTGCCATCCGCAACGTCAGGCGCTACAAGTCGTTTTCAGTGATCGTGAATTCAGGGGCGCCGGGTCTAACGGGAGCTTGCGGGTGAATCATTGGCGAAACGGAGCGACGGGACTGGTTCTAGCGGTCCTGGTGGCGCTGGCGCTATGGAACGTCGCATTACGTCGGGAGTTGCGTCGGCTACGGGACGAGAGCGCGACGGTCGCGCCGGCGCCGGCGCCGGGCGAAATACGGCAGGCCGTACGGCTGCAGTGGAGTGGCGAGGCCAGGACGGAGACGCCGCCGGGAAACTCCGATCTCGATTCCGAATCCCTGCCGGTCCGAACGACGCCTTCCGTGCCGACGAAAGCAGTGCCCGATCCGTCACGCCACGATTTTGAAACGGCTCTGATTCAAATGGCCTTGCAGAACAATGTTCAGAACCGCATGGCGATGCTGCGCGAGTTCGGTCTGACCCTGACCCTGGACGACGTGCTCAAGTCCACGGAAGGCTACCAGACCTCCTGGATGCTCTCGCTGGTCATGAAGCAGTCGGATTCCCTGGACGCGGCAGCGCTGAAGGCCTGGGCGGCGGCGCGTCCCGCAGGGGATGAGCGGCGGCGCGCGATTGTGGCCGTTGTGCAGGCGCTGGCGCGCGAGAAGGGGGCGGCGGAGGACTTGTTGCAGTGGCTGGCCAGTTTGCCCGACGCGGATCCCAAGGGCGACTACAGTGCGGCCTGGCTGACGGCTTTGCGTCAACTGTCCGGCGAGAATCCACAGGAAGCCGCGCGATGGCTGGATGTCGTCGGTTCGGACTGGAACTACGCTTCCCACTTGGCCTCGACCATTGCGCAGGCGCGCATTCGCGAGGAAGGCCCGCAAAACGCGGCCGACTGGGCCAACAGCTTGAAGTCGGGTCCGGTCCGCGACGCGGCCTGCAGTCAGTTGGCCACGCAATTGGCCGATCACTCGCCGGAGGCGGCTCTGGCGTGGGCGATGGCGATCGAATCCGAGTCCGCACGACAGAACGTATTAGGCCAAGTAGTGACACGCTGGGCGGCGCAGGACTTCGAAACGGCGGCGGAATGGGTGGTTGCCATGGAGGCGGGCGCGGTGCGGGACCATGCGGTACGGGGCATTGTTCAAAGTCTTGCGCATCAGGACCCCGCCAGCGCGGCGCTTTGGGTGGACTTGATCGAAACCCGGGGCCACAAGCGCGCGGCACTGGCCAGAATTATTCCCCATTGGGCCAATCGAGACGCCGAACAGGCCGGCGCCTGGGTGAGCGAGATGCCCGCCGGCCTGGTCAAGGATACGGCATTGCATCACATGGCGTTGTCGATGTTGCGAAGGGACCGCGACGCGGCGCGGCGCTGGGCGGAAAGCATTGGCAACAGTCAGATGCGGGAACAGGCGGTTGCGATTGTCAACAGAAACCGCTGAAGCGAGCCGTGGGCGGGAATGCGGAACGCGGAGCGGCGGTTGGCGATGCGGGTGGCAGGAAGATATTACGGCGGCAAGGGCCGGCGGGCCTGCGCACAAAATAGAGGCGGCTCTTGCAAGATCCCTGGCGGCACGGAAGTCTCGTCCAATAATAACGGGTAGGACCTGCCGGCCGCGCTGCGGCGCAGGCACGGTGCCCTCGCCCCCTTTTGACAGGCGCGTTTTATGCAAGAGCCTTAGAGGAGTCAACTGATGAAAGATGGAATTGTGCCGGTCGCCTCGGTGGCGGTCGGGCTGGCGGCTTTTTTTCTGACTACACAGTACTGGCGCAGCAAGGAAGCCGATATCCGGGAGCAGGAGCGACGGCTCAAGGCGGCCCAGGAGCAGGTGACAGTCATGGTCGCGGCCCGCAATATTCCGCGCGGTACGGCTTTGGTCAAATCGGATCTGGCGCCCAGGGCCTTCTATCGCTCGGACATTGTTTCCGACGCCATGAATCCGCAGGACGCGCTACGGGCGCTGGGCAAGAAGACGATCTACGGTCTTGCGCCCGGCGACCAGTTGACCTGGAGCAACATCGAGGGGGGGCATCCGGCCGCCGCCGGGCTGGCGCAGACGATCAAGCCGGGCTTGCGCGCCATATCCGTTTCGGTCAGCGGCTCCGCCGCCGTGAGCGGCATGGTGCGCCCGAACGACCGCGTGGACGTGCTGGGCACGTTTACCTTCCCGTCCGCCCAGGCGGCGGGCGAAATGGAAACGGTCACCCTCACCGTCCTGCAGGACGTTCTGGTGCTGGCGACCGGCCAGAACATGGCTCGCCAGACAACGCTGGACACCCGTCGCGGCGACGCCTCCTACAGCGCCGTCACGCTCGAGGTTTCGACCAGCGAGGCGGAACTGCTGGTGTTCGCCCAGCAGGCCCGCGGACGTCTGACCCTCGCGTTGCGCCATCCGGAGGACGTGCAATACAACGAGAAAATTCCGGTGGTCAATTTCGATCATCTCCAGAACAAGCTGGAAGAATACAATCAGAGACGCCAGCATAACATTCTCAACAAAACTCGCCGACCCGGAAGCCGCTGACTATGACCATGAAATCCGACATTCAGCTTGAGATCAGCCGGCCCCGTCACGAGGCCAAATGGTTTTCCGTGCCGCCGGGCGTCTATTCCGTGGGTAGCGACGACGACTGCAAAATCCGACTCGACGCCGCCGAGCAGGTGGACCCGCGCCATGCCGTCCTCACTCTGCGCCCCGACGGCTGCGTGCTGGAGGATTTGGATTCGCGGGGCGGCACCTTCGTGAACGACAGGCCGGTGCAGGGCCGGGAAGAGGTGCCGGCCGGCGATGAAATTCGCGTGGGCCGCTATCGGCTGCGCGTTCGTTTGCCTCAAGCGCAGGTCGAAAAACGCGTGGAGATGGCGGTTCCCGTCGCGGAACCCGCCGCGCCGCCGCCGTCCGCGCCCGTGCCTTCGGTCGCGGCGGCCTCCCCCGCAGAGGGGCGTTCCGGCCTGGGCGCGGAGCCGGCTGCGGATCCGCTGGCCGAACAGCGGCGGTCCGTCAAGCAGCAGATCCATCGGGAACTGGTGGAACGCATGGACATCAAGCGCATGACCGCTTCTCACGTTCGGAGCGATGAATTGCGCGACAAGGTGCGTGCTACCGTCGAGAAAATCGTCGCAGACGTGGCGCCGCGTCTGCCGGCGGGAATGAATTCGCGCCAACTGATCAAGGAAGTGATCGACGAGGCGGTCGGGCTGGGGCCGCTAGAGGATCTGCTGGCCGACGACAGCGTGACGGAAATCATGGTGAACGGGCATCGGCAGATCTACGTGGAACGCGCCGGCAAGATCGTGCGGGAACGCAACGCCTTTATGGACGACAACTCTGTGCTGGCGGTGATCGAGCGCATCGTCTCGCCGATCGGCCGGCGCATCGACGAAAGCCAGCCCTATGTGGACGCGCGCCTGCCCGACGGATCGCGCGTGAACGCCATCATTCACCCGTTGTCGCTGGTGGGGCCCTGTCTGACGATTCGCAAATTCTCCAAGATTCCCTTCACCGATCAGGATCTGATTCGCTTTGGCACTTTGACCCCTCAAATCGCGCAATTTACCCGCCTGGCCGTCATGCTGCGCCGCAACATTGTGGTGTCGGGCGGAACGGGTTCCGGAAAAACCTCGTTGCTCAATGTGCTGAGCAGCTACATTCCCGCGGCGGAACGGATTGTCACCATCGAGGATGCGGCCGAGCTACGTCTCAATCAAGAGCACATCGTGCGACTGGAGGCGCGTCCGCCCAACATCGAAGGCAAAGGCGCCATTACCATTCGCGATCTGGTGCGCAACGCCCTGCGCATGCGTCCCGACCGTATTGTGGTGGGCGAATGTCGTGGCGGCGAGGCTCTGGACATGCTGCAGGCCATGAATACCGGGCACGACGGCTCGCTCACCACCGTGCATGCCAATTCGCCGCGCGACGTGATTTCGCGCCTGGAAACCATGGTTCTGATGTCCGGCATGGATCTGCCCGTGCGCGCCATCCGCGAACAGGTAGCCGCCGCGATCGATCTGGTGGTTCACGAGACGCGTTTCAGCGACGGCTCGCGCAAGGTCACGCGCGTGACCGAAGTGTGCGGACTCGAAGGCGATCAGATAACGATGCAGGACATTTTCGAGTTTCGTCAGACCGGGCTGGACGACAACGGTCACGTGCTCGGCCGCGTTCATCCGACCGGCGCCGTGCCGACCTTTATTGAGGACATCAAATCGCACGGACTGGAAATCGACCGCAGCATGTTCAATCCCAATGCCGGACAGGGGGACCGTCGTGATTAATACGGGTCAGACATCCCTGACCGGACCGCTCTGGGTGGTTGCCGCCCTGAATGGCGTATGTTTCGCCGGATTGGCCTACCTGCTGATCAAGGCCGCGCGCAGCCAGGCGCGCGACTATTCCGGATCCTATGCGCAGACCATGGCACGGCAGTTCGAGGATGTCTTCCTCTTCGTGCCCCCCCGCCTGATTGCCAAGTTCGGATGGGGCCTGGCCATTTTTCTTTTTCTGCTCGTATTCCTCGGGCTGTCCGGCAATTTTTCGTCCGCTCCGCGTGTTGTGGCCGCCCTGCTGCTCGGTCTGATCGTGGCGGGCCCGGCGCTGGCCGCGCCGCGTCAGTTTCTGGCCATCGTCAAGCGCCGCCGCTTACGGCGCTTCAATCTGCAACTGGTGGATACGCTGGTCAGCATGAGCAACGCGCTCAAGGCCGGCTTCAGTATTACGCAAGCCTTCGAAACGGTGGTCAAGGACGGAGAGAATCCCATTGCGCAGGAGTTCGGTCTGTTTTTGCAGCAAACGCGGATGGGCGTCAGCTTCTCGGATGCGCTCGCCAATCTGGAGCAGCGTGTGGGCAGCGAGGATATGACGCTGGTGGCCATGGCCATCGAAACCGCCAGACGCACCGGCGGCAACTTGACGGAAATTTTCGACAAAATATCGCGCACCATCCGGGAACGTCTGCGCATCGAGAACCGCATTCGCACTATGACCGCCCAGGGCCGTCTGCAGGGGATTGTCGTGGGGGCGATGCCCATCGTCATCGGGGTCGTGCTGATGATTATCGACCGTGAAACCATGTTGCCGTTTCTGACCTCCATTTTCGGACTGGTCTCCATGATTGCCGTGGTCTTTCTGATTGCGTTCGGGGCGTTTTTCATCCGCAAAATCATTCGAATCGACATTTGAGAAGGGCTGTATGGATACGGGCGTCATACCGGCGACATTGTGGGCGATCAGCGCCATGGGGCTCGGCTGGTACGCGGCTTCACTGGCTCGTCAGATCACCTATGTCACGCTGGCCGACGGCCGACGTCAGGTGCGTTCGCTGCCGTTGGTCTTTCGCATGCTTCTGCCGCTGACCCCCAATTTTCGCCGTCTTTTCGCGACCCCGTCTCTGCAGGGCATTCGCGCGGCCGTGCGGCGCGCCATTGTCGCCGCCGGTTTCGAAGGACTGATTACCGCCGACGAGTTTCTGGCCATTCGCATCCTGTTCCCGACCCTCTTCGGCCTGCTGCTCTGGATGCCGCTGGTGCGGGTGGTCGTGGCCGTTTCGCAAGGAACGCCCCTTGCCGGAATGCAGTTTTCGCTGACGCTGCTTGGATTGCTCTGGCTCGTTCTCTATCCGGGTCTATGGCTCAAACGCGCCTTGCAGGCCCGCCATAAGAGCATACAGCGCTCCTTGCCCTTTACCCTGGATCTGCTCACCCTCTCCGTGGAGGCCGGTCTGGACTTCATGACGGCGTTGCAGCGCAATGTGGAACGCACCCGCATCGATGCGTTGAGCGAGGAACTGCTGCGGGTCATCCGCGAAATCCAGATTGGCAAAACGCGGCGGGAGGCCTTGCGCGACATGTCGTATCGCGTCAACCTCTCCGACCTGCGCTCCGTTGTCAACTCGCTGGTGCAGGCCGACGAGCTGGGCGTCAGCATCGGCTCCATCCTGCGCATTCAGTCCGATCAAATGCGGCAGCGCCGCTTCGAGCGGGCGGAAAAACTGGCCAACGAAGCACCGGTCAAAATGCTCTTCCCTTTGATTTTTTTTATTTTCCCCGCCGTTTTCGTGATTCTCATGGGCCCGGTCGTGTACCAGTTGCTGAGTCATGGCTTGTAGCGTGCCAGGCTCTCGCAAAATCCATCAGGAGTAAAAAGTAATCAGTGATCGGTAATCAGTAAAGATGACTGATAACTGATGACTGATCACCCCGTCCGAAACCCTTTTCGGATGGGGACTGTTCTTCGGAAAATGAGTTGGCTTAGTGGCATGGGGGGGCCGCCCCTGAAATATTTCGAGATAACACGGGCAAGATGCCCGTGCCACAATTTGAAAGTGTGTCAAAGCATTTTCCTGCGAGGTCAGGAAGTCTGACCTTGTCTGACTACCTGAGTAGTAACCAGTTATGGCGCAAGAGCCTCGGGCGGCTACATCCGTTCCATGCTCGTCTTGACCTTTTCGCTTTTGCGCAGGCGTTCGACCACGCTTTCTGGGCCCAGTAAATGACCGGCTCCGACCACGACGAACACGGTGTCCGTTCCCTGCAGAAACGTTTCAATTTTTGCGGCCATTTTCTCGTCGCGGTCGGTGAACAGAGCTTTTTTCAACGGCGCCATGTCCTTGTTGTCGTCGAAAGCGTCCAGGATCACTTGCCGCAGCGCATCGTCGTCGCCGCTCTGCCAGGCCTGAATTATCGTACGGATCTTGGCGGGGGCTTCGGCGCGTTCCGCGAGGGTCTGATGCAGCATCATGGTCTCTGTCTTCGGGTTCATTTCGGTAAAGATTTTCAGTTGCAGGTCGGCCCCCTCCAACTCGACGATCTTTTTGCCCGTCACGGCGGCGCGCCGCAGAAAATGCAGGTCCACCCCGTCTTCCGCCTGATAGCCCGCCTTTTGCATTTCGAGCATGCTAATCATTTGTGCGGCCATCCAGGGGCGCATGCGATCCAGCGCCGCGGCGGCGGCGTTTTCCGCGATATAGTCGTCGAGACGCTTACGTGTGTCCGCGGGCAGCGTACCGCGTAGCGATGCGCCGGGCGGCAGCATTCCGGCCTTGAAAAAGGCGCCCATGGCGTCGGCTTGCTTTTCGGGGCGCATATCCGCTTCGACCGCCAGTACGGCGGAGGTGGCAAAGGCCTTTTCGATTGGGGCGCGCATGGGATAGAATTCGCGTTGGCCGACATGCACGGAACCCAGCAGATAGACGGTGGCGGATGCGGACCGCGCTCGCCAGAAGAAGCCTTGGTTTGCCGCCTTGGCAGGCGCTTCCGCCTCGCCGCGCACGAAACCCGCGCACAGCAGCAGCGCCGCGCCGACGCCCCGGAAAAGATTTGCGTGCCGACGATAGCGTGTGGTAGTCATGCGTATCCCTCCATCCTTCCAGTATTCCAACATTCCAGCCTTCAGCCTTCCTCGGGATAAAGACCTCACGTCGCCCCTTCCACCAGTTTGCCGTTCAGCAGGCGCGCCATGCGGTCGCAGGTGGCGGCTACGCGTTCGTCGTGGGTCACCAGCAGCAACGCATGGCCGCGGTCGCGAGTAACGGAGAACAGGCGTTCCAGAACCTGGCCGCCGGTCGTCTCGTCCAGATTGCCGGTCGGTTCGTCGGCCAGCAAGAGAGGCGGATCGTTCAGCAGTGCGCGGGCCAGCGCGACGCGCTGCTGTTCGCCGCCGGAAAGTTCAGCGGGCGTGTGATCGGCGCGATCTTCCAGACCGACGGCGGCGAGCAGGTCCAGAGCGCGCCGCCGCGCCGCCGCGCTCGTACTCCATGAAGATCCCGCCATGGCCGCGATCGTAACGTTTTCGAGCACATCCATTTCCGGCAGCAAATGGTACGACTGAAACACGAAGCCGATGCGGGTGGCGCGCAGCCGACTGCGTTGGGCGGCGGAGAGGCGGTACAGGTTCTCGTTCTGGATCCAGACCCGTCCCGCCTGCGGACGGTCGAGTCCGCCCAAAATGTGCAGCAGCGTGCTTTTACCGGCGCCGCTCATGCCCACAATGGCGAAGGTCTCGCCCGCGTTCAGGCGCAAATCGGCGCCTTGCAGCACGGCTAACGAGCCTTGTCGGGTCTCGTAGGTCTTGACCAGACCTTCGGCCTGTAACAACGGTGTTCCGACTTCGATGCGGGGGGGATGCGCCTTCATGGGTGAAAAAATCCTTCCTATTCGTGCCGCAAGGCTTCGACCGGGTCCAGTCGCGCGGCCCGCCAGGCCGGGAAAAGGCTCGACAGCGTGCAAAACCCCAGTACCAAAAGGGAAACGGCCAGGATTTCCTGTCGCGATATGACGGACGGAATTTCGCTCAGCCCGTAAATATGTTTCGGAAACACTTCCATGTTCAGGGCGGCCAGCGCGCGAACGATGCCCTTTAGATTGAAGAGAATCAGCAAGGAAACCGCGATGCCGCCGAGGATGCCGACCAGGCACTGGATCCAGCCGAAACACACGAAGGCGGCCATGATGCGCCAGTTCGCGAAACCCAGGGCCTTGAGCAGGCCGATCTCGCGTGTTTTTTGCACGGTCACTACGATGAGCGTGTTGGTCACGCAAAAGACCGCCACGACGGCGATGAAGGCCAGCAGGATGAACATCAGAGACTTCTCGGTTTTAATGGCCTCCAGCAGTACGCGGTCTTCGTCCTCCCAGGAGGAGACCCGGTAGCGGAAGCCCAGTTCCTCTTGCAGCCGCTCCCGGTGGGCGGTGTAGCGCATGGGGTCGTCGGTCATCACATAAAGCGCATGCACCCCGCCGCGGTCGAGCCCCACCAGATCGCGCGCGACCTCCAGCGAGGTCAGAACGAATTCGGCGTCGTAGTCGCGCATGCCCATGTCGAAAATGCCCGAGACCGCCAGTTCTTCGGGCAGATAGAACTCGTCCTGGGCCACCACGCTGCGCGAAGAATAGAGCAACCCCCGTTCGTTGGGCACAAGATTCAGTTGCGCCGCCAGATCGACGCCCAGCGTCATGGACTCGTCGTCGAGCCGGAACGTGCCGGCTACGATTTTTTCGGGGATGCGCGAGATGCCGCGAGCGCGTGCGGCGTCCAGTCCGATCACGACGGGTGCGGCGGTGCGTTCCCCGTGGCGCAGCAGAACGCGGGTGACCACGACCGGCGCCACGCCCGTGATGCCCGGCAGAACTTCGATGCGGCGACACAGTTCCTCTTCGTTCACCAGCGTGCCGTAAGGGCTGGTGACGGTCAGATGCGGCTTGAAACTCAGGATTTTCTCGCGCCACATGCGGTCGAAACCGCTCATGACCGAGAGCACGATAATCAGAATGGCGACGCCAAGCAGAACGCCCAGCATCGAAAGCACGGTGACCACCGAGAGAACCGTGCGTTTGGGCCGCAGATATTTGCAAGCCAAAAACAGAGGGAAGGGGAGCATGTCGGATCAGCCTCGCACTCTCAGTTGCGGGAACAGAATGGCGTCGCGAATCGAGTCGCGTCCCATTAGAATCATCATCAGACGGTCGATACCCACCCCCATGCCGCCGGCCGGCGGCATGCCGTGTTCGAGCGCCGTCACGAAGTCTTCATCCAGCCGTTCCGTCTCGTCGCCGACTTGCGCCGCGAAACGCTTGCGTTGCTCCAGCGGATCGTTTTGCTCTGTATAGGCCGGCGCCACTTCCTGTCCGTCGATGACCAGTTCGAACACGTCGGCGCGCGACGCATCGTCGGCGCAGGCCTTGGCCAGCGGAATCAATGGCGCCGGGAAGCGCGTGACAAACGTGGGCTGACGCAACGACTTCTCGATCAGTTTTTCATAAATTTCGTGTGTGATCAGGAGTTCGTCCCAGTGCGGATCCAAAGTCAGGCCGGCGGCTGCGGCTTTTTCGCGCATCGTGGCACCGGGCAGCTCGAACCAGTCGGACCCCATTCGTTCGCGGACGAGATCCGCGTAGGCGGCCTCGCGCCAGGGCGCCACCAGGCTGACCGGTCGCTCCTCGCTGCCGACTTCGAGGGTGCCGAGTACGGACTGGGCTACGTGCGTGATCAGATCCTGAATCAGCGTTTTCATGCCGCGCACGTCGGTGTAGGCCTCGTAGATTTCCAGCATGGTGAATTCTGGGTTGTGCGTTTTGGAAAGGCCTTCGTTGCGGAAATTGCGGTTCATCTCGAAGATCTTGTCGAAGCCGCCCACCAGCAGCCGTTTCAAGTAGAGTTCCGGCGCGATGCGCAGGTACATGTCCATGTTCAGCGCGTTGTAATGCGTTGCGAACGGACGGGCGGCCGCTCCGCCCGGATGGGCCTGAATCATGGGCGTTTCCACCTCGGCGAATCCGCGCGCGCATAGAAAGGCGCGAATCTCGCGCAGAGCCTCGATGCGTTTGTCGAAGAAGGCGCGCGCATCCGGATTGGCTAGGAGATCCAGATAGCGCTGACGGTAGCGCTGTTCGGTGTCCTGCAGTCCGTGCCATTTTTCCGGAAGCGGACGCAGCGCCTTGGCCAGTAGCATCCAGCGCTCGATGCGAACGGTGGCTTCCCCCGTGCGGGTGGTGAAGAGCTTGCCTTCCACGCCCAGATGGTCTCCGGCATCCAGCATCTTGAAGGCCGCAAAGGCCTCGTCGCCCACGTCTTTTTTGCCGATATAGACTTGCAGTCGGTCGCTGCCGTCGCGCAGGTCGGCGAAAATGCTCTTGCCCATGTCGCGCACGGCGGTCAGGCGGCCGGCCGCCTTGACGGGCTGATTTTCCTCGAAGGCGGCCCGGATTTCGGCCAGTCGGCCGCTACGTTCGAAGAAGCGGCCGAAAGGCGGGTAACCGGCCGCGGCCAGCTTTTCCATGTTTCGTACGCGTTGTTCCCTGTATTCGTCGCCCGCGCCTTCCATACTGTCTCCCGTCCTTTGTCGCCTCTGCGACGATGAACCCGCTGTAGAGGCTCTTGCAAAACCGGTGCGGAACGGAAGTTCCTTAAATAAACACGGGCAAGATGCCCGTGCCGCTTTCGACCGGCATGGGTTTTGCAAGAGCCTCTGTGGATTTGCCATTCCGATCCATAACACGGGACGGGGCGTGAAGCAACCGAAAAACGCCCTCGTTCGCGGAAATGCACGGGAGTGCGGAAAAAGCTGGACAGGCGCATCGTGTTGCGCTATGCGTTTAGGGCATGTTAAATGTCTGGTAGTGTCGCGTTAAGAAACGAGGAGGAAGCAGGATGGAAACGGGCAGCGAAGCGAAAACCATTATTGCCGAAGACGTGGAAATTGTCGGTTCGGTCAAGTGTTCGGGCAATATCGAGATCAAAGGGAAGCTGGACGGCGATTTGAACTGCGCCGCCAAGGCGGTGATTGGCGAGTCGGCTCTGATTAAGGGGAGTCTGACGGTGGACTCCATTTCTATTCAGGGGCAGATAGACGGCAATGTCACCGCCAAGGACCGCATTGAAATGAAATCAAGCGCCCGTGTGCACGGCGACATCAAGTCCAAGCGATTGACTGTCGAAGACGGAGTGACGTTTGTCGGGAAGTCGGAAGTCAATCCGTCGGGCGCGCAGGCCACACGGTCCTCCGGGAGCGAGAAATCGCCGGAAAGTTCCGCCGCCCCGGCGACACCGGTCGCCGCTGCCAAAGACGATGACAAATCCAAGAGCGGCATGTTCGGTCGCAAATAGACGTGGCAGACGGGTGGAGCAGGGCATATGGCGGCTGATCGCCCCTTGATGATAGACGGATTTTCCTCCGTTCAGGCGGCGCGCCGCGCCGCGCCGCGCCGCGCGGCTTCCGCCTCGAAATCGCGTCCCGTCCGGTCGGCCGCGAAGGCGTGTGCGAAAAGCGACGGGGCGGCGGATCACAAGAGGGAGGCCGGCTCTCATATCGGGCGCACGGCGTTGCCGCCGCGCCACGAGATTCGCTGTTATGCCTGTGGTTATGGCTTCGTGCTGACGGGGCGACTGCCGGTCGCCGTCCTGTGTCCGAAGTGCCGAGAGTCGCTGGAAACCGGCGAACGAGTTCTGGAGCAAATGTGTTCGGGCGACGTGCGCACGGTCGGTACGGTAAGCGTCGTGAAAGGGGCGGTCGCGGACGACTCGTTGCGCGTTGTGGCCGGTTGCCTGCGCGTGGCCGGAGATTTGCGGCGAGCCCGTGTCGAGTGTCGGGATCTGGAGATGGATTGCGGCGGAAAACTGGACCTGGAACGTACGGTCTTCCGCAAAGCGACGGTCTGCGCCAAGGCGCGCTATTCGTTCGACCGTGTTTTCGCCTGTCAGGCGCTGGAGGTGCAGGGCAGTCTGACCGCCAAAATTCAGGCGGCGGAATGCGTGGCGGTGCGGCGCGGCGGTTGCGTTCGCGGAGAAGTGGTGACGCCGCGTCTGACGATGGAAGAGGGCGCGCGTTTGTCCGCCCGTCTGGTGATAGGCGTCAAAGATCAACGGAAATAGAGGTGGAGATGGCTGCAAGACGAAGTTTGGGCAGGGGTTTGGATGCGCTCATTCGGGAAATGCCCGCTTCGCAAGTTCCCGAGAGCGAATCGTCGCCCGGAGAAAGCGGACAGGCGGTGCGGCGCTTGCCGCTCGACAAAATTCGCAAGAGTACAGTCCAGCCCCGCCACGATTTCGATGTCGCATCCATTGCCGAGCTGGCGGATTCCATTCGGGAACACGGTATTTTGCAGCCGCTGCTGGTTCGCGCGGTCGAGGACGGTTTCGAGCTGATCGCGGGCGAGCGACGCCTGCGCGCGGCGGGCGAAGCGGGTCTGACCGAGGCGCCTGCCCTGGTGCTGACCGTGTCCGATCGCGAAGCTCTCCAACTGGCTCTCATCGAGAACTTGCAGCGGGAAAATCTGAACGTGGTCGAAGAAGCCGACGGCTACCGGGTCCTCGCCGAGCAGTTCCACTTGACGCAGGAGGAAATCGCCCGTCGCGTCGGCAAGGCCCGCGCCACCGTGGCCAATGCGTTGCGCATCCTCGATTTGGCGCCGGAAATCCTGACGATGCTCAAGAACGGAGAGATATCCTCCGGTCATGCTAAAGTTTTACTGGGTCTGGAGACGCATGCCGAGCAGGCCCATTACGGGCGCCGGGCGGCTTTGGAGAATCTTTCCGTGCGCGCCTTGGAAACCCTGCTGCGAAGAGCCCGCCAGACGCCTCGCCGGCCGCGTGTGTTTCGCAGCGATTTGCCCCGCGAGCATTTGGGCGATCTGACTTCCACCCTGCATCGCCTGCTCGGAACGGCGGTCCGCATTGAACCGACCAAAACCTACGCCAACGGCAAAAAGAAAAAAGGCCTGATCGAGATCGAATTCTACTCCAACGACGATTTGGACCGCATTCTGCAGGCGCTGGGCGTTTCCGTTTCCTGAAATCGAGCGGACGGGACGCCGCAAGAAAGAGTATCTATCCACTACGAAACCGCGGAGCTGTGTTTACCGATGCGCGAAGTGGCCGGCCGTGAAGTGGTCGACTTCGACATCGTCGGCGACCGTGTCTGCCGGGACCAGCAACGTCAGCGGCCAGGTACCGGAAGCCTGCGCCTTGCCGTACAGCAGATCCGCCGCCGTGCGCAGTCCTTCGGGCATGGCGCTGAACGTGCACAGGAACGTGCCGATCGTCGGTAGAAAATGCGCGTCGTATAGGTCGTTGCCGGCCACGGCCACCTTTTTGCCGGCCTTGACGGCTTCGCGAATGAGCGGACGGTTGGATCCGCTGCCGCGCCAGAAGGTGTTGAAGAAGACCACCGTATCGACTTGCGCCAGGAACTCGCGATACCTGCGCACGTCCGTTTCGTCGGGTGGCGTGTTCATTTCCTGATACAGCAGGCGGTCGCTGTGTCTGCGCATGGCTTCGCCGAACAGGCCCGGATGGCAGTAGGCGTCGTTGGCCTTGACGTGGTAGAGCGGAATGTACTGCTCGACCACCAGAATTTTCTCCTGTGGATCCAGCGGCAGCAGGCCCTGGCGGTCGCGTACGACGATCGCGGCGGCCCGATGCGTTTCTTCGCAAACCGCCTGCGCGGCGGCGGAGCGGACTGTGCGGTCGGCCTTGGCGGGGTCGGGCAGCGGACGGTCGAGAATGCCGATGGCGGCTTTGAGCCGCAAGATGCGACGGACCGATTCCTCCAGGCGCGCTTCGTTGAGACGCCCGCTGGACACGGCGTCCATGATGGCCTGAAAACACTTGACGGTGGTCGCTTCGTCCTCTTTGACCAGCACAATGTCGTTGCCCGCCTCCAGCGCCATGACGACGGCGTTCCAGTGGGTGCCCGCATAGTCGATCAGGCCGGCCATGCCGATGGCGTCGGTGGTGACGACGCCCTCGAAGCCCATCTCTTCGCGCAATAGGCCGGTGACGATGCGCCGGGACACGGAGGCCGGCACGGTATCGACATCGAGCGCGGAATAGGCGTTGTGCGCGGTCATGATGGCGGGCAGGCCGGCCTGGATGAGACGACGATACGGGGCCAGCTCCACTCGATCGAGACGCTGGCGGTCGACGCGCAGCACATCCAGCGTGTCGTGCGCGTCCAGTTCGGAATCGCCGCGCCCCGGGAAGTGCTTGCCGGTGGCGACCACGCCGGCCGCCAGCAGACCTTTCATTTCGGCGATGCCGTAGCGGGCCACGATGGCGGGGTCGTCGGAGAAAGAGCGCATGCCGATTTCCGGGTTGCGCGGCTGCTGATTGACGTCCAGTACCGGACCGTGCACCCAGGTGACGCCCAGGGCGCGAAGCTGTTGGCCGACGACTTTGTAGGCCTTGCGCACCAGCGCGGGTCGGTTCGTGGCCGCCATGCCCGCGTTGGAAGGGAAGAAGCGCAGTCCGCCGCGCACGATGTCCACGCTCAGATCGCCTTCCTGGTCGGTCACGATTTGCAGGGGGATGCCGGAGCGCCGCCGCATGGCCCGTTCCTGCAGCTCCCGAATCACCCCCGCGTATTCGCCGGGTCCCATGTAGGGCGACAGCTTGCGGACGCGGGGTTCGCCTTCCAGATTGCTGATGTGCGGCGTCACGCGCAGTCCGCCGCACCGCAGATTCTCGATAAAACGCCGATGATAGTCGTCTATGCGGGTTCCCACAAAGTTGCAGACCATGCACTGGCCCACCTTGTCGGCCAGATCCATGCGCCCCAGTAGATCGTCAATCAGCGCTTCGTGTTGGACGTTCATGCGAAATCTCCAAAAATAAGTTTGATAAAATGACGGGGATCGTTCAGTTTCTTTGTACAGCCCAAACATGCAATACGGGAATACGGCGCGAAAGGCAAGGAGAAGATGGACACGGAAAATGTTTGCCGGGAAGATTTGAAGCGAATGAGGGCCCGTCACGGGGCCTTTGCGGGGGTGGATTCGGACGGATGCGTGTTTGACACCATGGAGGTCAAGCAGCGTCAGTTCTTTCATCCGGCCATTATCGAGACCTGGTCTCTGCAGCCGATCGCCCGAGCGGTGCGGGAAGTGGCGGAGTTCGTCAATCTGTATTCGGCCTGGCGCGGCCTCAACCGTTTCCCGGCGCTGCTCAAGACCTTCGAACTTCTACGGGAACATCCTGCGGTACGGGATTCCGGGACGGCCTTGCCGGATACCTTCGCTCTGCGCGCCTATATTGAATCCGGGCTGGCATTGGGCCATCCGTCGCTCGACCAATGGCTGGCGGAGCGCCCCGATCCGGAACTGCTGCGGCTGCGCGCTTGGAGCCACGGTCTCAATGCCGCCATTGCCGCGCGCATGGATCCGATTCCGCCGTTTGCCGGCGCACGCGAAGCACTGGAAGAATTGAGTCGGCATACGGATGTTGTAGTGGTTTCCCAAACGCCGGCCTGTGCGTTGCTGCAGGAGTGGCGGGCGCACGATCTCGATGGCTGCGTGCGCCTGATTGCCGGTCAGGAACTGGGCTCCAAAACCGAGCACTTGCGCATGGCGACGGCGGGGAAATACGCGGCGGACAGGATTCTCATGGTGGGCGACGCGCCGGGCGATCGTCGGGCTGCGGCGGAAGCGGGAGGGCTGTTTTTCCCGATCAATCCCGGCCATGAAGTCGAGAGCTGGGCCCGCCTGCGAGAGGAAGCGCTGCCGCGCTTCCTGGAGGGAACCTATCGCGGCCGGTACGAAGAGTCTCTCGTCGCCCGTTTCCAGGCGTTACTGCCGACCGTTCCTCCTTGGCCGTCGACTTGACGAAGGAACAACGCGAGACGGGAAGACCTTTCCCCGTGAATAGGACTTCGAAGTCCGTACGCTCTTCGGGTGCCGGGACGAAAGCCTCGATTTCGCGATAACGACGGTCGGCCAGCAGGATGTGGCGAATTTCGCCAAAGTACTCCTCGTGATCGGTGGCGACGTTGATGCGACCCGCGGGCGCTAAAGCCCGGTGCAGATCGGCGAGAAACGGCGCGGTAAAAAGACGGCGGCGATGATGGCGCCGTTTGGGCCAGGGATCCGGAAAGAAAATGTGAAACGCGGCGACGCTTCCGGCCGGCAGCAGATAGGCGACGCTGTAGGCGGCCTCCAGCCGCAGAAGGCGAACGTTGGTCAGGTCGAGTCGTTCGATTTTGCGCAGGAGACGGGCCAGGCGGGAACGCAGACGGTCAATGCCCAGAAAGTTGCGATCGGGGAAACGCGACGCGCGCGCGGCGAGGAAACGTCCTTTCCCGCAGCCGACATCCACTTCCAACGGCGCCGGACGCGGGAAGAGCGCCTCCAAATCCAGGGAACGGGTCCACTGGTCCGGCTCGATTATGGGCGATTCCGGCGGCATGGCTGCGGGCTATCGCGAAAAAAGGCGCGCGACAAAACCGCCTTCCTTCTTGTCCAGCCTATTCATTTCCGACTGGATGAAATCGAGGCAAAAGAGGGAAAATTTGTCGGCGCCGATCTTTTTTTTGTATTTCTTCAAGGCGCGGTAAACACCTCTTTGTCCCGCTTCGACAAAGTCGTGAACATCGGACGCTTGGGTCGCGCGCTTTTTGGCCAGGGACTCGATCAGCGGCAGGAGTTTCTTTGCCAGACGCTCTTTGGCTACCCAGTCGCCTTTTTGGGCCGCCACGATTTCCGCTTCGGAGATTTGAGTGCGGGACGCAGCGCTGGAGGATAGACGGTCGCCCATGTTCAGCGATATTTTCATGGTGAAACCTCAATGCAAAGGGCGATGGCTGCGGTAGTCGCCGGGTTCGTAGTTTCTGAAGACGCCGGGCGCGATTTCCATGCGGATGTGTCCCGCCCGTATTTCCACCAGAACCCCCTGCACGACTCCCGCCGAGGTGCGGATTTCGTAGTCGGGCGCAAATTTCCTCTGCAGTTCATGACGGACCGCGACGGTTTGGCCTCTTTCGACGACGATCTCGAAGCGCTTCTCGTGCCGGTCGCGAGCGCGCAGAATGACGCTGCGCTTGCCGATCGGAATGTTGTCGATCGTCATCGGCAGAGATTCGACATCTTCGCCTTTGGTGACCCCGACCGCTTTGCCGTCGATCAGAACTTCGATACCCGGGGGAGTGGTGACGATCCGCAAGGATCCGACATTGGCCTGCAACCGGAACTCCTCGACTCGTTCGGCGGCCAGCGGCAGGTTGACCGTGCGGGCCATGGTGGCGTGTCCCTCCATTTCGGCGCGGACACGGTAGGAGCCCGGGGCGAGATTTTCGAGCGCAACCGGCGATGCGCCGCGGAATTCGTCGTTAACGTATATGCGGGCGCCGACCGGAATGGTGACGAGACTGAGCTTGGACGGGACAGGGCGCAATATGACGGCCAAGTCGCGATCTTCGCCGGCCACGACGCGTACGGTTTCCTTGTAGGGTAAATGGCCGGCCAACTCGACTTCGAGCGCCGCCTGGCCCTCGGGAATATTGGCGATGCGCTTCGGCGTAACGCCTCGATCCAGGCCGTTGAGGCGGATGCGCGCGCCGGCGGGGGTAGAGGCGATGCGCAGTGCGGCCGTATCGGACATCAGCGACATGCGGATCATTTGCGGGGTGCGGTCCGTGATCGACAGATCGACTTCGCGAACGCGGAATCCCTGTCGGCTCACTTGCAGGCGATAGTCGCCGAGTCGCAGATCGGTCAGCAGGAGCGGGGTTTTACCCCGATGGGCGCCGTCGATCAGCACGTCGGCGTCGGAAGGCTGCGAGTGTACCAGAACCAGACCGGTGAGAGGTTCGAGTTTGATTTGCAGCGCTTCTCGCTGGCCGGGCAGGAGAACGACGGTGCGCCGCGTCTCTTTGTAGCCAATTTTACCGACGGTCACGAGATATTCGCCGGGCGCCAAATCGCGAAGGGACAAGGGAGCGACCGGCTGTACCTGCCGATTGACGGAGATGGACGCGTCCGCCGGATCGACCGCCACATACAGTTCGGCCGGCGCCTGGACTTGTTGCCCGAAGGCGTTGGCGGTCAGAAGAATCGCGGCGCCCAGAGCGGGAAGAGCGTAGGTACGTTTGCGAGCGATCATGACGGGGTTCCTCTATCGTCCATGTCGTTGACGATTTTCCACTTCAATCAGCATGGAACGCGCCTGCTGGTAGCGCGAGTCGCTTTCGTCGGGAATCATTTCCAGAATCACGCGCAATTCCCGCGCGGCATTGTCCCATTGGCCGAGATTGACCGCGCGACTGGCCCTGAAATTGTATTCCGTGTACCTTTCCTCGAGCAGTTTTTTGCAGTCCGCCAGCAGCGTGACGCTGTCGGGGTAGAAGTCCGGTTTCGGTTCCACGGAACGCAAGTCGACCTGCGCGCGACCGAGAACGACAACCGCTTCGTGCAGGTTGCCGAACTTGACGTCGCGCTGATCGTAAAGGCGTTGCGCCCGCGTATAGGCGTCGCGCGCCATTTCGATCAGTTGTTCCCGCGGGAACTGGATCGCCCACAGGCCCAGTTCCGTTTTGCCGAAGACTTCGATTCTTTCCCGTATCCGCTTGAACTCTTCCGGTTCCGGCCGGTTGCGCACGACGGTGCGGTGCGTTTTCTTGTCGAGCGTGACCGATACATCCCAGAGGGCCAGTACATTCGGCTGGAAGCCGGCATATTCCGTTTTGAGGGTAAAGAAGGGATGCTCGTTGAATTCTTTGATCAGCGCGGCGATTTTGGCGGCGTCGATCTTCTTTTCTTCGCGCAGGCGCCGTTCGTTCATCAGGTCGACCACTTGAACGGTCAGGATCCCGTCGCGGTCGATCGTGAGCGTGTAGCGGAAAATGTTGTCCGTTGTGCCCTCTACCTTTTCGTAGGCGATTTCGAGCGTTTTCGGGAGTGTCGGGCGGGGCGGGTCGGCCGTCCGGTCGGGCGGGTCCTGGTCCTTCTGGTAGTGGATGTGAATCCAGGCGGCCGTGGCGACGGCGGCCACCGCCACGCCGATGCCGACGATCCATTCCTTTTTGAGCTTCAGCGGCGCGGACGAGGACGGCCTCTCGCCCTCCTGCAAACCCAGGTCGACAATCGGTCCGCTCGCTTGCGGCGCGGCGCCTTCCTCGGCGGCATCGTCCAGCACGCGCATGACCGTGTCGCCGATGGTCACCTTGTCGCCCGGCCGAATGCGACTCTCCATGACCGCCTTGCCGTTCACAAAAGTTTCGTTCGCGCTGCCCAGATCCGCGACCCACAAGCCGTCGTTTTCCTTGAAAAACAAACGGCAGTGATGTCGTGAAAGCAACGGGTCGCTGAGGGTCAGGTCGTTTTTGGACGATCGGCCCAGCCGGGAACCCGCCGGCAGCACGACGATATTGCGCCCTTGGTCCGGTCCGCCCTCTATGTATATGTGCGGTTGCGTTCTCATGGTCAATCGCTCTTGTTAGCGCGAGAGGCGCAGGTTTGTCAACATCAATTCTTGTTGCGGCCCAAGTTCGGGTACGATTTTGGATAGTTGATGATTTATGCCGCCGAGCGCATTTTTGCAATGATGGCGCTGAGAAGGAATTGGGGTCTCAGGAATTGCAGGAATTGGGTCAGGAATTATCAGTTCAGGAATTGGGGTCAAGTCTCAATTTGCAATATTTGAACGGCATGCTTGTAGGCTTTTCTAATGGAGCGATCTTACTTTAAGCGCTTCCTCAACCTTCTAACGGCCTCGCCGACCGCTGCGTACCCTTCAACCCCAACCCCTCCAGCCGCCGTCCGCGCTTGTCCAGCCCCAGCCATCTGACACGCACCGGATTCAAATGCACATACTGGCTCAATTGGTACAGCCACCCTCCGTCTTCAATCGGCACGCTCTTGAATCGCCCCTGAAAAAGCGGCCCGAGCCGTCCGTGCCTTCTGTTGAACCATACACTGTAGCTCACGTTCACCCACTGCATCGCCTGGCTCAGATTCCCTTCCGGAACCCTCGCTATCAGGTGATAATGATTCCCCATCAGAACATATCCGTGCACTTCAAGCCTTTGCATCCCGCCCGCATTCTCCAGCACTCCCAGAAAATGCCTCCGATCCCTATCGTCACGATAGATGCTCGACCGGTCTATGCCACGGTTGATCACGTGGCGCCACCCGCCCTCATTCTGGATTCTCAATTGCCTTGCCATAATCACAATCAACCATTCCCCGATCCTTTTGTCA
>CAZYAW010000198.1:0-10565 GCA_964646045.1 uncultured Victivallales bacterium | reverse complement strand
TTCGGCCCACCATGCGCGGAGGTGGTCCACGGCGAATTGCGAAGTGTCCTTGCTGATGCCGACAGAGACAAAACCCTCGTTGCGCACCGTGTCGTAGAGGCCGTGAGGGATGCCGATTCCTTTTGCCACGGAGGGAAAACGTGATCGAAAACCTCCACGGAATCGTGGCCCCACGACAAGCCGTCCTGAAAGAAGCGCCCAATGAGTTCCCGGTTCTTGGTGTCAAGGCTAATCACTGGAATATCCTGGGTCTCGCATCGGCGGCGCTGCCCCTGGATGTATCAGAGAAGCCCGCCGTCTTTCCCTTTGTACGCGTTGTTGGCGACGGCGCGTCTGCCGGGCGGCGAAGTACACGTAGGCCCCCTCGATACGCTCGCGTGCCAGCCGCCCAGATTCTCCAGCCGGTAGAGTCCGTCCTTGCCGGGCGCCACGATGTCGAGCCGGCCGTTGCCGGTCAGATCGGCCAGGACGAAGTGAATGCCGCAGCCGCAGCCGACGCCGGACGGTCCGTAGTCGATAATCTGCTTGCTGAACGATTCGCCGTTCCACTTGAAATAGTAGAGGCCCACATCGTCGTCGGCGCCGGGATCCTTGCCGCAGTGCGCCCGGTAGCGCTTGCCGGTCACCAGCTCCGCTTGACCGTCTCCGTCGATATCCACCCAGTGCATGTCGTGATACTGGGAGTTGAACGGATCGATCGGGTGTTTCGTCCAGACGCGTTTCCCTTGCGCATCCGGCGCCGACGGCGCCCACCAGTCGAGTCCGTAGCCGTGCGCGCTGCCCACGACGAGTTCATTTTGTCCGTCGCCATTGACGTCCGCCACCAGAATGGGCACGCTGGAGTTGCCCAGCTCGAACTCCTCGTGGAACGTCCAGGGCTCGTTCCAAGGGTCCGCCGGCGCCTCCAGCCAGCCGTTGCGCAACACCAAATCGCGGCGCCCGCGGCCGGCAATGTCGCCGCATCCCAGTCCGTGGCCCTGTTCCTCCGTCCGCAGGGTATGGGCCGCGAATTGTCCCGTGCCCCGGCCGGCGGAATCCACGACCAGCTTATAGGCCACCAGGGGACCGTTGGGCGTATTGGGCACGATTTCGATGCGTCCGTCGCCGTCCAGATCCCAGGCCCGCGTGGTCTCCACGGGCCCCGTCGCGGCGATCACATGCTCCGGCCATTCCGTCTCGGAATCGCCCGGGTTCTCGCGCCAGCGCAGCGTATCCCCCCAAAAGCCGCCCGTAATGAAATCCGTGCGCCCGTTGCCGTTGACGTCCAGGGGAATCGTGGAAAAATCGTCGTAGTATTCCCCGTGCGCCGCCACTTCGCCGATGCGGCGCCGTTTCGTGAAGTCCGGACCTTCGTACCACCAGGCTCCGGACACGATGTCCAAAATGCCGTTGCCGTTCACGTCGAATACTCCGGCCGACTCGTACCGCTCGTCCGCAATTTTATGTTTCTTCCATTTTACCGGCATGAGAGTCCTCCTTTTGTTATGTTTCTCCGCACAAAGATTTCAACTGCCGCATGGCATACTCGTAATGGGTCCAGGGCACGTCGGGCGGGATCAGATGATCGAAGCCCGGAATGTAGCGGCCGCCGGCGCACATGCGCGCCGCCCGGCGCACTTCGCGGTCGATTTCCGTTTTGCCCGCCGCCAGCGCCCGCTTGTCCAGTCCGCCCATAATGCCCAGGGTCGGATAGAGCCGCCGGTATTCCTCGATGTCGCACCCGGCCTGCACCTCGAACGGCAGAAAGACGTTGACGCCGTGCCGAAGACGCCCCACGGAAAAGTCCCCGCTTGCACCGGCGCATCCAGAGCGCTCATTTTGCGCAGGAACGGCTCGAGCGCGACCAGTCGCTCGTCCAGTCGCGGCTGCAGGCGCTCGGCCTTGTAGCGTTCCCAGTCCGCCCGGTTGCGCACGGGGTGGGCCATCCATTCCGGCATGGAGCGGCCGTCCCGTCGCGCGCGCGTGGTGATGCCCCGCCAGTCGATGGAAACCACGAATTCATCGTTCTGTTCCACGATGGTTTTCGCGAAATGCGGGAACGGACCGTATTCGACCGGCACCGTCTGAAAAAAAGGTTGCAATCCCAGATGCTCGGCCATCGCCTCCTGAGACAACCCGGATTCGCGCAGCCAGCGTTGGCGGGTTTCGCCCCAGGGCGCGAACCCTAGCCAGTCCACATACGGCACGCGGTCGGTCTCTTCCCCTCGCAGCGTCCGCAGAATCAGATCTCGATGCGTCATGATCGGCTTCCCCTGTTTGCCGACGCCTACTCCCCGCGCTGCTGCGTCCACAGGCGAAGATAGTCCATGGCCGCATTCAGGTCGTCCTGCGCCTCGGCCGCCGCGCATGGCGGGGCCGCGTCGCCGCGGACCGCCGCCAGGAAGTTGACGGCCTGCTGCCGCATGGCGCCGACCCACGGCAGATGCGGGGTCAGGACCGTCGGCACGGCGCCCTCGCCCGGATCCTTGAGCACTTCGACCCGGCCCGGCCGATTCGAGGCCAGCGGCGCCGGCAACTCCAGCTTCACGTAGCCCTTCTCGAACGCGACCAGCGCCGATTCCTGCCAGTCCAGCGAAGTGCGGTAGGGATTCATCTCGATGGTGCATGTCACTCCGCTCGGAGTTTCACCCGCCAAAAGCCTGCCGGCTCGGTCCGCGAAGGTGACGGCGTAGTCCTCGCCCATCAGAAAACGCAGCAGATTGACCTGATGAATGTAGAAGTTCACAAAACTCTTGTACTGCTCGAACCTCTCCCGGGTCATGCTCGGATCGGCCGGGTCGTACTCCAGCGGCACATCGCCTCGGTCCTGAAAATCGATCAAATCCAGGAAGCCGTTGGCGATCCAGTCGCCGGACGGCATGCAGATGCGTACATATTTCAATTGTCCGATTTCGCCGCCGGCTTTCAGCCGGTCGATCTCCGCCTTGGCGTACATCGTGGCCGGATCGCTGCGCTTGTGGTAGCCCACCATCACAAATGTGTTCGTGGCGGCCAGCGCCGCGAGGATGCGCTCTCCGACCGGCACGGAAGACGCCAGCGGTTTCTCGATGAAAATCGGCTTGCCCGCCTGCAGCAGTTCGGGCAGCAATAGGCCGTGCCGGGTAAACGGTTGCGACGCTACGATGGCGTCCAGCTTCTCCGCCGCCAGCATCTCCTTCAGAGAAGCATACACATGCGGAATGTTGTAGCGCTGCGCCACCGCCGCCGCCGTCTCTTTGCGATATTCGGCAAGGGCCGCCACCTCGCAGTCCGGCAACGTGGCATAATGCTTCAAATGCGCGCATTGCCCCATGCTGCCGACCCCGCAAAAACCGATCCGCACCTTTTTCGCCGCGCTCATAATCGTGCCTCCTCTAAAGCCAGTCGCCAGTCACCAGTTTCCAGTTTCCAGTGTCCAGTGTCCAGTCACCAATTTAACTTTTCCATCTTCTATCTCGCATTTCGCTCTTGATAGCAATGGCGATTCTTGCTATCTTTTTGTCGTTTATTGCTCGCGAAAACCTGGGTGGCCATGAATACTTTCTGGGAAACAGCCGTTTTCATACATGTGGGCGTCAATCGGAAAAACGAGCCGTGGCATTTTCCCGCGCACCGCCACACGTTTCACGAGTTGCTTGTGATATTGCGCGGATGTCAGAAAACGAAAATGCGCGGGCGCGCCTGGACGGCGACCGGCGGCGAGGCGCTGCTGTATGCGGCGGGCTGCGCGCACGAGGAAACACGCGTTCCCGACGGCGAACTGGAAACGGTGTTTATTGGCTTTCATTGCGCCGACCTGCCGCGCAACGCGCCGTGGCGCGTCATCGACGCCCGCGGCCGGCTGCGGGCGCTGTCGGCGTGGCTGGTGGCGGAACGCGAACGCCGCGGCAGCGACTACGAAGCGCAGACCCGGGCGCTGTTCCAAGCGCTGCTGGCCGAATACTTCAGCTTGGTCCGGCAGGACGGCGCAACCGATTTGGCCGCGCGTCTGCGGGCCTATGTCGAGACCCGCATGGCCCGCCCCATTGCGCTCGACGATGTGGCCCGGCACCTGGGGATGAGCAAGTACCATTTGATTCGCCGCTATCGGCGGCAAACCGGACGCACCCCCATGAGCGACGTGGCCCGGCAGCGCGTGGAACGCGCCCGCGACATCGTCCTGACCTCCTCGCTGCCCCTCAAGGATATCCCGGAACAGGTGGGACTCAACGACATCTATCACATGACAAGACTGTTTCGCCGCCACCTGGGCACGACCCCCGGCGGCCTGCGCAAGGCGGGCCATGCCGAATTATAAATCTGAACGAATTTCACGGCCATAGAGAGAATCGCATGAAAACGTTGTTCATTCAGTTGCCTCTACTGGACAGCGATCCCGCGCCGATCGCGGAAAACGAAAAGCTCGCGGCCCATCTGCTGCGACACGCGGCGGAAAGCAGCCCGGAAGGTTCCTGTTTCGATTTTTCCGTGCTGGACGAGCCGGACGATTGGCTGGACAATGCCGGGATCGAGGCGTTCCTGCGGAACGCGGAACCGGACGTGATAGCCGTCTCTTTGTACGTGTGGAATGTGGAACGCACGATTCGGATCGTGCGTGCCGCAAGGCGGGCTCTGCCGCATTTGCGTGTGGTGGCGGGCGGTCCCGAAGTGGCTGTCGGACATCCGTTTCTGTTCCGTTCCGGGGTTTTCGACGCGGTGGTCTGCGGCGAGGGCGAGGCGGTGTTTCCCTCCGTTCTGCGCGCGCTGCGCCAGGGAACGACTACCGATTGGACCCATGTGGCCTGGCGTCAGGGACGGCGTTATCTGTGGGGCCGCACCCCGCCGCCCGTTCCGGATCTTGCCGCCCCCCTGCGCAAGCGTCTGCGGATGTGCGGTTTGCGGCCGGGCGCCCGGTTTTCGCATATGGAAATACGGGTGCAGTGGGTGACCGGCCGCAAGTCGCGCAGGCGTGCTCGCAGCAGGAAAACTCGTTTGTTTCAGGATTAGTCCCGCAGCCAGTGACAGGTGTACCCGCCGGGATTCTTGCGCAGATAATCCTGGTGATAGTCTTCCGCGTCCGACCAGTTGCGCGCCGGCTCGACGACGGTCGTGATGGGCGCCGACCACCGTCCCGCCGCTTGCGCCTCGCGTATGGCGGCCAGCGCCTCTTCCTTTTGCTGGTCGTTCCGATAGAGAATCGCGCTGCGATAGGAGGCGCCCATGTCGTTGCCCTGGCGGTTGCGCGTCGTCGGATCGTGCATGCGGAAGAACCAGTCGGTCAGCAGTTGCCGAAACGAGAGGCGGGCCGGATCGAAAACGACCTTCACCGCTTCGGCGTGGCCGGTGTCGCCGCGCTTGACATCTTTGTACGTGGCGTTCGGCAGCGTACCGCCGCAGTATCCGACGCGGGTTTCGAGGACGCCGTCGACGGCGCGCAAAATTTCCTGCATGCCCCAGAAACAGCCGCCGGCCAGGATCGCCGTTTCCGTTTTGACCTCGGGAACGGCAACGCCCGCGTCGCGGAACCGTTGCAGATGGGCGCCGTAGCCCTGCGCCGCCATGTCGGCCAGCGGCACGAAACGCAGTGCGGCGGAATTGATGCAGTAGCGCAACCCGCCGGCGGCGGCCGGTCCGTCGGGGAACAGGTGACCAAGATGCGAGTCGGCCCGGGCGCTGCGCACTTCGGTGCGCACCGTGCCGTGCGAGCGGTCCTCGCTCTCGGCCACGGCCGCCGCCTCGATCGGCCGGGTGAAAGAAGGCCAGCCGCAGCCTGCATCGTACTTGTCCAGGCTGCTGAAAAGCGGCCGGCCGGACACCAAATCCACGTATATCCCCGGTTCGAAATGTTTGTCGTACACTCCGCTGAAGGGTCGTTCAGTCCCGTTCTGCCGGATGACACGGTACTGTTCCGCGCTCAAACGGCGACGCAGTTCCTCGTCGGACGGTTTCACAAAGGCCTTTCCTTTCTCCGCCAGGGCGGGCTTTCCGTTCCGTGCATCCGCCCGCGACCCGCCTTCGTTCGCGCTGCGCGAACAGGCGGTCCAGAACAGGGCCGGAAGCAACAGAAACCTGAAGACTGTAATTCTCTTTTTCATACCCCTACTATACCATAGGCGGATCATGAATGTCAAGCGGCGGCGGGTGCGATTTTCATGATGGCGGGATTCTTCCATTGCGGCGGCTCGGCCGGAGACTTCCCCCTGCCATATTTCAGCGTGTTTTTGGCTCATTGCCGGACAGGGCGAACCGTCCCGGTGAGCCGGAAGCGTCAATATGGGAATGGCCGTCGCGAATCGGGACCGGCTGCTTCCCTGTTTTGTCCACGCACGAGTTTGAACGGTTCGGTTACCAGCCTCTTTGTCAATCGAAAACCGTTGATTATAAGTTTGCCACGCAGCGGCAAACTGCTATAAAGACCGCCATGCATTACCGTGGAGGTTGGTGATGGGCGAGGATATGGCCCTTGTCCTGGAATTCCCCCATGTCACGCCGGTGTCCACGTATCGGGGTTGGACGCACCGGTCCCAGTTGTTGCCGCCACGGCCATTGCCTTGCTAAAGCTACGCAAGGCAAGCGACTGCGATGCCTGAAAAGCATCCATGGTGATTTAAATGCACGCGCAAAAAACAGGAAAACAAAAAATGGCAAGGTTGTCATTGGCGAAACTGGAACGGCACCTGATGGGGGCGGCGGACATCTTGCGCACGCAGGGCATGGATGCGGCCATCTACAAGGATTACATCTTCGGGATGCTCTTTCTCAAGCGTTGCTCCGATGTATTCACGCAGGAGCGCGAGCGAATCGTCGGGCGCAAGGTGGAGCAAGGTGTCGTCAAGCAGGCGGCCGAGGCGAACTATGGCGAGAATCCCGACTTCTACGATGGCTTCTTTGTACCGGAACATTCCCGCTGGGCCTATCTCCAGGAGCGCCTGAACGACGCCCGCCTCACCTATGGGAGTTTGCTCGACAAGGCGGTTGTAGGCTTGAGTGAAGCCAACGAGTCCCTGGAGCACGTACTCGACCATATCATGTTCATGAGAACCCAGGGCAATAAGCGGGTGGTCTCCGATGACGCCTGTAAAGACCTTGTGCGCCATTTCAACCGGTACCGCCTCTGCGACGAGGATTTCCAGTTCTCCGACCTGCTGGGCTCCGCATACGAATTCCTGATCAACCAGTTTGCCGAGTCGGCCGGGAAGAAGGGCGGCGACTTCTATACGCCGCGCGATGTCATTCGGATGATGGTTCGTCTTATCGACCCGCAGCCCGGCATGAGCGTCTACGATCCAACATGCGGCTCCGGCGGCATGCTCATTATTGCGCGTGAATATATCGAGCAATCAGGCGGCGATCCAACCAACCTTCGCCTTGGCGGGCAGGTCAACGATCCGTCCGCCTGGTCGATATGCAAGATCAACATGCTGCTGCACGACATCCGAGGGGCAGACATTCAGCTCCAGGATACGCTGTTGCATCCGATGCACCGGGATGCGGGAGAACTTGAGCGGTTCGACCGCGTGATCGCCAATCCGCCTTTCAGTCAGAACTACAGCAAGAGCGGCATGGAGTTTCCCGAGAGATTCCGCTGGGGCTGGTGTCCGACGACCGGCAAGAAAGGCGACCTCATGTTCGCCCAGCACATGCTGGCCGTGTGCAAACCCAAGGGGATGGTCGCCACGGTGATGCCGCACGGCGTCCTTTTCAGGGGAAGCGCGGAAAAGGAGATCCGGAAGAAATTTCTTCAGCAGGACCTGATCGAGGCGGTCGTCGCCCTTCCTCAGAACCTGTTCTACGGCGCAAGCATCCCGGCATGCATCCTTGTGATGCGGCCGAATCTGACCGGCCGGACGCCCAACCCGAACAAGCCGGAAGATCGCCGGGGGAAAGTCCTTTTCATCAACGCGGACCGCGAATTCCTGGCCGGGCGAGCCCAGAACTACCTCCAGCCGGAGCATATCGAAAAAATCGCCTCGACCTATCACCGGTTCGCCGACGTGGCCGGATATTCCAAGGTCGTATCGCTGGCCGAGATTGCTGCTGAAGCCAACGACTGCAACCTGAACGTTCGCCGCTACGTGGACAACTCGCCGCCCCCGGAACCGCACGACGTTCGCGCGCATCTTGTCGGCGGCATTCCCGTTACTGAAATCAACAGCCGCCAATCGCTCTATGACGCGCTAAAACTCGATCCCGGCAAGCTGTTCGCGCCACGCACTGACGATGCCAAGTACATGGATTTCTCCGCTGCGGCGAAAGAACGCTCAAGTATCGCCGAAGTCATTGAGGCGGATGACGACATCCGGGCAAGACTGCAGGGCGCGCACGATGCCGTCGGCGCATGGTGGGCCGAGCATTCCGCGCGCCTGGTCGCCCTGCCGGAACAAAAGAACCTGAACGCGGTTCGCTCCGAACTGCTGGCAAGCTTCACGAATGCCCTGCAGCCGCTTGGCATGCTCGACAGCTTCAAGCTCTCCGGCGTGGTCGCCGCCTGGTGGACGGACGCCTTGCCGGATTTCAAGACGCTGATCGAGAACGGCTTCTGCGGCGTGGTAGACGGCTGGCTCGATGCCGTCGCCGACGCCGTGCAGGACGACGACTCCGTGGGGCCTGCGTTCGATCCGTTCGAGCACAAGCTCGTCAAGAAAGTCATGCCCGACTACCTCGAACAGATCAAGGACACAACATCCGAAATCGCCCGCTTGAAAGGAGAGCAGCAAGCCTTCGAGCAAAGCAATGCGCCTGACGATGCCGACGAGGACGAACTCGCCTCCTGGAACTATGCCAAGGATATCGAACGCCAGATCAAAGAGCTCAAGGCCGAGAACAAAGACGGTCTTCGGGAATTGGCGAAACTCGAGCGTGCCGCAGCCAAGAAGAAAGCGACCGGTGCCGACAGGACCGCCACTGCGGACGCTCGCCGCGCCTTGCAATTCTATTTCGATGAGACAAAGAGGCTGGAGGCCGACCTTGAGCCGTACAAGCAGATCAAGGCCGATCTTGCCGCCGCACGGGCAAAGTACCGCAAGCTGACGGGGTATTTTGTCGCGGAATTAAAGTTGCGCTGTGGCAGCATGACAGCGGAAGAGAAGCAGGCCAGTGTCCTGGAATTGCTGCTTGCCGATTTGCAGTCCGGCCTTCGCACGGCCCTCTCGGCGTTGCGTCAATCCCTGATTGCGTTCTTCGAGAAGCTCTGGGGCAAGTACCGCGTCCCGTTGTGTGCGGTGCAACAGGAACGCGAGGGCAGCGCCGGCAAACTGGGGGACATCCTGAACCGACTGGGCTACGCCGGGAGCGCGACACAATGACGGGGGTGGGGCTGTTGGTGTTTTAGGGCTAGGTGTGTGAGTGGGGGGACTAAGTGTTGTTTGAGATGGAGACGGGAGCGATGACAAAACGCTTTGGTCATGAAAAGCTGCGGGTGTATCAAGCAGAGCTTCAGCTTGTGGCCTGGCTGGAAAGCGTGTTGCCGTATTTTGCATGCAGCTCGGATCTGTTGTCAAAGCTCGACGGTTCAACGACGTCGATGGTTCTCAACACAGCCGAAGGCAACGGCCGTTTCACAGGAAAAGATCAATCCAAGTTTCTGGATACCGCATATAAGGCAACGGTGCAGTCTGTGGCGCTAATCGATGTGGCTGCTGGCGATAACCCTGCGGCGCTTTCCCAAACAAACGAGGGTCGCAACCTACTGCAACGCATTGCAGCCATGCTCACATCTCTAAAAAAGGCGGTCACCCATGACGCCTAACCCCACACTCAATCCCCCACACCTAGTCCCCACACCTAGTCCCCCCCCATCATCACTGTTCGGCGGCATCACCATCGCCGATCTTCGCAAGGGGCATGTCTCCAAACGACGCAATCCGCTGATCGCCGATCTATTCCGTCGCATCGAGATGGTCGAGGCCTGGGGACGTGGCATGCCGCTGATCTTGAAGCACGAGCCTGATGTGAAGTTCCGGGAAATGGCGGATATATTCATCGCCGCCTTTGACCGCCCGTCGTACAAGATCGGTTTTGCGCAAGAGCATTCTCCTGCGGAGAAAAATAAGACTGTGAGAGAAACTGTGGGGGAAGACGCACCGAAAACGCGGGTGGAAACGCTGGTAGAAACGCGGGGAAAGACACCGGAGCGCATCCTCGAACAGTTGCGGCAAAACCCCCGAGGGGCTCTTGCCGATGTGGCCAAGGCAATTGGCAAGTCAACAAGTGCTGTTGAGCGGGCCAGCGCAAGGTTAGTACAACAGGGCCGCCTTAAACACATCGGGCCACGCAAGGGCGGCCACTGGGAGGTGCTGAAATGAGCGCCACCCTGTTCGAAAACGTAAGCGGCCTGGTCTGTCAGATGCAGGGCTTGGCGCGTCAGGCGCACGCTGAATACGGTCCCGAGGTCGACGCCATCATCGAAACGCGCTCCCGCGACACCCGACGGATCGAACGTCTGCTCGACGGCATCCTCGATTTCGGCTTCGACGACGCTATGGTGCAAATCTTCAAACGCCTCTGCCGCTATTACTACACTCTCGATCCCGCCGCCACCGCCTCCTACGTCCACACCTACCGCGACATGTGGGACAGCGAGGGAGAGGAGGGCAGTGATGGGTAAG
>CAZYAW010000197.1:0-16945 GCA_964646045.1 uncultured Victivallales bacterium | reverse complement strand
TATATGTCATACTGTCGGTAATTCTCATAACCATGATTCCTTTTTTACCCGCATTCAATATGCGAAAAGCGGGCGGCCAAACGGAAAACCGCATATCCGCAGACGTTTACGCACTCTCGCGACGAAACCCTCGCATATTTCAGGACTAGCCTCTACATGTTGGCGTGCAGCCCGAACAGCACCGAAGACGAACTGCCGATCTGTTCGGCGGCCAGCCGGAAGAAAACGCGCTTGGTGGTAAAGACTTCCAGTCCGGCCACCAATCCCATCTCGTTGCTCATCGAGGCTCCGCTGGTATCCACCAGAGAAAATGTCGGCCCGAAAAACAGACTGATACTATGCGGAAAATACAGTTTGTCGCCGCGCAGGTCGTTTACGATGCTCAGCGTCAGACTCGCCTGCAACTCGCGATAGGACTGGTCGCGCAAATGGCGCGAGGCTTCGGTATTGGAAAACTCCCAGGAGGCATTGATCATAATGCGGTCCTCGAAGAGGGTCGGATCCATAATCTCGTGATGCAGCAGATTGGCCCGCATGCCGAACCCGAGTTCCAGGCTGTAGTCGTCTTCGCCCCGTCCGTCCAACGAGGTGTTGTTGGCGCCGGCCTTGACAAAGGTCGTGACCCAGGGCACAAAGTCGTACCCCACGTACAGAGCCGCCCGCGTAAAGTCAATGTCGCGCGCGACGCTGTCGACGCGGGCCTCGCGACGACCGCTCTTGACATGAACGCCCGCGCTCCAAGGCGTGAGGTCGCGGGCGGCAATCAGGTATTTGCGCCCCGCATCCTGATTGCCGATCGGATAGGCGAAAAGACCGCCCGCCAAAAACGTTACGCAAAATGCCGCAAGAACCGCAGACTTGACAATCGCTCTCTTCATCATAGTGTCCACCCTGTTTTTGAGGTTGATCCCGTCTGGCGAAACGAATATAAGTGTTCGACATTGAAGTCAAGTTTTTTCAGTCGGATTCCTATGGTACACAAACACCTTCACTAGGCAAGGAGATTTTCCATGAAAATGTCGCGGTTGCCCTGCTGCCTGTCTCTGATCCTGCTCCTGTCCGGCTGCTTCCCCTGGCGCAAGCCGGAAATGCCGGAAAAACATACAGATCTCGAAAAGGCCTTGAGCGATCCGGACGCGGTGCAGTATGTGAATCTGTACGACCGGAAGATCGGCGCCTATCCGGTCGATCTGGCCCGTTTTCCGAACCTGTCGGAACTGCGCCTGCGCAAGAATCCGCTCGGCACGCTGCCGGAAGAAATAGGAAAACTGACGGCTCTCAAGCGACTCGATCTGGGACAATGTCGCCTGAGCGCCCTGCCGGACGAATTCGGCCGATTGAAAGAACTGGAGTTTCTGTGGCTCAACGACAATCTTCTGGCGACGTTCCCTTCGGCGCTGCTCAACTTGACCGGCCTGACCTACCTGAACCTGGATCGCAATCGCCTGACGGATCTACCCGCCGAGATGGGCGGCCTGACTCACGTGAAATGGCTGCGCCTGTCGGGCAACGGGCTCACCAATCTGCCGCCCGCCATCGGCTCCCTGACGCGCCTGGAACGCCTGTATCTGGGCGGCAACCGCCTGACCGCCGTACCCGAAGAGCTGGGCGCCCTGTCGGCGCTGACGGATCTCACCCTCTCCGAAAACCGTTTGCCGTCCCTCCCGGCCAGCCTGACCCGTCTGCCCTCTTTGCGCAACCTCGATCTGCAAGGCAACCGCCTGACCTCGCTGCCGGACGGATTGGGCGCCATGCGCGAACTCAAACGACTGCGCCTGGAGCGCAACCCCCTGCCGGCCGCAGAAGTGGAACGCCTCAAGGAGGCCCTGCCGGACTGCATCATCCTGTTCTGACCGTTCCGTCGCGAGATGCAACGCCCATGCGTAGCCTCTCGCGACGAAACCATCTAGTCCGGAAGCGGCACGAGCGTGCGTACACGCTGTCGGAAAGACGAACGGCATGTGTAGCCTGCCCTGCGCGCTAGCGCGATCGCCCGGTCAAAGCCCGATCCGACCTGCTGCGGCGCGTGGGCGTCGGACCCGAAAGAAATGGGGATATCGCGCTCGCAAGCCCGCGCGAGAAGCGGAGGGGCCGGGTAGATTTCCTGCGCCGGCTTGCGCAGTCCGCCCGTATTGAGTTCGATGGCCATATCGGCTTCGGCAATGCGATCGAGCGCCGGTTGCGCCAACTCCAGGAGAAGCGAATCCGAGATGCGATGGCCGAACTTTTTGGGCAGGTCCAGGTGTCCGACGACATCGTAAAGACGGGTGTCGGCCATTTGCGCCACGAGCCGGAAATAGGTTTCCCAAGTAGCCGCCAGATCGGCACGGTCCCATTGTGCGGCTTTTTTTTCGTCGTCAAAAGCCCAATCATGAATGTAATGAACGGAGCCAAGGACAAGATCGAAAGACTGCGCGGCCAGCCAGTCGCGTAAAAAATCCGCCGCGCCGGCATAATAGTCGGCTTCAATTCCGCACAGAACGCGCAGGCCCGGGGTTTGCGCGGCCCCGGCTACGGCGGTGCGATATTCCGGATACTGATCGAGAGTCATACGGCATTCCGCATCGAAGCCGTCCGGTGCGGGCGCATGGTCCGTGAAACATATTTCGGCAAGGCCCGTCGCGGCGGCATAGCGCGCGTATTCGACCGGCGTTCCAACGGCGTGCTTGCAAAGCGGGGTGTGCATGTGATAGTCGGGTACCGTATTCATGTCGCCACCCCTACTCTTTCGGGGACCAAAACACAAGCGTAAATGTAAACAGGAGCCCATTCTATGAATATGCTGATCTCCGCCGGACCCACGCGCGAATTCATCGATCCGGTCCGCTACCTGTCCAACTGCTCCAGCGGCAAAATGGGCTATGCCGTGGCGCGGCAGGCCCGCGCGCGCGGTCATGCGGTGCGTTTAGTCTCGGGGCCCGTGGCCCTGGCCGCGCCGCCCGGGGTCGAAATCGAATCGGTCGTCAGTGCAAACGACATGCTGGCGGCTCTGCAACGGCACTGGGACTGGTGCGCGGCGCTGGTGATGGTGGCCGCCGTGGCCGATTGGCGTCCACTCCGCATGGCGGAGGACAAGATTAAAAAAGATCTCATGCCGCCTCATTTGGATCTGGAGCGCACGCCGGACATTCTGGCGACCCTGGCGCAACAGCGCGGCGAACGCTGTCTGGTCGGTTTCGCCGCGGAAACCAACGATCCGCAACGGCACGCTCGCCAAAAGCTGCAGGCCAAAAACCTGGATATGGTGGTCCTCAACGATGTCGGACGCGCGGATTCCGGCTTCGGATCGAACACCAACAAAGTGTGGTGCCACACCGCCGACGGCAACGTTCTGGACTGGCCCCCGGCCGACAAGGACGAGGTGGCGAATCGCATTGTGCGCTGGATCGAAGACTGGCAACGGCGCCGTTCCATCTGATAAACTCTACTGCAGCGCGCCGCCCTGCACGAAGCGATGGGCCGCCTCGATGAAATCGACGAGAACCTCCTGGAAGAACAGGAACGAATCCCATCCGATTCCCGCCAGCATACCGCCGAAAACGGCCCGCAAATAAAAATCGTCGGACACCAGAAAAGCGTAGTAGATCGAATAGGGCGGCAGCAGCAGACAAAGGGTTCCGTTATAGACGGAGTCCTTAAAAGCTTTGAGCGTGATCAGCAAATGAAAGGCCCCGTACACGATCGGCGCCCCGGTTTTAAAATGGGCGAGCGCGGATGGCGGCAGCCAGCCGTAATAGCGCAACCCCGTCATGACGGACGCCAGAACCGCGAACACCAGCCAGGCCCGCACCGCCGGACCGACCCAGACTTTCTTCTCGGGTTCCTGGCGAATCCTGGTTTGGGTGACAAAGCGCCATTCTGCCGGCGAGTCGCTCTCGGAGTCGGATCCGGCCTCCGCCTCCGACTTCACGGCCATACGTATGCCGCGGTTCGACTTGCCGGACGCGGACGGGGACGGCAGGTTAAGTTTTTTGCCGCACGCGCTGCACAGCACTCGCTCCGGATCGGCAAATTCCGAAACCATTGTGGTTTTGTCGCAAACCGGGCATTGCAGTTCTATATCGGCCATAGGATACCGTCCGATGAATCAGGCTTTAAAAAGGTTTTTTTGCGAGATGCGCTGGCGGCGTTCCTTGCGTTCCAGCATTTGCTCCACGCGTTCCAGAAAATCCTGCGTGTCGACGGGTTTCTGAATAAAGCCCCACTGACCCTGGTCGATCTGGCCGCGTACGTAGTCCCTGGAGAACCCGGACATGATCATAATGGAGACGGTCGGATCGCGCGCCAGCATGGTGCGCACGAGATGCCGCGCGTTTTTCCCGGGCATCAGGGCGTCGAGCGCCACCAGTCCGATCTTTTTGCGGTAGCGCTCATGCAATTTGTGGCATTCGGTGCCGTTGCGGGCGCAAAGCACTTCATAGCCGGCCCGTGTCAAGGTTTCATTCAGTTCCCGGCGAACTTCCTCGTGGTCTTCCGCCAGCAGCACGGTGGCTTTCCGGGGAACCAACCGGGACAAATCAGCGGCGGCCGACTCTTCTTCCACCGCGAGCGGGAGAAACAGTCGCAACGCCACCCCGTCCGGGCCCCATTTGGCCAGCCGTATCTCTCCGCCCCACGCTTCCATGCCGGCACGGATATCGGTCAGGGTTTCCTCTCGCAACGAGCCCCCCTGGGGGGTGCGATCGTTGATGCGCAAGACGATTCGGGATTTCAGCTTGACACGCTCCCTGGCGACCCCCAGCACAATTCGCGCTCCGGCCACCGTGCCCCGCTCGATCTCCTCGAACATGCGGAAAAGACTGTCGAGCAGTTGCGCCGAATCCACGCGCACCGGGAGGGCCATGAGCTGCACATCGCGCAGATTGAAAGTCGTGCGGGAATGAGGCCGCATGTTCTGGCGCAGGGTAATGGCATTGCCCACCACATCGCCCAGCGCCATGCTCTCGACCACCGGCGTACGCTCCGGGCTGGCGGCTTCAGTCAAGCCGGTGAGTCGCTTGACGGTATCGTTGGCATTTTCCGCCGCCGCCAGAATTTTCAGTATTTGCTCGCTGACATGCGTGTTGGGCAGCAGATTCTCGGCGAGGTTGCCCGCACAGGCCGAAATGGTCTGCAGCCACGGCCCGAAATCTTCGGCGATGTTCTTGGCCATGGCCCCGACCATTTCCATTTCCTTGCGATTGCGCTCGATATGTTCGCGCGCATCGTATTCGCCGACATCTTCGAATACCAGAAGCAGGCCGGGCGCCGGTTGCGTCGGATCGCGCCAGGCGGAAAACGTCGCGTTGACCAAGGTTTCCCGCCCCTTCTCGGCCCGCAGAATCGCCTTGTGGTAATGCCGCGTCGGCTTGGCGCGTGTCAGAAAACTGGCCAGGGGGATCGCCAGATCTTCCCGCGTTCTGCGATTCAGCAAACTGAAAACCTGCGCCAAAGGACGTTCGCGAACGCGGCCGGCCGGCAGGCCCAGCGCGGCTTTGGCATAGGCATTGGCTGCGATAAGATTGGCCTGACCATCGGCCAACACGGCGCCATGCGCCAAATATTGGAGCCACTCCGTTCCTGTCGGGACGGAGCCACTGCTCTTCTCGCGGTCGTTTGCACTCGTTTTCATGGCGCTCACAAACCCCGCATTTCGTTCTCCAGCATGGCCTGCCGCTTGCGCAGACTCTCCAGCTCGACGTCGCCCGCCGGCGTATGCGGGGTCTGGCGGGCATTCCATTCCTCGAACTTTTTCTTGTTTTCTTCGTAGGCGCGTCGCAACACGCCGCTCTGCCCCTTCATGCGACTCAGCGCATCCGCCGCGCGCAACCGCTCGCCGCCAGTTGAATTGTCGCGTTTTGCGGTCAACTCCTCCGCCTTACGTGCAAAAGCCAGATACGCCTCGCGAGCCTTGCGATAGGCATCCGAATGCGGATTGGCCGCCAGAGCCCGCAGATGCAGCTCGCGTTCACGCTCCGCGATGCGCTGCGACAAAGCGGCATGCTGCGAGAGCAAGCTCTTTTCGCGAGGCGCGGCCTGCGCAACCGTTCCGCCGCGAATTTCAAGATCGTTCATCAGCAACATCACGTCCGCCGTCTGACGGCCATCGACATAGAGCGTACAGAGCGCCAGCGGCGTTCCCTGCCGCGTCTCGTGAGTCTCTCGGACATCGACCAGCGCCCCCGCCGTCACGGTTTGCAGATACTTGCCGTCCCGACTGTACACCCGCGCATCGGGTGTCCGTACGACACCCCATCTCCTTTGCGGCTGCGACGGCACAACCGGATCTCGGGTTTCCGGCACCCGCTCGATCCCATCCGTCTCATCCCCCCGGGACACAGGCGTTTGCGCATCGTCCGGCGCGGAGCGGTCGGGTTTGCGCACCCGGTCGGGACGACGAACGACAATGTTTTCCGCCGGCGCATCGTCCGGCGGGAATAGGGGTTCCTCTTCGGGAAAGCGGAAACGGTCGCGCAGCGCTTCGGCGGCCTGTTCCGCCGAACGCGAGACATGCTCGCGCAAAGCGTCCGGCTCCAGATCGGGCCGAATGCCGAGCCATGCCAGCCCATAGGTGCCGACCACGACCAGCAGGCTGCCCGCCAGGGCGACCGTGGCGTAGTGCGCCAGAATTCCTGTCCAGTTCGGTTGCTTTTGCATGCTCGCCAATCTTCGTAGAAAGCAGTTCCGGCCGACATTGCGGAACGTGGGCCGCGGCGCCCGTTCATGGCCGTCGCAACACCGCTGACCGCTACTCGCGTTCGCGGCGGTATTGCAGACGGGGAATACGATACTGGTTCGCCACGCGGGCATTGGCCAAATCGCGCGTGTCGCGATCCAGAATCAACTCGATATCCGGGAACTGCAACTTAATGCGCTCGATCCCCTCGTCCCGGTCCAGTATGCGGAACACGTCGGCAAGATTCGAGACCGCCTCGCCATTGACGGTCTCCACCAGGCTGTTGCCGAACTGATTGTAGCCCACATTGACGGAGTCGGGCAGGACGATGGAAAGGACGACTACGCGATCCCCGGGCTTTTCGGGAGCGTAGCGACGCGACAGATAGAGATTGACTAGGCGAGAATCGACCCGATGCGCCCAGTTGTTGCCGAAAGCCCGCAAATAGTCGCCGGACAGTTCGCGCAGAATAATGCCGCCCTCGACCAGATATTCGGAGGGTTCGCCCTCGGTGTTTTCGGGAATCAGCGCCTGCTCGTCGCGGTAGCGCGACAAGCGCAGATCGACCGTCATCGGCTCCCGCCGACGCACGATGTCGAGCCGAACCATGTCGCCGGGTTCACGACGTCCGCCCACGAGATAGGTGAACAGGATGCGTCCGAAATCGGGATCGTCGTAGAAGCCCATGGGGTCGATCTCGTATCCGTCGATTTTGAGAATCACGTCGTGGGGCTGCAAGACCTCCGTGGCGGATGTACCTGGCAAAAGGGCCTGCACCTGAATCCCTCCTTTCAGGTTTTCGATCTCGAGATAGGCCCGCCGCGCCGGATCGACCAGCGGCGCCCACGAAAAACCGGCCGTCGCCAGGCCTTTGTAGGGCTCATTAAGCGCGTCGCGATAGAACTGATCCAGCGTGCGGAACGGAATCATGCTGCCCGTACGCGTGTTCTTGTCGTAGGCCATGACAATCCCGGCCAGACGATCGTCCGCCATCACGGCGGCCCCTTCGCCGTTGATGTTCAGTTCCGTCAAAATCGAATAGGTCAGCGCCGGAAAGGCCACATTGGGCAGGCCGGCCATGGCAATACGCACCGTTTGAGCCGAGCCGCGCTGAATCTGGCCGGTTTCCTCGAACTGAAACACATCCAGTCGTCGGGCGTCGTCCAGACCCGCCAGCGTTTGCAAAGGACGCCACGCCGCGTCCGCGACCTGCGGACGGTCGATTTCAAGCAGAGCCAGATTGGCCTGCGGATCGGCCCTGACCACTCGGGCGGCGATCTTCTCGCCGCTGCGCGCGCGCTGCACCTGCACCAGCGTCTGGTTGCGCACCAGATTTTCCGTGGTCAGCGCATGACGGTCGCCCACCATCACGGCATAGCCGTGCCGCGCCCCGGGAGCCTGCTTGCGCCAGGGTAGCCCGGCATCGTGGTTCTGATATATGACCACGACCCGCACCAGACTGTCCTCCATGGCCTCGCGGCGATTTCCGACAGACATCCGGCTGTGCGCGCAGCCGAAGGAGAAGCCCGCAACAAACAATATAAATGCGATACGAATGCGAATCATGGCTTATTGTTCTCCCAGATATTCGGAGGAACTGACTCCGTAGGTGGACAAAATGGCGGCTTCGGCCGCGACGACCGCCGCGGCGTCCAGCACGATATGGTTTTCGTGTCCGGCGATTTCAATCACGTGGAAGCCGCGCTCGGGCTTTTGCGCCGCCGCCTTGATGTCCGCCAGACGGGCGACGGGCTGTCCATTGAAATGGGTCACAATGCCGTTGACAAAACCGTCGGCATAGGAATTGACGGCATGCGGCAGTCGTCGGATCAGCACGACGAACTCGTCCTTGCCCTTGTAGAGCCCGTCCGTCTTGGCATGCTGCGCATAATAGCGCAGCCGCAACGAAAACGGGTCCGTCTTCTGCAACACGGTTTTGAGATATTCGCGGTTCAACGGCGAAAAGACCAGACCGCCCACGATAATATAACGCGGTCGCTGATCGTAAAGATTTCTCAGAATAAAAGGGTCCTGCGGTGTTTGTAAAGAGATGTCGAGGGCCGACTTCTTGCCGTCCCGCCATATCTCGAAACGCACGGAATCGGTCTGCTGCTTCCTTTCCAGCACTTCATGAAACTGAATCGTATTGCCGTCCAGATGAATGTTGCCGTCGTTGGCGATATTGATGCCGTCGATAGACAGCAACACGTCGCGCGCCCGCAACAGATCGCGGGCCGCGCTGAACGGATCGACAAACGTGGCGATCACGCCGCTCTCGCCGCCGGGCAAACGCAGTTCCCGGCGCAAATGCGGGTTGGTGGCCGGCATGAACTGTACGCCCAGCTCGGCGTAGCCGTCGTAGGACCCCGTCGCGACATCGGCCAGAAAACGCTTCACGACCGGCAGCGGAATGGTATAGCCGATGTTCTGGGACTGCTGCAGGCCCTGAAAGGCCACGCCGATGACTTTGCCGTCGAAAAAAACGGGGCCGCCGCTGTTGCCGGGATTGATGGCCGCATCCACCTGCAAGGCCAAGTGCTGGTCCACCCCGCTGTAGGCGTAGGTGTTGTAGTCGACGCGCGAGACCACCCCGCGTGTAATGGAAAGCTGATTGCCGCCCATCGGATAGCCCAGCACGACCACCTCGTCGTTCAGTTCCGGCAGCTTCTCCGCCAGGGTCGAAACAAGCGTGCCATCAAAAAACGAATCCTGCTCCACGGTCAGCACGGCCAAGTCGCAGTCGAACCCCAGAAAAGCCACCCGGGCGCTGTAGCGCGCGGCATCGCCGTCTTTCTGCACTTGAATGAAACGAGCGTTGGAAACGACGTGGGCGTTGGTCAGGATGCGCTTGCCGGAGATGACAAAACCCGTTCCGGTCCCCTGCCCCATGCGTCCGCTCTGCCACGGCGTCGTGAAGTCCTCCTGCTGCGTCGTGGCGAAAATCCGCACCACGGAACGACGCGCCGTCGCCAGAAACGACGGCGACGCCTCCTCCTGCTCCGGCCATGCGTTCACGCCCGGCAGCGCCACGGCGACAACGGCCAGCCACAGCGTTTTCCTGACAATCCATCCGGTCCGTTCTTTCAAAGCGCAAACCTCCCTTTCTTTTTTAACTTCTCCTACAGGTTTAAAACGTTAGAGTAAAACATATTGATTGAATAATGCACGAAAAAAATCCTATGCCGAAAATCCGCTTGGATTTTACGAAAGTAGCGCAAGCTTCAGGCTTCCTGACCTCGACAGAGGATTGGGACTGTTCTTCGGAAAATGAGTTGGCACATTCTTTTTTTCAACCGTGAACCGTGAACGCTGAACCGTGAACGCTTACGCACATTCTTAGTGGCATGGGCGTCCCGCCCATGAAATATTTCGAGATGACACGGGCAAGATGCCCGTGCCACAATTTGAAAGTGTGCCAAAGCATTTTCCTGCGAGGTCAGGAAGTCTGAGCTTACGCCTGCGCAAGGAAGTTTCGGCAATACGCCTCCAGCTTGAGAAGAACGATGACCTTGACGGGAGAAACCCATGAGCCTACAGGATCGCGACTACATGAGAGAGGGATACCGCCGCCGGCCCGCTCCGACTTCACCCGGCCGCCGCGCGCGCCTGCGCTTCTGGCTGTGGCGCGTCGGCCGCAAGTTGAAGACGCTTCTCACGCGCCGCAACACTTCTTGAACTTGCGGCCGCTGCCGCAGGGACAGAGCGCGTTGCGCCCGGTCGCGCCGCCCGGCCCTTCCGCGCGATTCGCCTCCGGTCGCGCCGCAAGACGCTCCCGTTCACGCACTTCCGCCGCCAACGCGCTGAACGCGGGCCGCGCCCTCTTGTAAAACATGCGCCACCCCTCGCACAGCCAACTGAGCGAGTCCCATTTCCCCGCGCCGCCGTGCAGACGATGCTTGGGACAGTCGCCCGCGCACAGATCCAACTGCGGACAGGTCCGGCAGCGCGCATGCCACTGCGCCTTACGGGCCCCGAACGTCCGGTACAGCGGCGCGTTCTGCGCTGCGGCCCAGTCCGTATCGGCCACATTGCCCAGCTTGAGGCCGGATTCCACGAAAAAATCGCAGGGATATATGTCACCGGTATGTTCCACCACAAAATACTGCCGACAGTCCCGACCCATGGAACACAGTGTGGCCGTACCGTCCAGTAGAATGCGCAAGGCCGCGTCGAAATGGCGAATGGAAACGCGACGGGTGTCGCCGGCCCCCTGCCAGGCCTCGAACAGCTCGATATTGAAGCGCCCCCACTCGCGCGCTTCAATGGCAAAGGGCCGCAAGCGACCGGCCGCGTCGAATTCAACGCAGGGAATGTATTGCTGGTAGTAGAAACCCTGTTCGGTCAAATAACGGTATACGCGGGCGGCGTGCTCGACATTGGCGCGGCTGACCAGCACCAGAATGTTGAATTCGACGCCGCGGCGCCGCAAGGTCTCGATGCCGCGCAGCACGGCGGCATGCGAAGGCCCGCCGCCGGCCGTCCGGCGATAGCGATCATGCAGCTCGGCCGGCCCGTCCAGGCTGCACCCGGCCAGAAAACGGTATTGCGCCCAGTGCTCCGCCAGCGCGTCGTCAATCAGCGTGGCATTGGTCTGCACCCCGTTCGACACCGCCACCCCGTTGGCCCCGTAGCGTTGCTGGAGATCGGTGGCCTTGCGAAAGAAATCCAGGCCCATCAGCGTCGGCTCGCCGCCCTGCCAGCCGAAGGCGTACACCGGCTGCGAAGTGGCCATATATCCGCGAATCATGGCCTCCAGCGTCGCCTCCGTCATGCGATGCCGCGTCGTAGCGGGATACAAGGCCTTTTTCCCAAGATAAAAGCAGTATTCGCAACGCAAATTGCAGTCGGCGCCCGTCGGTTTGATGAGCAAGGAAAACGGATTCAAAGAGTCCCTCCCCGTTCTTGTCTCTAAGAACATGCCGACCGAACCGGTGATCCTCGTCATCCTTGATTCCTCTCCCAGGAATAGGGGACAAGGGAAGATCAAGGTGACTTCATCCTTCATCTTTCCGGTTGGCGCGCGTTCCGGCGTCCTCTACATCGCCAAACCGCCGTTGACGCCAATGACCTGGCCGTGCACGTACAAATGGGGCTCGGCGCACAGAAAGGCCACCACCGCCGCCACGTCGTCCGCCGTGCCGGTGCGGTTCTGGGGGATGAGCGGCAGAATGCGGTCCATCGGCAGAGCACGCGTCATCTCGGTATCGATCACGCCCGGCGCCACAGCATTGACCTGAATGTTCTTGCGACCCACTTCACGGGCCAGCGCCTTGACGGCGCCCTGCAAGCCCGCTTTGGAGGCCGAATAGTTGACCTGTCCCGCCTGGCCGATCTGACCGGATGTCGAGGATACGGCCACTATGCGGCCCCGTTTCTCGCGCAGCATGGGGAACAGCACTGCTTGCGTGACATGAAAAAATCCGTGCAGATTGGTTTCCAGTACGTTGCGCCACTCCTCATCGGTCATCCAGACCATCAGATTGTCGCGCGCTATGCCCGCATTGTACACCAGCGCGTGCGGTGGCGTGCGGTCGGCGCGCTCGAGCAGAGCCTCCCGCACCGCGTCGCGATCGGCCGTATCGAATTCCAGCAGATCGCAGGCCGCGCCCAGCGCGACCGCTTCGTCGCGCACGCCTTCCGCCGCGTCGCGGCGACTGCGATAGGTCAGCCACAGGTCGAACCCGGCCCGCGCCAGGCGCAGCGCCACGGCCCGCCCGATGCCCCGACTGCCCCCCACGACCAGGGCCAAACGTCTCTCCCCGTCCGGCATAGATAGCCATTCCCCAATGCGGACTGCGCCCGCCTTAGATCTTAAACGCCTTCCTCCGCATACTGCAACGCGATCATCTGATGCACACTCACAACGGGCACGGTCAGTTCAATGCGCCCCGACTGTTCCGACGTGACGGTCAACGGCTGGCCCTGCGGTTCGAGAGTCGCATGCCGCACCGCGCGCGGCACGGCCAGCGAAAGACGGACATCGTGCAACGGCAAAACGTCCTCGATCACTTCCACAACCGACGGGGAACGGATCCGCCCGCCTTTCGCCAGTTCCGAGGCCGACCCGCCGCGCGACTGCGGCGCGGCGTGCAGCAGGTGCAGCACGTCGCGGCCCGGTCCCGCCTGGCGCGTCCAGGTGACACGCGCGCTGGAGGGCAGATTCGAACGCAAGCCGATCTCGTCGCCCAGCATCCAGCGTACCGCGCGCAACGCCACCTGCTTGCAGGCCGCCGCGCCCCAATAGCGATACAGCGAAAAAACCGGGTGAGCCAGATACAGCAGCGCGCCGCGACGCACGCCGCAATCGTAGCCCGAGGGCTCGGGACGCGGCGGCGCATGCTGATGACTGCAAAAATGGCGATAGTCGCGATTGAAATACGGATCGTACACCGCGCCCAGCGATTCGGCGTCGGACCGCGCGCGAATGCGTCGCGAAGGCAGATTCATGAGCAGCGGATGCCGCACGAAGTCCGGCCGCAACGCCGCGCACGGCAAAATGTAGTCCGGCTGGAAGGGGCTGAGTCCCTCGTCCTGCGCGCCGATATCGAACGCGAATTCGTCGCGGTCGCGCCAGCGACCGCTGTCGCCGCTCAGCAGCAGTTGGCCGCCCTGCTCCAGATAGGCGTCCAGCTTGCCTTTGAGCGCTTCGTCCACCGTAATGTCGTCGGGCAGGATCAGCAGACGATACCCCGCCAACGGCATCGTATCGTCCAGAACATCGAACAGAATCTGGCCCTCGAGCAGCAGGCGCGCGGCCCCTTCGTCGGGCGCATTGTAGCGCCCGGACCGTCCCGGATGAACGGCTTCGCTGGAAAGCAGTCCCACGTCCGCCACATTGACGGCCTCCACGCACCACGGCTCCTTGGCCTCCACCTCGGCATAGGCCGCGCCGATCAGGTCGAACGTGCTCTCGTCCGCCGCCCCGCCCGGATGCAACTGGTCGCCCACGCTGCACTTGGCCCCGTAGGCCAGCATGGCGGCGCATTCGTAGCGCAGGGCGTTGGGATGCTTATAGCCGCCGAACTCGCCCCAGGTGCCGTGGAACTTGCCGGTCATGCCGAGAAAATCGAGATCCAGCTTCTGACAGTACTTGGCCGATAGCGGGAAATGATCGTAGCCCCATCCGCCGGTCGGCAGCGATTCGATCTCCAAATGACTGAAATAGGGCAGAATCTCCCGCTGACCGCGGCGAATGTGTCCGCTGTTGTGAAAAACCGGCATGTCCGGCCGTCCGCTGCGGGCCGCCTCCAGGGTCATGCGGTAATAGCGCTCCATGCTGCGGCGCGCCATCTCGTGGCGGTCCTCCTCCTGCGCGGCGTCCAGTCCCCATTCCTCCATGCGCGCCAGACACGCCGTACAGCAGCAGGGGCCTTGATGCACAATGTCCAGGAATATCCCCGCGCAATCGGGGAAAAGGCCGACCGTCTCGCGAATCAGCTCGCACAGATAGTCCGTATAGGCGGTCTGGAAACAGAGCTTGCGGAAACCGGCCTGCAACGGACTGGCCGTCCAGCCGCTGTAACGGCCGTCGGCGTCCACCTCGCGCCATTCCGGATGCTCTTCGGCCACGCGGTTGTTGACGCCCGCCGTAATGTAGATCGGCACATTGACGTCGATCTCGCGGCAGGCGTCGAACTGGGCCCGCAGCAGATCGAACTTCAGATGCGGATGCCGACGGCCCACGCTCGTATTGTTGTAGCTCCAGCCGTGATGGCAAACCGCGAAACAGGTCACCGAATCGACATGGCCGCGCCGCAACGCGGCCTGCCACTGCGCAGCCTCGAACTCCGCCCCGACATCCGGAATCGCCGGCGAGGTATGGAAATCCATGTGAACCTGCCGGTATCGCAAACGATGCATACACTCGCCCTCCATCCTCTTGCAAAACCCATACCCTTGAAAAGCGGCTTGGGCGCCGTGCCTGCGCCGCGGCACGGCAGGCGGGCCCTGCCCGTGTCGATCGAACGTGGCACGGGCAACCGCCCGTGTTTAAGAAACGAGACTTCCGTTCCGCCAGGCTTTTGGCAAACTCAAACCCCCGCCTGCCGGATAATCTCGACAAACGACTTGGCGTCCAGCGCGGCGCCGCCGATCAGACCGCCGTCAATGTCCGGCTGACTCATCAGCAGGCCGGCGTTGTCGGGCTTCATGCTGCCGCCGTACTGAATGCGAATCGTGGCCGCCGTGTCGGCGTCCGCCAGTTCGGTCAGCAGGCCGCGAATGAACGCGTGAATTTCCTGCGCCTGCTCCGGGGAGGCCGTGCGCCCGGTGCCGATGGCCCACACCGGCTCGTAGGCCACGACCAGCTTGCGCAGCTCGGAACCCAAGTCGGCCAGTCCGGTCATGACCTGACGACGAATCACCGTCTCGGTCTCGCCCTGCTCGCGCTGCTCCAGCGTTTCGCCCACGCAGACAATGGGAGTCAGCGCGGCCGCCAGCGCGGCCCGCACTTTACGCTGAACCGTTTCGTCCGTCTCGCCGAAATACTGGCGCCGTTCGCTGTGGCCCAGAATCACGAAATGACAGTACAGATCGCGCAGCATGCCGGCCGATATCTCGCCGGTATAGGCCCCGGCGCTTTCCCAGTGCATGTTCTGGGCGCCGACCTTGATGGCGGAATCGCTCACGATGTCGCCCACCGTTTTCAGGGCCGTGAACGGAGGACAGAGCACCACGTCCGCCTCGAGGAAGTCGCCCAGCTCCCGCTGGATATCGGTCGCCAGCGCGGCCGCGTCCGTGGCCGTCTTGTTCATCTTCCAGTTGCCGGCGACAATTTTCTTGCGATATTTTTTCATGCTGCGATTCTCCTTCTTACGCCCGATCGTTCAGGGCCGCAACGCCGGGCAGCGTTTTCCCCTCCAAAAACTCCAAACTGGCTCCGCCTCCCGTGCTGATATGCGTAAAACGCTCGGCCAGTCCGCTCTTGTTGACGGCGCTCACGCTGTCGCCCCCGCCCACAATGCTGGTGCAATCGGTTTCCGCCACGCAACGGGTCACCGCCAGCGTGCCCTCGGCGAAAGGCGCCATCTCGAAACAGCCCATCGGCCCGTTCCAGACCACGGTCTTGGCGCGCCGAATTTCATCGCAATAGGTTTTCACGCTCTGCGGACCCATATCGAGCGCCATCCAGCCGTCCTCGATCTCCTTCTCCCCGACCACCTTGACGTTGGCCTCCGCGCTAAAGGCGTCGGCCGCCACATGATCGGTCGGCAGCAGAAACTTCACGCCCTTGCCCTTGATTTTCTCCAGGGTGTCGCGCGCCACGCCCACCTTCTCCTCCTCCACCAGCGAATTCCCGACCGGAATCCCCAGCGCCTTGTAGAAGGTGTACACCATGCCGCCGCCGATCAAAATGCTGTCCACCTTGTCCAGCAAAGCGGTAATCACATCGATTTTGCCGCTGATTTTGGCCCCGCCGATCATGGCGACAAACGGCCGTTCGGGACTTTCCAGAGCCCCGCCCAAATAGACCAGTTCCTTCTCCAGCAGCAGCCCGGCCACGCGGTCGGCAAACAGAGCCGCCACCGCCACCATGGAGGCGTGCGCGCGATGCGCCGTGCCGAAAGCGTCGTTGACATACACGTCGCCCAGCGCGGCCAGCCGCTTGGCGAAGGTGGTCTGACGCTCCTTCATCGCCGCCTTGGCGGCCTTCTTCTCCTCTTCCCCCGCATCGGCCGCCAGTTCCGGCTTGCCTTCCTCTTCTGCATGAAAGCGCAGGTTTTCCAGCACCAGAACCTCGCCGGACCCAAGACCCTGCGCCAGCGCGGTGGCCTCGGCGCCGACGCAATCGGACGCGAACGCCACGGACTGCCCCAGCAGTTCGGCCAGACGATCGGCGGCCGGTTTCAGACTGAACTCCGGCTTGACCCGCCCCTTGGGACGGCCCAAATGGCTCATTAAAACCACCGAGGCTCCGGCGTCCAGCGCCATGCGAATGGTCGGCAGCGCCGCGCGGATGCGCGTATCGTCGCCCACACGGCCGTCCTTGATCGGCACATTGAAGTCCACGCGCATCAGCACGCGCCGCCCCTTCAGCGCCACGTCTCGAATCGTCTTTTTGTTCATGTCAGTCCCCGTTCGCATTCTGAAATCAGGCGGCTGTCCCCGCCGCAAAATCCCGCCGGATTTGCCCGCGCGGCGCAAGCTTACGTCTTCGCCAGGAAGCTACGGCGATACAGGTCCAGCTTGTGTTTTCGTAGCGCAAGCTTCCAGCTTGTGTTTTGCGTAGCGCAAGCTTCCAGCTTGTGTTTTGCGTAGCGCAAGCTTCCAGCTTGTGTTTTACGTAGCTTG
>CAZYAW010000196.1:0-11844 GCA_964646045.1 uncultured Victivallales bacterium | reverse complement strand
GGGGAACCCGGCTCTGCGCGACAGGGAAGTCACTTGGATATGCGACCATGTATCGCTCTATGTGAAAAAGGATGAACAATGGGTGAATTATCACCGGATACCTTTGAATGCCGCGCCATAAAAAGGCGCGGGAACATGCTTCTCAGAAATTTGGGTTGCGGGAGCAGGTCGCTTTATGAGAAATCGGGTCCGCGGTATGTGTTCCGGCCCCCGACCCAGACCGATCTCGGAATCGGCGTGCCGTTATGGAAATCGACCAGCATCATATCCGCCTGCTTGCCCGCCTCTATCGACCCTGTACGGTCGTTCATGCCGACGGCCTTCGCCGCATTGCGGGAAACCATGTTCATCGCTTCCGGCAACGGCTTGATCCCTTGTTTCGAGAGGACGAATACCGCCTGCAACAAGGCCATCGGCGCATAATCCGAGCACAATACAGTCCCAATTCCTTGCGCAAGCGCGTCCGTGGCGCTAAGGTTGTTGGAGTGGCTTTTCCCCCGGATGACGTTGGGCGCGCCAAGCAGCACCGGCATATTCCGATGTTGCGCCGCCGCCGCCGCCTCAAGGTTGACAGGAAATTCGGAAATGGCGACCCCCATCGCATGGAGCATCTCCACTTTGGCTTCGGAATCGTCGTCATGCGATGCCGCCGGAATGCCGTGTTCCCGGGCCAGCGACAGAATCCGGGCAACGACCTGCTCGATGCCGGAAGCCGACTCCGCCTTCTCTTGTACCAGTCGCTCGGCTTCGCCCGCCGTTGCGCCATAGCGTCCCCTGTAGAAAGACATCAGACCTTCGTGTTCCTTGAACTGTCCCTGTCCGGGCGTGTGATTCATGAGAGAGACAAGGTCAATGCGCTTTTCCTGCATCAGTTTTTCCAGAGCCGGAAGGGCCGCTGTCTCGGTCACCTCGTACCGCAGATGAATCTTCACGCGCGCGCTCAGCAGCGGAGCGAGATTCTCCAGCTCGCGGATTACCGAGAGCGCGGTTTCAGGATGGCGCAGCCCGTTGTCGATGTCGAAGAATGCGAGCGAGTAGAACATCGTGGTCACGCCACAGGTCATCAAGTGGCGGTCGAGATTCAAGATGGCCATATCGTAGGGGAAAAAGGAACGGGGCCGCGGTTCGATGGCGGACTCGATGATGTCGCTATGCAGATCGATGATCCCCGGCAGCAGCAGCGCGCCTCCGGCATCGATAATTTGGCAGTCCCGTTCAGGCTTAACGGCGCCGACTTCGACAATGCGCCCTGCTTCCACTTGTACGGTTGCGCCGTCCATCACGTCGGTCGGCGTGACCACCGAAGCGTTGATCACCGCCCAGGGTTGCGTATAACGCCCGCGCCGCGCACAAGAGTCCGTCATGTTTTCCCGCCTTTCCACGGTTTCCTTTTACCGAGACACAACCTACAAATCCGACATTCTGGTTGTTCGCGGACAGGGATTGGTGAGCAAGACGCTAGAGATATGTTAATTCGCAAACACGGTCACAGTTGTTTTTTGTCCGGGGGCGCGGGCAGCGGCGGAGCGTTCCGCAGCATGTCCGCGATGCCTGCGGGCAGACCGGCTTCCAGCAGGCTCGCAATGTTCCTTTCCACATCGTAGTCAACCCGAATGAACTCGGTCTCAAAGCCCGCCGCCGTCACTTCGACAACCGCGGCACAGCCCCTGGTGTCCCCGTCGACAGGTTTTCCGGCGGCGCCCGGATTGATAAACGTTGCGCCTCCTTGCCGCAGCAAAAACTGTCCGTGCGTGTGCCCCATGACGACTAGGTCCGCCTTGCCGTACTCGGCCAGTTCGCGCAGTGCGTCCGTGCTGTCCGGATAAAGGAATTGGTTCAGGGCCCGGTTGCCGCCGTGGACCATGAAAACACGTTTTCCTTCGCAGTCAAAGGCAAGCTCTCGCGGCAGGGCAAGCAGCCATTCGCGGGTCGCTTCGGAAATACGGTCCTGCGTCCAGCGCAACGATCCGCCGCGAATCTTTTCGGTTTCCGAATCGGCATAGCCGCACCCGCAGTGATCCTTGCAACCGGCCACCGCCTCGTCGTAATTGCCCATAACGCCTTCTACCCCTTCTTCCCTGAGCAGCGCAACGCATTCGTTGGGAAACGCGGAATAGCCGACGTTGTCCCCCGTGTTCAGGATGCGTTCGACACCGCGGGCCTTCAGTGCGGCGAGAACCTGGCGGAGCGCGTCAAGGTTGGAATGACTGTCGCCGATCAGGCCTATTTTCATCATGCAATCCTTTTCGTCGGTTAGAAATTCGTGTCTTCCTCGAAAATGCTGCCGTCAATTCTTCCGTAGGTGTCGGGGATATAGGATTCGCCCGCATTCACTTCCCGCGTCGCGCCCGTCGCGAACGTTCGTACCAGAAGCTTGCCTGATATTACGTCGTAGCGGTTGACGACATCCCGGAAGACAATCCTGTATTCGCCGGGTTCCAGCGCCTCGCCCTCCGAGTTGCTGGTCGCGATAATCATCGGCTCGCCTTTCGGCTGATCCTCGATGACAAACTCCGCTTCCCCGCCCGCCAGGTTGATGCGCTTGCCTCCTTTACTGGAAAGAAAATACATGTTGGTGTTTCTCATTAGCGTAACCTTGGCGCTTTTGTCAAGATACTGCACCGTGATCCGCGAATCATCCAGTGTACGGTAGCAGTCTCCGCCCAGCAGTTGCATGGCCGGGTCGTACGGAATGGCGTCCGCGCCCCGGATAATCACAATTTGTCCTTCCGACTCGAGAACGCATGCAATCGCGCGCGGATCCTGTCCAGCGTTCCTCGCGCGTACAGTCATCGCCTTTTTCATGCCCAGCACCAGGCCCAGCAGGATCATGGCGAACGCCATAATCGTCATGCGGCGCCGTCGGTCTTTACTGCTTCTGAAATCGTCCTTTTCTGCTTTCATTTTTTAAATGTACACCTTTCGTATCTTGGCGGAGACCAGATCAATCAGACTCACGGTGATCACGATTACAATGATAATGGCCGCCGTCTTGCCGTAGTCGAAACTGCGGATGGCGTCCCAGATCGTGTATCCGATGCCGCCGGCCCCGACAATGCCGACAACGCTCGCCGAGCGTACATTGGACTCGAATCGGTAAAGCGTGTAGGAGACCCATAACGGCATCACCTGGGGGATGATCCCGAAGACCACCTCTTCGATCGCCGTCGCGCCCGTGGCTCGGATGCCCAGAATCGGTTGCGGGTCCACCGCCTCGACGGCCTCTGAAAACAGTTTGGCCAGGGTGCCCGTTGTGTGAACAAACAGCGCCAGCACGCCGGCGAACGGGCCCAGCCCCACCGCCGCGATGAAAAACATGGCGAAAATCATTTCGTTGATGGCGCGGAACGTATCCATGAGCCGTCGCATCGGCTGGTGAATCCAGCTCGGCGCGATATTCGACGCCGACAGCAATCCTAACGGAATCGCGAAAACGACGGACAAGAATGTGCCCCAAACCGCGATATGGATCGTAACGACCATCTCGCGCGTGATCTCGCGCCAGTAGGCAAAGTCCGGGCGGGTGAAGCCCTTTGCGTACTGAAGCATGTTCGCGCGATATCGGTACAAGTCGCCGGGCCGTATGTCCGCCTCGAAATACGACCACGCCAGCACAACCAATGCCGCGGCCACGAAGACCAAGCGCAGAACCATGCTCTTCCTGCTTAGTCGCGGGATCTCTATGGCTTTCTGATGATTGCTAAGTTGCTCAAGGTCCCGCTTATTGCCGTCCATGCTGCAGCCTCGTAAGGTGTGTCGGGTAAAAACGGGGAACAGCGCCGCACAATGCGGCGCCGTTTCCCGTCGGGAGCGGGACTCAGTACTTCTGCATCATCTCGTAATAACTCTTGAGCTGCTCGAGTTCGGCGTCGATGGCCGCCACACGCTTGGCCTTTTCGCCGGCGCTCAGATCCGGATGCGCCTGAAGCTTTTTCTTGTCTTTCACCAGATTGAGCTGGCGAATCGGAACGAGCTGCCGGTTGTCGGAATCATTGAAGGGCGCCCAGCCCGAGGACACGCTGGCCAGGATTTTCTGCTCTTGCCGAGCCTCGGGCCCCACTCGACCGTACGACAGGAACGCGGCCTTCAGCTTGTTCTTGACTTCCTGCGGAAGGTCCTTGCGCCAGCAGATAGGGTCGTTCGGGATCAACGGGCTCTGCCAGATGATCTTGATGTTTTTGGCCAACTCGGGATTGGACTTCTGGAACCGGCGCTGGGCGGAGGTGTTGTTCGTGGCGAAATCCACCTGCTTGTTGGCAACCGCAAGGTTGTTCGCACCGTGGCTGGCATTGAGGACTTCCTTGAAGAGAGTGTTCGGATCAATGCCCCGCTTGGCCCAGAGGTAGTAGGCCGGAATCAGGTTGCCGGACGTGCTGTTCGGATCGCCGTTGCCAAAGACCAGGTCCTTCCCGTTCTTGATGATGTCGTCAATACTGTTGTAGGGACTGTCCTTGTGGACGATGATCAGCGACCAGTATCCCGGCGCGCCATCAAGGCCCACGAGCTGGGCAAACACTTCCGCGTTCGCCCGATCGACCGCCTCGATCGCCGACTTGTTGCCGAACCACGCGAAATCGACTTTCTTGAAGCGCATCGCCTCGATAACCGCCGCGTAGTCCTGCCCGTACTGGGTCTTCACCTTGACGCCCATCTTCCGGCCGAGATCGGCGGCCAAAGGTTCAAAGCCTTGCTTAAGATTGTCCAGCGTGTCGGTCGGAATGATTCCGAACGTCAGCTCCGTGATTTCCTTTTCTTCGGCTCGCGCCGAGGAAGGGGATAGCGCCATCAGGGCAACCGTCGCCGTCATGAGTATTCTCGTTAACGCTCGCATACCGCCATGCTCCTTTCATGATCGCTTCTGTTTATAAAGACTCTTCCCGTTCGCAACGCTCCATATGCATCGGTGAATTTTTGTCTATGGTTTGCCATGCCTCCTTTCTCTCTTCCCTTTCAGCTTTGAAACATCGTTGCTGTTCTGCCGTGTCAAAGTTCCGCTTCCGCCTTCTTCAACAATTCGTCGCCGAGCCGCCGCGCCGGGTCCCCGTTTTTGTTTGCAGGCTTTTGCGGCTTGTTTTCGGAAATCAGGGCCAGGATATCCATGCCCTCCTCGACATCGGAGAATTCCGCGCCGTAAAGCTCGCGCAGCGTCTCGGTGCCGATATCGCCGGGGCTCCCGTCGCAGAGTATTTCGCCGTCACGCAAGCCGACGATCCGATCGCAGAACTGCATCGCGAAATCAACCTGGTGCAGGCTCACCACCACCGTTACATGGTCGTCGCTGTTGATCTTGCGCAGGCTGCGCATCACCTTGCGCGACGATTCGGGGTCGAGCGAGGCGATAGGTTCATCCGCCAGAATTATCTTCGGTTCCTGGACAAGCGCGCGGGCGATCGCCGCGCGCTGCTGCTGTCCGCCGGACAGCGTGCTCGCGCGCTGGCCGGCGTATTCCGCCATTCCCACCCGCCGCAGCGCTTCCATGGCGGCGATTTTTTCCGCTTGCGTAAAACACTGCGTGATACTCCGCCAAAGCGGAATGCCGGCCAGCATGCCGGTCACCACGTTTTTCAGCAGGGACATACGACCGACCAGGTTGAACTGCTGGAAGATGAAGCCGATGTCGGCCCGAAGTTTTCTGATGTTCGTTGTAAGATCGCCGTTGCGCTGAATCGTCTTTCCGCAGACCTTGATAAAGCAGTCCGTCGTATCGCTGACTTCCAATCCGGAAAGATGTTTCAGGAGCGTTGACTTGCCGGAGCCCGATGCGCCGATCAAGGCGACCATCTCGCCTTCCATAATGGAAAGGCTTACGTTTTTGAGCGCTTGCGTCTTGCCATACGTCTTTTTGAGATGGTTGATTTCAACAGCGCAGGCGTTTCCCGGTGCGGAGCCGCTCGCTACGGGGGCGCGAACCGGATGTCGGACGCCGCATCCCGCTTCGCTTGCGCCTGGTTCGGCGAAAGGCTGCGTCCGGCCTTCGTCATTCCCTGCCTGCGCTTCGGGCGCTTCCATTCCGGGTGCATCGCTTATGGCGGACGGTTTGATCGTCATATGCCTGAACTCCCGCGGACGTGCCTGTTCTGTATGCCATTTGCGGAAAACTAGTGCGCGGCTGTTCGGCCGCGATGAATACCGTATTAGAATTGGGTATTCAGAAACCGATCGTTACGGCGCTGGCTGTCCAAGGTTTACAACATGCCAGATTTCCAATGTTCCATGATTCCTGACGCTAGCCTGTCTCCGCCCTTCGGGCAGCGCCGTGTCGTCCGCGGCCTTTCCGCTGCGGGAACGATTTAGCGCTACAGATGGGGCCGACGCAAAAAAAACATTCATGCGTTGAACCTTCTTGACCGGGCAGGCGTTTGTCAGTCAAATGCCGGTTGGGAACAGGGTGTAATGGGTGTAGCAACAGATGGAAAATCGTATGGAGGAGAATATTATGATCCGCAAAAAGACCCGGTCCGTTTTGGCGACATCACTGTGCGCGCTGACTGTCGGTCTCGTTGCCGTAGCCGGAGCGAATGAAAAAAATCCGCCGCATGGGATCAACCCGGAACGGTATGCCGTCGCCGAGCGCGCCATTGCCCGCGGTATCGACTTTTTGGTCAAGCATCAGCAGGCGTCCGGCGCCTGGTCCAACACGAACTTTCCGGCGCTCACGGCCTTGCCGCTGTGGGCCTTCGCGAGGAGCGGACAGGAGAAACTCGAACCCAACATGCAACGGGCCGTGGACTACATCAAGTCCTGCGTCAGCGACGGAGGCATGTTCAAGGGCGCGATCTACCGTCCGGTGCAGGGACGCAAGGGAGGCGGACTCGTCAACTACAACACGGCCATCTGCATGACGGCTCTGCATGCCGTGGGCGACCCCAAATTGCGCCCGATCGTGCTCGACGCCCGCGCATTCCTGTCGCGCAGTCAGTATGCGGGCGGCTCGCTGCACCATGGCGGCATGGGGTACGACCCGCCGACCGGGCGATCCTATGCCGATCTGTCGAACTCCTATATCGCCTACGAGGCGATGCGCCTGACCCAGGATGTCGAGGAGTTCCGTCCGGGCGGCCCATCCGTGTCCCTGGACTGGCAGGCGGCTCTGAAATACATTCAGCGTTGCCACAACCACCCCGATTTCAACGATCAGCCCTGGGCGTCGGACAAACCGTCTGAAAAGGGCGGATTCGCCTACCGGCCCGACACCTATCGCGAAGATTTCGGAGCCTTCGAGGGCAAAGACGGGGTGCTGGAGTTCCGTTCCGCGCCGGGCATGACGTATGCGGGGCTGCTCAGCTACATCTATGCCGGACTGGACAGAAATGATCCGCGTGTACGCGCGACGGTAGCGTGGATCAGGGAAAACTGGAATCCGGACATTGCCAACCGCAACCCCGACCTTGCCGGCAAGCCCGAGGAGAAGGGCGGCCTGTTCTACATGTACAACACGATGACCCGCGGCCTGGCGGCCTACGGACAGGATGTCCTGCGCCGGAAAGACGGCACGGAAATCCGCTGGCGCGACGAAATGATCAAGAAACTGGCGGACCTGCAGCACGAAGAAGGATACTGGGTCAATACCTACAATCGCTACTGGGAAGGCGATCCCGTCCTCGTGACCGCCTACGCCGTCATGGCCCTGCAATCCGCGATCGGTCGGTAAAAGCGGAAAAAGTGTCAGGCCACGGAAAACTCGCAAGCGACTTTTCCGGTCCAGACACCTGGTTCGCAGGTGGTGTCTGGCCTTGAAAAGTCCGGTGAAGCGCAGCGGAACCGGAGTTTTCAACGGCCTGACACGTCTGGGCGCCCTCGGCGGAAAAACGGTTTTCCTGTAGAACCGTTTGACATGTTTACGGTGTTTTTGTAGAACCGTGTTTAACTGTGCAGGTAAATTCCCTTTGCAGCGAGTGGGGGCTGAGCAAGGAGAAACTCTACCAACTGCTCGACGCCATGGAACGCGCACACCTGATCCGGATTATCCGAAAACGGAACGATACCAAGGTCCATTCAGTCGGCGCCAAGATGCTTTTGAGCGAACCGTCGGTTTACGAGTTCCTAGGCGGCAACAGGGGCACAGGTCGAGAGGCCTATGTTGCCATGGCGTGCATGGAGTCAGGACACAAAGTATGGGCGGCGGCGAAAGAAGCAGACTATGACTTCCTGATCGACAACCGAAAGATCGAGGTCGGAGGTAAAAACAAGGAGCGAAAGGATGCCGACCTTGTTGTCCAGGATAATATAGACCTGCCCTCCGGGAATGTTCTGCCACTCTGGATGCTGGGATTGGAATACTAAACGTGGGAAAGAAGGCAACCCCGGTGTCAGGCCACGGAAAACTCGCAAGCGACTTTTCCGGTCCAGACACCGGTGTCTGGCCTTGAAAAGCCGTCCGCGGGTTTTCTATGGCCTGACACCTCTGGGCCTGACACCTCTTGGCCTGCAAACCGCCACCACTGAATCCTGAGCCTTGCAGGTTTCTTGTGTGTTGATTTCAAACTCGAACTCCAAGTTGACGACGATCGGGACGAAGATCGGGACGAAGACAAAGCCGACGAGGATCGGGACGAAGATCGACAGGAGAAAAGTGTCAGGTCTAGATTCTAGATTTTAGATCGTTTCCCCCATCCGCCTCCAGCCGCTCCGGCTATTCTTTCTTCTTCCTTCAGCCTTCAAACTTCAAACTTCAATCTTCAAACTTCTCTCCCGTATCCGGTGTTTCCGGGCGCGTTCCCCTGTTTTTTTTGTTTGACAAAAATCATCCGTTGTAAATAATAACACTCCATGAATAAATATCGAACATTGCAAGGGCGCCTAAGCGAGGCGTTGGATGTATTTCGCGTGGTGAGCGTCACGGGGCCTCGGCAGGCGGGCAAGACCACCTTGGTCAGGGACATAGCAACAGAGCGGGGATTGGCCTATGCCTCGATGGAAGATGCATCGCTTCGCTCGGCGGCCGGGAAAGATGCGGATGCCTGGCTGAATGCCTTGGGACCGCGCGCAGCCATTGACGAGGTCCAGCATGTTCCCGATTTATTCCGGGCGATCAAGCGCAAGGTGGACGCATCCAATGAACCGGGCCAGTATCTCATCACCGGTTCGGCTCTCTGGCTATCCATGTCGACTATTGGAGAAACCTTGGCCGGCAGGGTCGCACTGCTTAATTTGTGGCCCTTTTCGTATGCGGAGAGAGCGTCCCGCGTTCCGTTCGATCTGCATCTTCTGTGCGAACCCCGATGGGAGCGCCGAGCGGTACAGCGCCATGTGGAAAACTCGGACGCTTCCTCCGGCTCACACGGGTGGTTGGAGGATGCCGTTTTGCGCGGGGGGTATCCGGAACCCAGCGCCTTAAAACGCCCGTCTATGCGAAAATTGTGGTTTGACAGCTATGTCAGCACCTATCTCCAGCGCGACGTACTGGATATTACCCGCATCGAACACCCGGATGCCTATCAACGCATGATCCGTCTACTTTGCGCGCGCTCGGGGCAGTTGTTGAATGTCGCGGCCTTGGCGCGCGACTTGGGAGCGCCTCAACCAACGATCAAGCGCTATGTGGATTGGCTCACATTGACCTATCAGCGGTTCGATGTTCTGCCGTTCAGCGCCAATGCAGGCAAGCGTCTGGTCCGAACCCCGAAGAGCTACTGGTCGGATACGGGTATGGTGGCCGCGCTGATGGGCTGGACGTCCTGGCCGGAGGTGACGCGCGCGGGAGCCGATGGCGCTTTGCTGGAAAGTTGGGTGGCGGGCGAGCTTCGCAAGACGCTGGATGCCAGTGGGCTGGGTCCGTTGTATTTCTGGAGGACGCATGGCGGCGCCGAGGTGGATTTCCTGATCGAGTATCAAGGCCAGTTGACCGCCATTGAAGTGAAACTCGGAAATCGTGTAGACGTCCGCGATCTGAAAGGGCTGAAAGAATGCGCCGATGTGCTGGGCGATCGCTTGCGCCGAGGCATTGTCTTATACGGGGGATCAGAAGTTTTACCGCTTGGCCACAACCAGTATGCTGTGCCGCTCGCTTTCCTGCGAGGAGGTAAAAAGCTTCTCAAAAAGCGTCAGGACTAGAGTCGCTTTCATCCCATGGAACAATGGAACGTTGGGGTTAGGCGCGGATCCGACAGCAATCTTCCTCTTGGGTGAAACAGGACGGTTGACGCGTACGGCGACACGTAGGGTGAACGATCCAGCGTCAAATCTAAATCCTAACGCCTAGCCCCTAACGCCTTTTCCGGTCCAGACACCTCTTCGCTTCGAAAAGCCGTCCGCGGGGTGTCTGGCCTTGAAAAGCCGTCCGCGGGTTTTCTATGGCCTGACACCTCTTGGCCCTGACATCTGCGTCATTGCTTCAACCTTCAACCTTCCCAACGGCGGCTTTGAACGACGGGGTTAGACGCGGATCCGACAGCAACTGGCGACGATAATTGTTCGCGAGGTCGGCGGCTTTCTCGAAAACGGCTGTCTCTTCCGGCGGAGGCGGCGGGATCGGCGGAAGCCGGTCCGGCAGGGACCCGTCGGAGCGCGGATGCAGCGCCATGGGCGACATGTCGTACGCCGGGGCAAGCGGGCATGGCCAATCGGGACCAAAGTGCAGGCTGATATTGCCGTAGTGCATGTCGGTGTTGCCGATGCACAGCCCGAACCACCATAGCATCCTCAAGCGTTCCGCCGATGCCGCGTCCAGAAACCCGTCCCGTTCCAGTCGTCGGGCGGCCTGATGCCACGGACTGGCAATGTCTCCGTAATAGGCGGCGTCGAGCGCAAGCAGCGAGATCAGATGCCTTCTGCCGCCCGCCGGTGTTCGATCGAACCGCGCCGACTCCAGATAACAACGGTTCCGATGATAGAGAATCTCGGTTCGGGCGGCAGGAATGCCCGCCGCCGGCAGGATGTTGTCTGCCAGACATTCCGCCACCAGCAAGTCCGCCCGGCGGGCTTGCGCGGGATCGTTCATGTCGCCGCTGAATTTGACGATGACAGGACACGGCTGTCCGGCGGCATCTTCCGTACAGGCGATGAATTTCGGCTGTTCCCCGGCCGCGGAGGATCCCGGCCATTGTCCTTCCAGTACGGAAGCGGCCAGACGGGCATACGCGTCCTCTCGTTCCGTTCGGGCGATCACATCGGCGGCACACCGCAGGCGGGCCAAGGCCAGCATTTCTTCTCCGACCACAAAGGCCCCCGGCAGATCATTCCCCTTGCACAACAGGGCGGACAGAATATGTTCCGGCGTCCAAAGTCGCGGATCGGCGGGTACGCGGCGCTCCGCGGAAAAATGACGGGCAAAAAGCCGCCCCAGAAAGCCTTGCGGACGCAAGTCGTCCAAAAACCAGGGCCATCCGGGATAAATGCCATCCGCAAAAGGCGATCCTCGCAACGTATTCCAGGCGTGTTGCGGCTCTACATGCCAAGCTCCACCGTGCAGAGCATGCAGATCCGCAATCCGGTCGGGCTTGCCATTTTCGCCGATCTGGTACAAAGGCCAGTGCGTTCCAAGACCCTCGAATCGCCGATGCAGAGCATACCGCGTACTGCGGCCGCGTCCGATGCGATGCAAACGCTCCGGCGGAAAGGCCGCCAGCGAGCGCGAGAGGGTCGGCTGACTAATCGCCAGCGCCCCCCTCAATTCGGACGCCGAACAGATTCCCCGCCGATAGAATTCCCGCTCCAGTTCAAGCATGCGCGTATGCATGAATACAAAATATACTTTCAACCCGCTGCAAATCAAGTTTTTTACAAAAATAACGAATAGATTGTGAATACATGAAACCACGTCCGTTCCGGTGATACGGGTTCAGGCATGCAGCAGAGGTGTCAGGCCACGGAAAACTCGCAAGCGACTTTTCCGGTCCAGACACC
>CAZYAW010000195.1:0-10545 GCA_964646045.1 uncultured Victivallales bacterium | reverse complement strand
GAATGGGATTCGGACACGAGAAACTGGATATGTATCGCGCATGTCGGCTGGGCCTACCGATCATGAAGACCCGGCGGAGTACGCAACAGGGCTCGATTCCGATACCGATCCCGACACCGATGGAGAACATGAACAGACGGATCGCCAACATGCCCTGGAGGCGACGCCTAAAGGCGCGCCTCAGGCACACGATGTACGGCGACAATCATGCCCGGATGGTGTCAGGCCATAGAAAACCCGCAGACGGCTTTTCAAGGCCAGACACCGGGTTGTCCGGTAACCCCGGGACCGCCAGGCTCCAGCCCGGCCTCCTTCGTGCTCTTCGTGGTGTAAAGCATTACGTACGCGTTCACGGTTTCAAAAAGGAAAGCGCTCAAGAAGTCTGAAAAACCGTGAACTGTGAACAAGGAACCGTGAACGGCTACAGAATCATTTCCGCGCAATTTCGCTTTCATTGCCCGGCGTTTTTGTCTACTGTGGGCGGCATGAAATATTCGGAAGCAAAACAGGGGCGCGTGTTCGTGATTCGTCTGGAAGACGGCGAAGTTGTACACGAGGTGATCGAGGCGTTTGCGGCCGAACACGGCATTCGGGCGGCCAAGCTGATTGCTTTGGGCGGAGCCGATGACGGAAGCAAGCTTGTGGCGGGACCCAAAGAGGATCGTTCGCAGCCCGTTGCGCCAATGGAAATCAGCCTGCGCCATGCCCACGAGGTGGCGGGGGTGGGAACGCTGTTCCCCGGTCCCGACGGCAAGCCGAGCCTTCATATGCATATGGCCTGTGGGCGGCGGGAGAAAACCGCTACCGGCTGTGTGCGGGCCGGAGTCCGGACCTGGCACGTTATGGAAGTGATACTCACGGAGCTGGTGGACTGTACCGCCAGGCGGGCGGTCGAACCGACAACCGGGTTCGCGCTCCTGCAGCCCTGATATCCCTTTCGACACGCGGAGCGGAGGGCTTTGGAGCGCAGGGATCGAGATGCCGGCGCCGGGAAACAGGGAACCCTATGAAGAATCCGGACAGAGACAGGGTGTCGCGACTGGACGCGCTCCCGAACATTGGAAAGACGATAGCGGCAGACCTCCGTTTGATCGGCATCGCCCATCCGAAAAAACTGATTGGAATGGATCCGTTCGCCATGTACGAAGACCTGTGCGCAAAAACCGGCAGAAGACAGGACCCTTGCGTAATCGATGTGTTTATGTCGGCCGTTAATTTCATGGAGGGCGGAACCCCGCTTCCGTGGTGGTCGTTCTCGCGGAACCGGAAGGAGCAAATGGCGCAACGGGAGGATAGCCGATGAGCGCGAGCGCCGGCGATCAATGCGGTCCGACCATCCCTATGAGCAAGGAAAAGCGCATGCTTATCGCCGCGTATATTCTCCTGCCGTCGGCGATGACAGTTGTATTGCGCCTGATGGGGCGCGTATGGTGGTGCGCGTGCGGCGGTTGGGAACTTTGGAACGGCGAGATATGGAGCGCCCACACATCACAGCACCTGCTGGATCACTACAGCTTCACGCACATATTGCACGGCGTGCTGTTCTGCGGCATCATTTTCCGGCTGTTTCCCAGGATGAGCATGCCATGGCGGCTCTGGCTGGCATTGCTTGTCGAGACCGCATGGGAAGTAATTGAAAACACCCCCTTCATTATCCAGCGCTACCGCGAGGCGACAATTGATATGGGCTATGAAGGCGACTCGATAACAAATTCCGGCGGGGACCTGCTCGCCTGCGCAGCAGGGTTTTTCATCGCGCAGAAGCTTGGCTTTAAGCTCTCCGTGGTCTTTTTTATTATCGTCGAGGCAGGTTTACTGTTCTGGATCCGCGACAACCTGACCCTGAACGTCATTATGCTGCTTTACCCGTTCGAAGCCATCAAGGAATGGCAAATGGCGGGGTGACAACTCCGAACCGCCCCGCGGCCTCGATCTCCAGTGGCCGCCCGCTTTCCGCACCACCTGCAGATCGAGACTCCCGAGGCGAATCTGGCGGCCGGGATGAAATGGTTTCAGGGGACCTACACGCAGAGATTCCATGCCCGCAACCGCACATGCGGCCATTTGTTTCAAGGCAGATACAAGGCGATCCCCGTAAGCGGCGAAGACGATTATTTCTTGGCGTTGAGCGCCTATATCCATCTGAATCCTGTTCGGGCTGGTCTCCGGGAAGTGTTGGCATCCGGACTTGGGTCCTATCCATGGAGCAGCTATCCGCTTTATATGCGCGACAGACGGCCGGTCTGGCTTCGGGCAGAGCGTGTGTTGCTTGCGCTTGGGTTTGCCGACTCCCCGCAAGGCAGGCTTGGCTACAAAGGCTATATCGCAGGCCGCGCATCGGAGACGGCGGACGGGAAAGCTGGAAAGCCGGCTGCCGAATGGAAGGCATTGCGCAGAGGGTGGTACTTTGGCGGTAGAGAGTTTCGCCAGTTTCTCGAACAGCGCATGGAAAGCTTGCCGGGCAGAAGAGAGGCAACAGAAGACAGGCAAATACAGAAAAAAAGAAGCTGCCGGGAAAGATACTATAATACGGGACCCCTTTCTGCTGATCTCGCCGGAAAATGCTTTGGCACATTTTCGACTGGCAAGGGGTTTTGCAAGAGCCTCGGAAAAAAGACGCTGCGGTCCTCCGCTTATTGCTTGCCTGTGCGGACTGAATAGGGTATTCTATGCGCTTCTCATTTTTAACGGGAGGAAGCGTCATGATACAGTGGGTTCTGACCCCGGCGGCGGGCAAACGGCTGATCGGCAAGGCGGTAGCGAAACGACTGGCGACGGAAGAGGCCATGCAGACGGGCACGGTGGTCGTCGTAGCCGGAACCACCAACGGATACGTGGCCGCCGAAGTTCTGGCCGCGCTCGGGCAGGCCGAAAAGTTCAGTCCGCGCCGTTTTTTCCGCGGTATCACGCTGCCGCCCCACGCGGCAACCACCGACAGAGGCGTCCTGCCCGACCAGAGCAAATTCCCGGGCGATGTGGCGCTCGTCAACGGCCAATGGCAGATCGGGAAAACTCTGTTCGACGTCTGCGAATCTCTGCGCGAAGGCGACATTGTTGTCAAGGGCGCCAATGCGATCAATCCGGCGACCCGTCAGGCCGGCGTATTGATCGGGCACCCGCAGGGCGGTACAATTCTGGCGGCCTTGCAGGCCGCCATCGGACGGCGTGTACGGCTGCTCCTGCCGGTGGGTCTCGAAAAACGGGTGCATACGGATTTGTATGAACTGGCGACCCGCCTCAACGTACCCGGTGCGGGCGGCCCGCGTCTGCTGCCGGTTCCCGGGGAAATCATAACGGAAATCGAGGCTCTGGCCCTGCTGACCGGCGTACAGGCCGAGCTGGTGGCGGGCGGCGGCGTGGGCGGCGCCGAGGGCTCCGTCTGGCTGGCGGCGCGGGGCTCGGAAGAGCAAATCGAGAACGCGCGCGCCCTGATGGCCGAGGTGGCGGGCGAAGCGCCGTTCGTCCTGTCCGAACCGGCGCACAAGCAATCGTGAAGACACAGACATTCAGAAAGAGGAGCGCGCATGTGGGACTATACGGGGAAGGTGCTGGACCATTTCAGGAATCCGCGCAACGTGGGGGAAGTCGAGAATCCGGACGGCATTGGGGAAGTCGGCTCGCTGGCGTGCGGCGACGCGCTTAAACTGACCTTGCGCCTCGACTCGGATGGTCGGATCGCGGAAGTCAAGTTCAAGACCTTCGGCTGCGCCAGCGCCATCGCCTCCTCTTCCGCGCTGACGGAAATGGCGCTGGGGAAAACGCTCGAGGAGGCGGAGCGCATTACCAACCAGGATATCGCCGATTATCTGGGCGGCCTGCCGGAACAGAAGATGCACTGTTCGGTGATGGGACGCGAAGCGCTGGAAGCGGCCATCGAAAACTACCGCACCGGCCGCACGGAAAAGAAAATCCTTTCCGGCAAGGTGGTCTGCACCTGCTTCGGCATCACGGAAGAGGAGATCGAGCGCGTGGCGCGCGACAATCGGCTGACCACTGTGGAACAGGTCACGCACTACACCAAGGCGGGCGGCGGCTGCGGCCTGTGCCGACCGGATATCGAGAGCATTCTGGAAAAGGTGCGCCAGGAGTTCGCCGTGCACGAAAGCGCCGCCGCGCCGGACAAGCCGCTCACCAACATCCGCAAGATCGAACTGATCCGGGAAACGATCGACCGTGAAATACGGCCGCTGCTGCAGCGGGACGGCGGCGACCTGGAACTGATCGACGTGGCGGGCGATACGGTGGTGATCTCGTTTCGCGGCATGTGCGCGCAGTGCCATGTGGCGGAATTCACCAAAAGGGACGTGGTGCAGGCCAAGCTGCGCGAGTTTGTCTCGGACCGCCTGGTGGTCGAGGAGGAACGGCCGTGAATTTGGTCTATTTGGACAACAACGCCACGACGCGAGTGGCCCCCGAAGCGATCGCGGCCATGATGCCGTTTTTTACCGAACGGTGGGGCAACCCGTCGAGCATGCACCGTTTCGGCGGCGAGGTGGCGCGTCCTGTGGAGACGGCGCGCGAGCAGGTCGCCGCCCTGTTGAACGCGGCGCCGAGCGAGATCGTATTCACCGGCTGCGGCACGGAAAGCGACAACACGGCGCTGCGCGGAGCGGCGGAGGCGATGGGGCCGCAAACGCGCATCGTAACCACGCGCGTGGAACATCCCGCCGTACTGGCCCCCTGCCGGCGACTGAAGGAGACGGGCTACGAGGTGACCGAACTGGGCGTGGATGCCGCCGGCCAGCTCGATTTGGCCGCGCTGCGCCGCGAGGTGGCCGCTTCCGGGCCCTGCCTGGTCAGCGTGATGTGGGCCAACAACGAGACCGGGGTGATCTTTCCGATGGAGGAAATCGCCGCCATCGTCAAGAACGCGGGCGGCATTCTGCATACGGACGCCGTGCAGGCGGCGGGCAAAATTCCCGTCGATCTGGCCAAAATCCCCGTGGACTTGCTTTCCTTTTCCGGACACAAACTGCACGCGCCGAAGGGCGTGGGCGGACTGTTCATCCGTCGCCAAACCAAGCTGCTGCCTCTGATGCTGGGCGGACATCAGGAAGGCGGACGCCGGGCCGGCACCGAAAATGTGCCCTACATTGTGGCGCTGGGCGCGGCCTGCGCGCAGGCGCAGGCGACCATGACCGCCGACGCCCGTCGCATGGCGGCCTTGCGCGACAAGCTGGAACAGGGGCTGCTGGCGTCCTGTCCGGACGCCCGCGTCAATGGCGATCCGCAGCAGCGGCTGCCGAACACGAGCAACATCAGCTTTCAGTACATCGAGGGCGAAGCCATGCTGTATCATCTCAGCGATCTGGGGGTGGCGGCCTCTTCGGGCTCGGCCTGCACCTCGGGTTCGCTGGAGCCTTCGCATGTCATTCGGGCCATGGGCGTGCCGTTCACGGCCGCGCACGGTTCGATCCGCTTCAGCCTGAGCCGCTACACGACCGAGGCGGATATCGATTATGTGCTGAAACATATGCCGGACATCGTGCTGCGCCTGCGCGCTCTTTCGCCTTTTGTATAGGGAATCTTCCAAACGGAGTTTGACATGTATCGAATCGGCATCGACTTGGGCGGCACCAAAGTCGAGGGGGCGCTGCTGGACGAGGACGGCGCGCTTTTGCGGCGCATTCGCTTTCCGACGCCGCAGGAAGAAGGCTACGACGGCATCCTGTCTCGCATTCAGAACCTTCACGATCAACTGGCGGCCGAAATTCCGAACGGCGCCGACCATACGTTCGGGATCGGGACGCCGGGCGGCATTTCGGCCCGTACCGGACATCTGTCGCTTTCCAACACTTTGTGCCTGAACGGACGTCCGATCCGCGCCGATCTCGAAGCCCGTCTGGGACGACCGGTCGCGTTGCAGAACGACGCCAATTGCTTCGCTCTGGCGGAAGCCGTGCTGGGAGCGGGCCGCGGCTACGACACGGTCTTCGGCGTGATCATGGGCACCGGTTGCGGCGGCGGCATTGTACACAAGGGCGAGGTCATGATCGGCCGCCATTTCCGCGGCGGGGAATGGGGCCATATGTCCATCGATCCGTACGGACCGCTCTGCTATTGCGGGCGGCGCGGCTGCGTGGAGTCGTACATTTCGGGGGGCGGTCTGCAACGTCGTTACGAGGAGCAGTTCGGCGCACGTAAAACCGTGCCGGAGATCGAGGCGGCCCGCCAGGCCGGCGATGCGCAGGCCGAAGCCTTTTTCCAGGAATTTCTGGCCCATTTCGGACGGGCCGTCGCCAATCTGATCACCGTGCTCGATCCGGACATTCTGGTGCTGGGCGGCGGGGTCTCCAATTGCGCGGCGCTCTATACGGAGGGGGTCGCCCATGTGGCGCGTTGTATTCTGGGCGACGAACTGACCACGCCCATCGTGCGCCACAGTCTGGGCGATTCCGCCGGAGTTTTCGGGGCGGCCCTCATCGGAATCGGCCCGTAATCCGCGGTTACTGCGGCAGCTCGAAATCGCAGAGCAGGGGCAGGTGATCGGAATAGGTGACGGGCGGCGTCTGAAAGCCGGTGATGCGGATGGCGGGCGAGTGCAGGATGAAGTCGAGCTGCCGTCGAGGCGCGTGGCTGGGATGGGTGCAGGCGCCTGCGGGACTGGCGTTGCGCAGTCCGGAGGCGGCCAAAAACAGCCGAATCTCGCGGTCGCCCCAGAACAGATTGAAATCCCCGGCGACGATGGTGGGTTTGTCCGTCGCCTTCACCAGATCGTACAGATCCTGAATCTGATGCGCGCGATGGCGGTATTTGAGCGAAAGATGGACCAGGAATACGACGAGGCGGTCCAGTTCCAGCTCGATGACCAGACGCTTCACGCCGTGGCTGAAGTAATGGAATTTTTCGTGGCGAATCGCGTCGCGCGTTAAAAAGGCGTTGCTCTGTCGGCGCAGCACGGGGAGACGAGTCGGCCAACTGCGCGCGGCATATTTGACGCCGTGGCTGTGGTAGTGCCCCAGTTCGGCGGCGAGCCGTTCCGCCTGATTTTGCCGACGAGCCAGGACCGAGCCCGTATCGACTTCGACCAGTCCGGCGATATCCGGTTGGACTTGGCGAATGAACGCGGCAATGGCGCTCATGTTCACGCCGTGACGCCGCAAATGGCCCGCCAGCGGGAAGGGACGGTGGAAACCTTTGCCGCTTCCGGTGCCGTAGCGTATGTTGTAGAGCAGAAACCTCACTTAACGCCTTTTTGCGGGTTTGGCCGTCAATCGGGAAGATGTTGCAGCAGGTCGAGCGTGATACGGCCCGCGATCTCCAGACTGCGGGCGGAAATCTTGTCCAGGGAATCTTCCGGCGTATGCCAGTAGTCGTTGCGTCCGGGAGCGCTGCCGAATTCGAAGTCGATCAGCAGGAGGGCGGGCAGGCCGCGCTCCAGGAACGGCACGTGGTCGTCCAGCACGCCGTAGGTTCCGGGCTTCAGATAGTCGGCCAGTCCCAGCCGCCGCGCGGAGCGCAAGGCCAGGGCGGCCAGGGCGGGCGTCGTGTTGGGCGGGACGACCGCATTGAGGTCGCGATCGCCGATCATGTCGAGCACGATCACTGCGGATGGCAGCGGAGCGCCGTCGTCCAGTACGGCTTGCGCCAGGTGGCGACTGCCGTGCAGACCGTCCTGTTCCCCGTATTCGTGGACGCATTCCTCGCCGTCCACAAAACAGAGCCAGAGGTCGAAGGGGTAGGCGGGCGCGTCGCGCATGACGCGGGCGAACTCGAGCAGCAGACCGGTGCTGGACCCGGAATCGTTGGCTCCGGCAAAGTTCTCGATGCCGGCCTTGGTGTCGTAATGGGAAACGAGCAGTACGCGGCGTGCGCCGGCGCCCGGCACGATGCCGATCACATTGCGGAAAACGACCGGGCCGCCGGGCGCTTCGTCGGTGAATTCTTCGATCCGCGTGCGCAAGCCCAGTGCGCGCAGCTCGGCGGCCAGCCATTGCGCCGCCCGTTCCGCGCCGGGCGTGCCGGAAACGCGTTCGCCCAGCGCGACCAGACGCGTCACCTGCTCCAGCGCGCGCTCGCCCGAAAAACGCTCGGCGGCCGCCGAGGCCGGAGCGGCCGTTTCGCTTTTGCGGCAGCCGGCCAGTGTCAGGCCGCAGACCAGAGCTAGGCCGCCGAGCGCGATTTTGGCGAAAGCTTCCGCGCCATGGGCGGCTTGCCCTTCGGAACACAGGCGGGACGCCTGTGGCACGGTTGACAAACACGGGCGGGACGCCCGTGGCACGGTTGACAAACACGGGCGGGACGCCCGTGTCACGGTCACGAGCCTCTTCATGACAGTTTCAGGTCGCCCTGCGCGCGCAGCATGGGGAGTCCCATGCGTTCGTAGCAGCGCTCGGTGGCGACGCGGCCTTTGGGGGTTCGTTTCAGATAGCCCTCCTGGATCAGGTAGGGTTCGTACACTTCCTCGATGGTGTCCGGCTCCTCGCCTACCGACACGGCCAGCGAGCCGACACCGACCGGGCCGCCGGAAAACTTGTGCACGATGGTTTCCAGAATGCGCTTGTCCATTTCGTCCAGTCCGAATTTGTCGATGTCGAGCATGCCCAGCGCCTGATCGGCTACCTCGCGGGTAATGCGGTTGTCGGCCCGCACCTGGGCGTAGTCCCGTACGCGCCGCAGCAGATTGTTGACGATGCGGGGCGTACCGCGACTGCGTCCGGCGATTTCCGCCGCGCCGCCCTCGTCGATGTCCACGTCCAGAATGCGCGCGGAGCGATGCACGATCGACTTGAGATCGTCCAGTCCGTAATAGTCGAGGCGGTTCACGAGTCCGAAACGGGAGCGGAGCGGCGCGGAAATCAGGCCGCTGCGCGTGGTGGCGCCCACCAGCGTGAAACGTTTCAGTTCCAGGCGGACGGAGCGGGCGTTGGCGCCCTGATCGATCATGATGTCCAGTACGAAGTCTTCCATGGCGGAATAGAGGTATTCCTCGACCGCCTTCTGCATGCGGTGAATTTCGTCGATAAAGAGCACGTCCCCGTGTTCGAGACTGGTGAGCAGTCCGGCCAGATCGCCCGCTTTTTCGATGACCGGTCCCGAGGTGGCCTTGAGATGACTGCCCATGGCGGCGGCCAGAATATAGGAAAGCGTCGTCTTGCCCAGTCCGGGCGGCCCCGAAAGCAGCACGTGATCCAGCGCCTCCTGGCGGCCGCGCGCGGCCGCGACCGCCAACTCCAGTCGTTCGCGAATGCGAGGCTGACCGACAAAATCCGTAAACTGCGAAGGGCGCAAACTGATGTCCAGTTCGCGATCCGGCCGAATCAGGTCGGGTTCTCTGGCGGCAGGCATGGCAGTGTCCTTTTCAAGAGGTTTGCGCATTCGCGGCAGGTCCTCAGGGTTTTCCGAGGGCCGTACGGATCATGGTCTCCACGGTCATGTTCGACGTATCCTTGCCGCGCAGCGCGGTCTCCGTCATGGTGCGCGCTTCGCCGCGCTTGTAGCCCAGGGCGATCAGCGCCATGACGGTGTCGCGCATTTTAATATCGCCTTCCGCCAGCGGATCGGGGCCGGCAACGGCTTCGAGCGCGTCGGCGCGGTCGATTTTGTCGCGCATTTCAACGATCATGCGTTCGGCGACTTTCCTGCCGATCCCCGAGACCGAGCTGAGGCGCTTGACGTCGCCCTCGACAATGGCCGCCTTGAGTTCGCGGGCGGCAAGACCGCTCAGCGCGCTCAGCGCCAGTTTGGGGCCGATTCCGGTGACGCCGATCAGCAGACGGAACATGACGCGCTCGGGCTCGGAGGCGAAACCGAACAGAATATGGGCGTCCTCTCGCACGTGGTAGTGCGTCAGCAAAAGAAATTCCTCGCCGACGCCCGGCAGCCGGTCGTAACTGCTTAGCGGAATGAGGGCCTCGTAGCCGAGGCCGCCCGCCTCCAGCACAACGCGCGTGGGATGTTTTTCAACCAGTTTGCCGCGTAAAGAGACAATCATAGCTCCCGCCCGCTCCGCCGCGCGTTTGCCGTTGGAAATCGCGTCACAACGTCTCTCCCAAATGCTGAAACCAGGGGATCATCCATTTTATCAGAAAGCCGAGCAGCGCCAGCGTTCCGGCCAGCGTGACCAGCGTCCAGAACCATTTGCGGATGCGCCCGACCGCCTTCTGGCGCATGTACTTCTTTTGCCGTGCATCCATTGTGAAGAGCCTCACGGTGCGTGAGCGGCGCCGGAATGGAGAATCATCCTGCCGTTGCCGTCCCGCTCATGTTTTTTCATCAATACGCGGGCAATATTGCCTGTATGGGCCACGATGTCAAGCGGTATGATGCTTTGCGAACGTTCCGCCTTGCGCCGCTTTGAAGTCGGCTCCGAGGCTTTGATTTCTACGCCTACCTCCCTTAGGGCCCGCGCAAAAATAACTTCAGACTTCCTGACGTCGCAGGAAAATGATCGGGCACATTTTTAAATCGTGGCACGGGCATCTTGCCCGTGTTTTCTCGAAATATGTAAGCGTTCACGGTTCACGGTTCACGGTTGACGGTTGAAAAAAAGGAATCTGACATGAAAATTGAGCGTTTTGAAGATATAGAAGCGTGGCGGCTTGG
>CAZYAW010000194.1:0-9737 GCA_964646045.1 uncultured Victivallales bacterium | reverse complement strand
CATCGGGCCAATGGCTGCGCGGACCGAAAATCACGGAGACGGACGCGCGCGACAGACAAGCCGATGCGGCGCTTAACGACACCTTCACGTTTTACGGGCAGACCGACCGCGTGCCGCGCAAACCGGATGGCGGCCTAGTCTGGACGCATCGCGGGCCATCGAACGACTGGGAATGGACCCTGGCCCTCAACCGACATTATCACGTGCGGCAATTGATCGAGGCCTACCGCACCACCGGCAACCGAGCGTACGCCGTACGGATCGACGAGCACCTTCGCGACTGGATCCGATCCAGTTTGCCGTATCCCGCCCGTAAGAATGTCGGGGAACTCTGGCGTGGTCTGGAGATCAGTTTTCGCGTCAAGGCGTGGGCCCAGGTGTTCTACACCCTGCTGGAGGATGAGCGCCTCACCTCGGCGGCACGGCTGCTGATGCTTACCAGCCTGCCCGAGCATGCGCATCATCTGCGCCATTTTCACGGTAGTGGCAATTGGCTGACCATGGAGCTTTCGGCCCTCGCGATGATTGCGGCGGCCTGGCCGGAATACAAGGAGGCTCCGGCCTGGCTGCAATACGCATCGAGCACTCTCATGAGCGAGCTTTCCAGGCAGGTCTATCCCGACGGCGTGCAAGACGAGTTGACGAGCAGTTACCATCGGACGGCCCTGGTTAACTTCGAGCAGTTCGCCGAGATCTGTCGTGGCGCCCGAATCCCGCCGCCCGACGCATTTCGAAAGAAGATCGAGATCATGTGGGATTACCTGGCCCGTACCATGCGTCCCGACGGGCGGGGTTTACTCAACAACGATTCGGATCTCGAGGAAAACAATGACCGCGTGCTCCAGGCGGCGGAACGATACCGGCGCGCGGAATGGACCTACATCGCCACCCAGGGCCGCCGGGGAAGCAAGCCGCCAGGCGGCCCGTCCTCCGTGTTTCCCTGGGCGGGTCAACTCGTGATGCGGAGCGGATGGGAGCAAGACGCCGTGTGGGCCTTCTTTGACATGGGCCCGTGGGGTTCCGGACATCAGCACCGGGACAAACTGCACCTGTCGGTTTCGGCGTACGGGCGCGACCTGCTCGTTGATTCCGGTCGCTTTACCTACACCGGAGACCATCTGCAATTCCGTAACCAGTATGCCGTGTTGTCGCGAGCGCATAACGTGATCCTAATCGACGGCCAGGGCCAGGGGCCAGGGCCGCTGCGCGCCGACAAACCAATCGCCGGAGACGATTGTCATATCGCGCCGGAGATGGTGTTCGCCCGCGGTTCCTGCGACCATTTCGACGCGCTCGCAGGCAAGGCCGTACACACCCGTGCCGTGCTGTATCTGCGCGATCAACTGATTGTCGTGGCCGATCGCATCGTCACCGACCGCGCGCGCTCGCTCAAAACTCTCTGGCACTGGCATCCACGCTGTCGCGTGGTGCAAGACGACCAAACGATTCTTTCGCACGACGCCGGGGCGGGAAACCTGCGGATTGTTCCGGTGTCGAATTTCGAATGGCGAACCGCACTGGTAAAAGGACAGATGCAACCGTACATCCAGGGGTGGTACAGCCGGCAGTACAACGAATGGGAGCCCAATACGACAGCGGAGATGTCTGCTGCCGTAGACGGCACGGCAGCCTTCGCGTGGTTGCTGCTTCCCGGCCGCGGCGAGCCGGGGACCATCCGCGGCCGGATCATCGCAAACAGCGCCGATGTCATACGTATCCGCATAGAAGGCCCCGGCCGGGAAGCGCTAACGGTCGCTATTCCGTGGCGGATGGGCAAGCCGCTCGCGGAATGACGCCCCGGCGCCGGGTGTGATACGCGTATTTGTCTTGGATAGGAAGGCGCGGTGTATCATGCGATGCGTCGCGCAGATCGTTGCGGAAGCAGGCGGTTGGGCATGGTGGGTGAAGAGCCGCGGAATGGCAGGAAACCGGAAGCGTAGCGCAGGCGGATCCCGCAACAACCTGCGGCCCCCATCGCCGGCGGCACGACCACGCTATGACCTGAGTCGCACTTCCCGTCCGGTTTCGGAGGAACGGTAGATGGCGTCGAGAAGCCGCTGGGTAACCAAAGCCTGTTCCATTGTGCAAATGGCCTGACGTTTTCCAACAATGGCGTCCAACCAGTCGAACTGCCGGCAATCACGCATCTCCGGAGCTTTTACGCCCTGCGGTTTCACCACTTCATATTCGCCTTTGTTGCGTCCGAAACGAAATATTTGCAGCGGCTTGAGTGATGCACCGGCTTCGGTGCCGAAAAGTTCAACATTATGTCGTCCGTTCGTCTCCTGATGCAGCACCCATGAAACGTTCAGTTCAAGCGTGGCGCCGTTTTCAAAGGTGACGAGAGCCGTAGCGAAATCATCCACGTCAAACTTGATGTTGCGGTTCGCATCGCTCTTGCCCCATCCGCCTTCACCGAGTCCACGATTGCCGAACTTGGTATAGACTCGCCCGGTCACCGCCTTTGGTTCCCACAAACCGGAAACGTACATGCCAAGATCGAGAATATGGACGCCGATATCCAGCAGGCAGCCGCCGCCGGAAAGTTTCTTGTTCACAAACCATGTGCCGAACTTCGGCGCCCCGGTTCTCCGCAGCCATTGAGCTTTTACGTGATATATTTCGCCCAGATCACCGCGGGCGACCATTGTCTGCAAGGATTGAGCATCGGCGTCATAGCGCTGGTTCATGCCCAGCATCATGACCACGTTGCGACGCTTTGCGGCCGTCGCCACTTTTCGGGCTTCCGTCAGATTCATCGCAAATGGCTTGTCCAGCAGCACATGTTTGCCGCCGGCGATCGCCGCAAGACTGGCCGGAGCATGCAACGCGTTCGGCAGCGCAATCGCCACGGCGTCTATCTCCTCGTCGGCCACCAGTTCCTGCCATGTGGCGTAGGCGCGCGCAACGCCATAGGCTTTCTTGATGGTCTCCCTGCGTTCCTTGCTCAGATCGGCAATGGCCGCCAGTTCCGCATCGGGATAAGCCGCGACATTCTTGCAATGATCATTCGCTATGGCGCCCGCACCGATAATACCGACTTTGACGCTCATTTTTATCTCCCCATTTCGCGAATGTTTTGAATGCATTCCCGAGCGCTATCCATCGAACCAACTGCATATTTTTCCTGTTCCACTACATACCACGCCATCTTGCTTTCTTTCTCCAGCAGCGTCATAACCGACGGCCAGTCAACCTGGCCGTCGCCGACCACCGCCGCCGGATTGTCGGCGTTGAATTCCTTGACATGCACCGTCTCGATGCGATGCGCATATTTGCGCAGTAGCGTCGGCACGTCCTGCGCCGCCGCCGTTGCCCATCCGATATCGATCTGTACCAGAAAATCATCCGGAGTCTGACTGAAAATGCGGTCAAATTTGGTGGCTCCGTCAACAATTTCAAACTCTTTCGTGTGATTATGAAAACCGGTTTGCATGCCGCAGGCTTTGGCGCGCTGATGAATGGCGTTCATCCGGTCAATCGTTTTATCCAGTTCATCCAGGTCGGCGGATGGAATAATTAATCGGCGGTTCCCAAGCTCGCGATTAATATCCACGGTTGACTCGAATGCATCCCCTTCAAGAAGCTGCATGCCTGTATGCGATCCGGCGCAGCGCAATCCGGCTTCATCCAATAATTCTTTCAATACTTGTCCGCTCAGATTATAATAGCCGGCAAACTCGACTCCGGCATAGCCCATCGCTGCCAGCCTTTTTAGATTTCCCGCCACATCCTCAGCCATAACATCCCTGACCGAATAGAGCTGGATCGCCACCGGAACCTTGTTCGCCGTCATGCCGCACCTTTCTTTTTGCCTTTTTTGAATTACACAATATTGACATCCTTACCGATTATGCCCCATATGTCAATGACCTCGATTGACTTAATGATGTACTATATTGATATTATCTTAATTGAAAGGGCGAGGCATGCGGTACAGTGAATGGAAAGAGAACGAAAGCTCGCAGCAAAGCGGGTATCAGGTTCATCGTGTGACCATGTCGGAACCGTGGCAGTATCCGGAACATGGTCATCGCGGATTCTGCGAAATGGTCTATGTAATGGAAGGCACGCTGAATCACGTCGTCAACGGACGGGAACTGACACAGCAGGCCGGCGACCTGATATTGCTACGAACGGACGATCGCCATAAACTGGCGGGTTGCGGGTTTTCCTATGCCAATATAATGTTCCAGGACAACTGGCTCGTTCGTCTTGAACAATATACGCAGTTACGTGGCCAGGCGCAGCAACTGCTGCTGGCGGAAGAAGCCCCCCGCGCGCGCATTCCTGCGGAACGTGAGACGGCGTTTCGGGAAATGATCGACGAATTGATCAGCAACAGCCGGCTTGAATCAGGCCGGATGGTTTTCTCCGGTTTTCTGGCAGTAGCGGCTACCCGCTACCTGGCGCCGGTTATGAGGCAGACTATGCCCGAGGCGCTGCCCGATTGGCTGCACAAATCAATACTGTGGCTGAACAGGCAGCGCAAAGCCCTGCCGTCGCTCGCCGATCTTGTGCGTTTCAGTTGCCGCAGCCAGGAGCACCTGACCCGCGCATTTACTCGGCACCTGGGAATATCGCCGTCGCGCTACCTTGCCAGAATGCGTATTGAACAAGCGGCCATTCACCTTGCGTCCACAAACTATTCCGTTCAGGAGATTGCCGGCCTGTGCGGGTTCGTCAACGAGAGCTACTTCTACCGCCTTTTCCGCAAAAACAAGAACACCACACCTCTGGCTTACCGCCGCAAACACGGCCCTCGCAGCATACAGCGAAACCATCGCTGACGAAGCACAAAACTGCGATTACGGAAGTAAAAGCGATGGGGTCGCGCCTCGCTGTTCGTTTTTATATCGTTTGTAAGAGACGTAGCGCATCTTTGGGGTCGGGGGCGCCGGAAGCGTTTAAGCTTGCAAACGGATCGGCCCTTTCGATAGATTGACCTGTCGCCGAAGTCCGGTTGGATTTGTCCAAAGTAGAGCAAGCATACGCCTTCGCTAAGAAGCTTCCGCCTTCGAGTTTCGCACTACGGCGGACAAGACGGCGGTACGTGTCCTGCTTGTGTGATACCAAAACAGGCGGAAGACCTGTTTCGAATTACGAATTCAACCGCATTTTGGGGCCATAGAGTTTGCCGGACAGAAGCAGGCGAACAAGGTGTTGACGGACAAGGAGATTGCGAACATGGAAAAGAGAATCTCAGTATCGTTCCCCGGTCGAAAGCGAGTCAACGCCTCGATCAACGGGTTTACCGTAGCAACTGATCAGCTCCCGCGGAACGGGGGTGACGGAACGGCGCCGCAGCCCTTTGATCTGTTCTTCGTTTCCCTCGCCACTTGCGCCGGCATTTCGGCGCTCGACTACTGTCAGGAGCGTTCTCTGTCGACCGAGGGGATGGCCAAACCGCCCTGGGTTCCAGGATCAATGCGTCCGGAATGCGATGCGTCCGTTTTTGACGGTGTGAGTGACTCGGTATTCGCTGTCGAGGACCGCGAGGTCGGCCGGTTTGCCGGAGGCCAGAATGCCGCTGCCGAGTCCGAGTACCTTGGACGGGTTGAGCGTGGCCATGCGGACGGCGTCGGGCAAGGTCGTCCCGGTGGTTTGCACCATATTGCGCACCGCTCGGTTGAGGGTGAGAACGCTGCCGGCCAGGGTGCCGTTTTTTAGAACCAGCCGCCGGCCGTCGGAATAGACGGTTTGCTCGGAAAAACTGCTTTCGCCCTTGTGCAGTCCGCCGGCCCGGATGGAGTCGGTGATCAGGATCACGCCTTTGGGGCCTTTGATTTTGAGCAGCAGACGCATCATGGCCGGATGAACGTGGACGGTGTCGGCGATCAGTTCGATTTTCAGCACGTCATGCAGCAGGGCGCCGGTGACGACGCCGGGCGTACGATGGTGCATGGGGTTCATGGCGTTGAAGATGTGGGTGACATGGGCCAGGCCGTTTTCGATGGCGCGTTCCAGAGTGGCGTAGTCGGCCGTGGAATGGCCGATCGAGCAAATGATGCCGGCAAAGGACGCCTCGCGTACGATGTCCAGCGCGCCGGGCAGTTCGGGGGCGATGGTCATGATGCGGATAGCGCCCTGGGCGGCCTCCAATATCTCCTGGAAGGAGTCGTGTGACGGCGTCCACAGATGCCGGGGATTCATGGCGCCGCATAAGGCCGGGTTGAGGTAGGGGCCTTCCAGATGAATGCCGACAATATTGGAGTCGGGGTTCTCGCGAATGTAGCGGGCCAGCAGGCGGCAGTCGGCCAGCAGGCGCTCCCTGGGTTTGGCATGCAGTCCGGCCAGCATGGAGGTGGTGCCGTGCTTCATAAAGTAGCGCGAGGCTTCGTCGACGCTGGCCGCCGATTCGTCGGAAAAGCCGAAGCCGCCGCCGCCGTGGGCCAGCAGATCGACAAAGCCGGGCACAATGGTCCCGCCCCGCACGTCGATCACGGTCGCGTGGGCCGGCGCGCATACGGTCCGGCGTGGGCCGACATCGTAGATTCTGTCGTTCACGATATACACGGCGGCGTCCGGGACGACCTGAAACGGCGTCACCACGGTTCCGCCGGTTAGCACCTTGTGGTCTTCCATGTTCATGCGCGATTCTCTCCGGTTCCTTTGTCCGCCTGAATCCATAGCAGAAGCTGTCGCGGCTTCAGGGTCTGTCAGATTTCGCAGACGCCACTGACGCGTTCCGGCCAGGTTGGCTCGATGACGATCCTCTCGTACCCGAGAACGCCCAAGCCCTTGCGTACGCAGAGCAACGCCCGGTCCGGCGTGTTGCAGTCGGAGCTGATATGGGCCAGAAACACCGTCCGCAGGGCGGGGGACGCGATGTCGGCCAACAGCGCCAGGGACTGAGCATTGGACAGGTGACCTTGCCGGCCGGCGATTCTCTGCTTGAGCGCCCAGGGCCGCTGCGCATCGCGGAGCAGCGTCTCGTCGTGGTTCGCCTCCAGAACCAGCGCATGACAGTCTCTCAGTCTCTGGCGAATCAGCTCGGTGGCCATGCCCATGTCCGTGACAATGCCCATGCGGATCGCCTCTCCGGTTGCCGACTGGCCGTGCACCAGATAGCCGACCGGTTCAAAGGCGTCGTGAGGCACGGAAAAGGGCTCGATGCGCAAGGCGCCCACCTCGAAAGGGGACCCGGTCGTAAAGATCTTCCAGGGCAGCCCGCGAATCTTGCCCTTGGCTTCGATGGCTTCCACCGTGCCGCGGTTGGCGTAGACGGCAATGCCGCGGCGACCGCCCATGGCTTTGAGGCCGCAGATGTGGTCGGAATGCTCATGGGTCAGGCAAATGGCCTGGATGTCGTCAAGACCGACGCCGATTTCCGCCAGTTTTCCCTCCGTGTTGCGGGCGCTGAGCCCGGCATCCACCAGGATCGAGGTCGGACCCGAGCGGATGAAAACGCAGTTGCCGGTGCTGCCGCTGGCCAGTACGCATAGTTTCAAGACGCAATTCCTTCTTCTGTCGCGCCGACCGCCCTTTTGTGCTTGCCAAAAAAGCGGGACACAGGTATGGGTTAGCGCAACAGTAAAGGACGAATGCCATGGCAAGTCAAACTCTTTCGCTTTCGCAAACGCAGCAGCAGAAAATGATCATGGCGCCGCAAATGCGCCAGTCGCTGGAAATTCTGCAGTTGCAGGCGCTCGATCTGCGGCAATTGGTCAGTCGGGAAATCGAGCAGAACCCGACGCTGGAGGATGTGCCGCAAACGGAACTATCCCTTGACGCGGCGGCGGAAAAGCCGGATGCAACGCCGGAGGATCCGGCGCAGGAAATGGATTTCGACAAGGAATACGAGGCGCTGGCCAAGCTGGACGACGAATGGCGCGACTATTTTTACCAGAACTCCCAGGAGCCGCCTTCCGGCGACCGGGAAAAAAATCGCCAGTTTTTCTTCGATTCCATCGAGCGCAAGGAGTCGTTGCAGGCGCATTTACTGGAGCAACTGACCTTGACCGATTTGCCGCCAGAGGATGTAGGCGTAGCCCGCCTCCTTATCGGCAGCATCGGAGACGACGGCTATTTGACTACGCCGCCGGAGGAGCTGGCTCTCTCGGCCGGCTGCGATGCGGATCATTTACTGGACGTTTTGAGCGTGATTCAGGACTTTCATCCTGCGGGGGTGGGGGCTCGGGATGTGCGCGAATGTCTGCTGCTGCAATTGGAGGGGCTGGGCCACCACAAGTCGTTGGCGGCGGATATTGTGCGCGAGCATCTGGACCGACTGGCCGCCAGAAAATTCCAGGATATCGCGCGTCTTCTCAAAGTGGACGTCGGGAACATACGCAAGGCCTGCGATCTCATTTCCACTCTGGAGCCGAAACCGGGCCGAATCTACTCGTCGGACGAGGCGACCTATGTGCTTCCCGAAATCGCGGTGCGCAAAACGGATGGCGAATATACGGTCGCCCTGAACGACGAACATATTCCGCATTTGCGGATCAGTCGCCATTACCGGCAACTGATGGAGGACAAAAGTACCTCGCCGGAGGTGCGGGCCTATATCCAGGAACGCATTCGGTCCAGCGTGTTTCTGATTCGCAGTATCGAACAGCGGCAACGCACCCTCCATCGCATCGCCGCGGAAATCGTCAAGGCCCAGTCGGAGTTTCTGGACAGGGGCATCGCGCACATGAAGCCCATGACGATGTCGGACGTCGCCAGGAAAGTGGGGGTTCACGAGACGACGGTCAGTCGGGCCGTGTCGGGGAAATACATGAAAACGCCCTCCGGCGTTTTCGATCTGAAGTACTTCTTTACCGCCGGCATCAAGACCGAAAGCGGGCAGGATGTGTCCAACGCCAGCGTCAAGGATATGATCGCCACCATGGTGGCCAATGAAAACCCTTCCCGACCGCTTTCGGATCAGGAAATCATGGAAAAACTGGCGGAGCAGGGCATTCGCGTGGCGCGTCGCACCATCGCCAAATATCGGCTCGCGTTGCGGGTGCCGCCTTCGCATCTGCGCAAATCCCTATGATGCGGAACGAGGATCCGGTTGCCTATTTCGAGGACTGGGCGCGTACTCTTCTGCGTGCCGAAAGTCCCGTGCTGTCGCTGCCGCCGTTGCCGGGGGCCGCGCTCGCCTTGCTGATACGGGCGCTGAGCCGTGTCGGTCGCCTGCCGCTGGCGCTGGTGGCGGACGGGGTCGAGGCCATGGACACGTGCCTGCGCGACCTGTACGCGGCCGCGCCGCCCGACGCGGCCGCGATTTTTCGCTATGCGCCCCGCGACACGCAGCGCCATTGTCGCGATGCCGAGTCGATCGAGGAGGCCGGCGAGCGCTGGCGGGCCTTGACGGCCTTGCGGGACGCCGAGGCGGCGCCCCCGATCCTTGTGACCTGCGTGTCGGCCTTGCTGCAATACGCGCCCGATCCCGCCGCGTTGCGCCGGGCGACCGCGCCGTTGGCGGTCGGCGACCGTCTGGATCGCGATACGCTGTTGCGGCGTCTGACGGACGGCGGCTACGAGAGCGTCCCCGAGGTGGATCGCAAGGGCGCCTTCGCGGTGCGCGGGGGACTGGTGGATTTGTGGTCGCCGCAGGACGAATGGCCTTGTCGTATCGAGTTCTGCGACGATGCCGTCGAATCCCTGCGGACGTTCGATCCCGCCACGCAGCGTTCGCGAGATCGGCTGGCGCGCGCCGCGGGTTTCCCGACGCCCGCCCGGGGGGCCTCCGCGGCGCCGGTTTCGCGGGGGGGGCCGTCCGCCTGGGGGGGGTCGCCAGCCTG
>CAZYAW010000193.1:0-3466 GCA_964646045.1 uncultured Victivallales bacterium | reverse complement strand
GGCGGCGGGGGGGATGGCCAGTGGGGGAAGGGGGGAGCCGGTACGGATGTAGGCGATCCCGGCATTGCCGCCGCTGTCGCTGACGATGATACTGTTGTCCGAAAGCCGCTTAACCGTATAGACGGCATAGCGCGTATTGTTCTGTACGGCAATGGTCCCGTAGTCGGTGTTGGCCACGTCCCATCGGTAGGTGCTGCCGCTGCCGCCCTTGACTAGGAAGGAGACCTTCTCGTCGATGGCGGTGATCTCCTTCGTGCCAGGATCAATCTCCAGTACGCGGGCGTCCGTGGAACTGCGCGGATCGGATATATAGGGGTTGTCGCTGAAATAGCGATCCAGATCGGTGCCGTCCTTGTCTTTCTCGCAGGCGGTGAACAGTGAAAAAGATCCCGCCAGCACGAGACCGAGTACCAGCATTGACAAACCTTTTCTCGTCTGCATGATTCTCCTCCCTTGGTATTATTGCGCGTTATCCGCCGTTTCGGCGGCGCCCTCATAAACGACTCGCTGGTCTTCCCGGCCGACGGGCGTGGCGTCCAGCCGCCGATACGATACGCCTTGGTCCGACACGTCGAGGATCAACCAGCGGTACACGATTTTATCGACCTGCCATTCCGGTTTGTCGCCGGCCTGCACCATGCCCAGCCGGTCGATGAGCGCGACGCTCTGTTTGCCGCCGGTAGCCACGGAACGAACGACCAGCGCGGGCCAGACGATGGCGGGCATGGGCGGGGGCGGCGGCGTTTTGTCGATGGTAGGCGTCTGCGGATCGTCGGGATCTGGGCCGCCCGTATCGGGACGCGGTTCGGGCTTGACGTAGCCGACCGGCCAGAAGGGATCGCGAGCGGGCAACGCGTCCGCGACGCGGGCCACCTCGTTCGAACCCGGCGCGGCGTCGGTCGATGCCGCTTCAGCGTCACGGGCTGTCGGTGCGGCGTCGGGGACGGACGCAAGCTCCGCGCGCGCCGTCTCCTTGTCGTTTTCTTGGTGATCCTGCGCGGGCACGTCCGAAGCCGTAACGCAGAGAAGATAGGCGGCGCCGCAGGCCGACGCGAGCGCGTGATACGCGCCCGAGCGCGGGAAGCGGCGATAAAATTTTTGTCGGCGCCTCATGGTGTCATGTTCTCCAGCGTGGCGCGATAGTCGTCGTCGCGCCACATTGGCCATTGCACATTGAAACTGATGGCGTGTTGCGGCACGGTCCGGGGATCGGAGGCGTTGCCGGCGGCGATCGAGAGTTGCACGACGGTTACGCAGGGGTCGCTTTCCTCGATGATTTTGAGGAGTTTCGCCAGGTCGTGAAGGCCGGCCTGGAAACTGACGCCCACCGTGTAGGCCCACACCATGTCGCGCACGGGGTCGCTGCGGCCGTACACGGCGCGGCGTCCGCCGTCGCGGATGTCGGGCGTCTCCAGTCCCGCCTGGCGGAACCAGCCCTCCACCTGTTCGGAGGCGCCCAGGATAAGGTTGCCGCCCAGACGGGGATGCAGCAGGTGACGGGCCGAATATTCTTTGATTTTGGCAAGCAGTTCGCGGTTGCGCTGCTCGTTGCCGCGCGACTGGCTTACAATGAGTCGCGCCTCGCGAATGTCTCTCTCCAGTTGGGCCATGCGGGTCGCATTGTCCCGGCGCGGCTGGATCACCTTGATTTGCACCAACTGGTAAAGGCCGTAGATCGCCAAGATCGCAACAATGCCGATCAGCACGAGAATCTGCGTTCTCTCCTTTTTGTCCTGGGGCAGTTTCATGGCAGAAATTTCAGAGGGTGATATTCACAGGAAAGACGGAAGACGCGGTCTTCGGGACGCGCGCCGGCCGCCGTGTCCCGGTCGCCGCGCATTTCCACATTGGCGAGCAAAACGTCGAACGGCGCCTCTTCGCGCATGCGCCGCGTCAAGACCAGGAGATGTTCCTCGGAATCGGCGCCGAGCGCCCGGCCTTCCAGACGCATGGTCGGTACGCGCTGCGCCTGCTTATCGACCACGCCCAGCGTCTGATCGTAGGAAAGCCGGGCAAGTTGAATGTCGGGCGGGACGACTTTCATGAGGGTCGCCAGTTGATCGTAAAGGCTGCGCTTGGTGGCCGGCCAGCTTTCGAGGGACTTGACAATGGCATCGTGGCGCCGCATCTCCTCGGCCAGTTTCAGCGCGGCCGCTTTTTGGGGTTCGAGCAATTTCCATTCGGACGCCTTCTGTTCCGTATGCATGTTCTGCCGCATGGTGTCGAGCGCCGCCACGAAGAGCAGGAAAGCGCCGATGGCGGGGACGACGATCCCGGACAGGCGCAGCATCTGCCGGGGACTCAGGAAGCTGGCGCTGCGCTGTTCCGTTTCCAGTATAAGATCGACACGAAGGTTCATAGTTCCTCGAAGACGGCGAGAGCGGCTCCCAACGCGGCGGCGAAGCGCCACTCCTCGCCCGCATATTGATCGGGAACGGCGCCTTCGGCGAGATCCCGACCTTCCAGTGGATTCCACGGCTGCGGCGCGATGTTGAGGGCGTTTTTGATTTCGGCCGCCACATCGTTGGCTTGGCTCAAGGGGCCCGAAAGCCAGAAGGCTTCGACGCGGCAGTTTTCGCGGCGTTCCACGAAATCGCGCGAAACGATGGCCTGCTTGGCCAGCGGCGTCACGATTTCGCCAACGGCCTGCGAAATGTCGAAGGAGGCGTCCGCCAGAATGCCCTGCGCCGTGTTTTCGTCCACGCCCAGAGATTCCATGACTTTGTTTTTTAAACTGTCCGCCCCGACGGGGAAGCGGCGGATCAGCGCCAGGATGCCCTTGTTGAAAAAAGCCAGCGTACTGACTTCGGAGTCGAAGTGAAAAACGCCCATGGCCTTCTCCCGATCCGCGCCCGGTCCGTGCAGAAAGGCCGAGAGCGCGGCCAAATCGGAAATTTCGAGAGAGTAGGGCGCCGGCGTGCCGGACGGCAACAGTCGCACGGCGACCGCCGCTTCGGCTTCGGGGAGGGCCGCGACCAGGGCCTTGGACTCGATTTTTCCCCGCCCTTCCGCCAGAATTTTAAAGGAGATACGATAGTCGTCGGGATTGTCCAGTCCGAGCGCCTGCACCAGATGGCCTTCCTGTTCCTCGTTCATGGCCCCCGGAAAACTTACCAGTTTGCTGGCGGCGCGTGGACTGTTGAGGCCGATGGCCGCGTATTTGGTCTTGAGTCGGGCGGGTAGGGTCAGCGGATCGGGCGCCTTGCCTTCGCTCTCCGGCGCCAGGCCGCCATAGGACAGCACGTCGGTCGCCAGCACGCGGAAAACGTCTTCCCCGGCTCTGGCCAGTCGCAACGCGCATACCGTCGACTTGCCTATGTCGAGTCCGAGGATCTCCTGCGGTCCGCGTTTCTTTTTTTTATCGCTCTTGTTTTTCATGGGCACAGGGTCGGCGACGGATGGAACAACAACAATGCAATCTGACCCTCACCCTACAAGCATTTATTGTGCGCATCAATCAAAAAAA
>CAZYAW010000192.1:0-6519 GCA_964646045.1 uncultured Victivallales bacterium | reverse complement strand
CTGCCGTATCACCATTTCATGTATGTGTATCGGGAAGAAACGAGGCAAAGGCGAAGTGTGTTTCCCGCAGTACAAGGCCATGATCGATACCGTAAGCGTCATGCGAGGCTGCGGCTGATTCGCAAAGGAAGCCCGATGTTCGGGACGAGCCCATGAGAAAGATTGTTCTGAATACGCAATTCTACGGGTTGCTGGCATTGTTTTCATTGACGGCCATCCCGCTGCTGATCCTCTTCGTGGCCGTGCGGGCCCCTTTCGCGTCGCGTCGCGTCACCATGCGCCGCTTTCGCCGGGCGATCAGTTGGTACGGCTGGGTGGTGGCCCGCATTCTGCCCTATCCCTGGATTCGTATTCGACGCGTCGGGTTCGAGCGCCTGCGGGCTCTAGGCGGTCCGTTTCTGTTTGTCTGCAATCACCGTTCGGCCTCCGACCCCTTTTTGCTGGCGCTCCTGCCGGTGGAAGGCGTTCAGGCGGTCAATATCTGGCCGTTGCGGCTGCCGATTTTCGGGTTTTTCGCCAAGGCGGCGGGCTATTTGAGCGTTCGCGAGATGCCGGTCGAAGAGTTTGTGCGGCGCGGCGAGAGGTTGTTGCGCGAGGGCGTGTCCCTGGGCGCCTTTCCGGAAGGGACCCGCGCGCGCGACCGGCGGGTGGCCGCCTTTCACGGAACCGTTTTCCGTTTGGCGCTGCGGGCGCCATGTTCCGTTGTTCCGGTCTGCTTTTCCGGGACCGAGCGAACGCCGCCGAAAGGTTCGCTGCTCTTGTCTCCGGCTACCATCGAGATGCGCCTGCTGGCGCCGATTCCGGGCGCGGTTTATCGGGACTGGTCGGCGTTTCGTCTCAAAAATCATGTGCGTCAGGCCATTGTCGAGGCTTTGGAACATGACGAAACGGCGAAGGGAGAGAGGGGCGCGGAAGCATGAAGACGGCCGCTTACGACTACGACCTGCCCGAGGAGGCCATTGCCCAGAGTCCGCCCGCGGAGCGGACGGCGGCGCGACTGATGGTGGTGCATCGGGAGCAAAATCTGGTGGAACATCGGCAAATCGCGGATCTGCCGCGCTATCTGCGGGCGGGCGACGTGGTGGTCGTCAACGACACGCGCGTCATTCCGGCGCGGCTGCGCGGGCGGCGTGTCGATACCGGCGGCCAAGTCGAGCTGTTGTTGGTGCGCGAAGTTCCCGAACCTGTCGGCGCGGACGTTGCCGGCGCAATGCCGAACCGGCCGACGGCCTCCTGTGCGGTTCGCGCGACGCGAGTCCTGTGGCAGGCCCTGTACAAGGCTTCGGGCCGGGCGCGACCGGGTCTGTGTTTGACCTTTGCCGAGGGCGCGCTAAACGCCTGCGTTGTGGCGGTCGGCAAGGACTGTGTAACGGTGGCGCTGGAGGCCGAACGGCCGCTGGCGGAACTGTTGGACGAAATCGGGGCCACGCCGTTGCCGCCGTACATTCGTCGGGAGCCGGGACAGCCTGCGGCGCGCCTGGATCGTGAGCGCTATCAGACCGTTTTCGCGCGGGCGCCCGGCGCCGTGGCCGCGCCGACCGCCGGATTGCACTTCACCGAGGCGCTGTTGGCGGAACTGGCCGAGCGCGGCGTCAAAACCGCAGCCATCACCCTGCACGTGGGGCCGGGTACGTTTCGGCCGGTGCAAGTCGAAAATGCCGAAGACCATCGCATGGACGCGGAGTGGTACGAGGTGGGCGACCAGGTCGTGGCGGACATCAACGACGCCCGGGACCGCGGCGGGCGCGTGGTGGCGGTGGGCAGTACGACCGTGCGCACGCTGGAAACGGTGGTGGCGAAGAGAGGTTTTCCGGTGGCGGGTCGGGGCGACAGCTCGCTGTTCATTCGGCCGCCCTATCGTTTCAAGATCGTGGACGCCATGCTCACCAACTTTCATCTGCCCCGCTCGACTCTGCTGATGATGGTCTCCGCCTTCTGCGGATTCCGGGGGAAAAGCGAGGAGATCTATTCGGACGCGGAAGGGCGGCAGCGGCTGCTCGCTCTGTACGCCGAGGCGGTGCGCCGTCAGTACCGTTTTTTCAGTTACGGCGACGCTATGCTTCTGCTGTGAGGCTCTCCGTTTTTCGGCACAGGGCGAAGAGCGCGGCTTTGAGGGCCGGAACGCCCTCGCCGTTTTGCGCCGAGATCGTCAGGGGCTGTCGTCCCGTGGCGCGGACAAAGGTTTGCAGTTGCTCGGCGGCCTCGGGCCGATCCATCTTGTTGGCCACGATCAGGCCCACGCGTTCGGGCAGTTCCGGCTTGTGCAGGCGCAGTTCCTCCAGAATGCGGGAATAGTCCTCTTCCGGCTTGCGGCCGTCCACGCCGGCCATGTCCAAAACGACGACCAGAACGGGAGCGCGTTCGATGTGCCGGAGAAAGGCGTGGCCCAGGCCCACGCCGCGATGGGCGCCGTCGATCAGGCCGGGGATGTCGGCGACCGTGATGCGCGAACAATCGTCGCCCATCAGCGTGCCGAGCGAGGGATGCAATGTGGTGAAGGGGTAGGCGGCCACTTTGGGGCGGGCCTCGCTGATGCAGGCGAGCAGAGACGATTTACCGGCATTGGGAAAACCGACCAGTCCAACATCGGCCACCGTTTTCAGTTCGAGGGTGAGCGTTTTCTTTTCACCCGGTTCGCCCGCGGTATGCTCCAGGGGCGCCTGATGGGTGGAGGTGGTCCAGTGGCAATTGCCGAGTCCGCCTTGGCCGCCGCGCGCGGCGAGGAACGTTTGGCCCGGTTCAACCAGATCCGCCAGCGCCGAACCGGATTCCGGATCGCGCACGACGGTGCCGCGGGGCACGGCCACGATGCAGTCGCGACCGACTTTCCCGTTAAGTTTTTTGCCTTTGCCGTGTACGCCGCGACCGGCCCGCTGGTGCGGCTGATAGAACAGCGGCAGCAGAGACGAAAGGTCGGGCGCGACCTTGAGGATGACATGGCCGCCGCGTCCGCCGTCGCCGCCGTCGGGACCGCCTTTCGGGACATACTTCTCGCGCCGAAAGCTGCAGCAGCCGTCTCCGCCGTCGCCCGCCAGGGCATGCATAATGGCTACGTCCACGAAGCGTATGGTTTTCATGAGCGCCGGCGCGCGAGAATGGCGTTAGTCACGGAACAAGCGAAGGATTCTGCGCGAGCGCGGGCCGGCGTTGAAGATGGCGTGTTCACGGCGGGGAAACTCGCTTGTTTTAGGCCTGGGCTTCCGCCACTTCCAGAATGCGCACGCGCTTCCCGTCATTCTCGAACGAGACATAGCCGTCTTTCAGCGCGAACAGGGTGTCGTCCGTGCCGCGCTTGACGTTGCGTCCGGGATGCACTTTGGTGCCGCGCTGCCGTACGATAATGGAACCGGCCGTGACGGCCTGACCACTGTAGCGTTTCACGCCCAGTCTTTTCGATTTGCTGTCGCGCCCGTTTTTGGCGGAACCGCCGCTTTTCTTATGCGCCATGATGATGCTCCCTGCAATGCTTGATCGGATTTAGATGGAATCTACCTGCAATGCGGTCAGTTCCTGACGATGCCCCTTCTTCTTGGCAAAGCCCTTGCGCCGCTTTTTCTTGAAGGAAACGAGCTTGGGTCCCCGCAAATGCTCCAAAACGGTGCAGGCGACCTTGGCCTCCTCGACGGCGGGCTGCCCGATTTTCAGCGTGGTCCCGTCCGATACGGCCAGAACGGGGCCGATTTCCAGCTTGGCGCCGATTTCCGACTCGATGCGTTCCACCTTCAGCTTGCTGCCGGGCTGGACGCGATACTGTTTGCCGCCTGTTTCAATGACTGCGTAGGGTTCCATGTCGTGCCTTCTCCTGCTGTCCGGCGCGTTCGAGCCGAGCCGGTTCGGTCCTTCTTGAAATGCAAAGAGAGGGACACTAGACCAAATGCGAAAAGAATGTCAAGAGAAAGTTGCAATACGGAAAAAATGTTCGTTCGCCGTCACGTTGCGGTCGGGAAAAAAATTGACATTTCCCTGCTGCTCGGGCATTCAGGAGTCAGTCGGGTCTTTTGACTATGTATGCAGGCAGGAACCTGCGGAAGGGTGGAACGATGGCGCATGTGCGGATTGGTTTGCTGGGCTGGAACGGACATCAGTTGCCCTGGGTTTTGCCTGCGGCGGTGCGGGCGCGGGTGATCGGGGCCGTGCGCGACGAGGCGCAGGGGGCGCGGGCATGGCCTGACGGAGTGCGGAGGTATGCGGATCTGGAAGGCCTGCTGGCGGATCCGGATATCGATCTGGTTTCGCTCTGTTCGGCGCGACGGTTGGATCAGGCCGCGCAGGCGGTGCGCTGTTTCGCCGCCGGCAAGCATGTGCTGGCGGAGAAACCGTGCGCGTTCGACGTGGCGACGCTGGAGGCCCTGCTGGCAGCCGCCCGACGGAGCGGACGACGTTTGTTCGAAATGGCCGCCTCGGAGCTGGCTCCTGCTCTGCAGGCCATTCGGCGGCTGGTCGCGGACGGAACGCTGGGCGAAATTGTGCATGTGCAGGCGCACAAATCCTATCCCTGGCATGCGCGCCGACCGGCCGACGAAGCGGTGGACGGCGGACTGGTGCGGCAGGTGGGGATTCATGCGGTGCGTTTTGTGCAGGGCGCCACCGGCTTGCGCATGGTGCGCGTTCAAGGTAAGAGCACGGCCAAGGGCGGTCCGTTGTCCTGCGCGATGCGCATGGCGGCCGCCTTTGTGTTCGAACTGGAAAACGGCGGGATCGGGACCATTAATCTGAATTACCTGAACCCGTCGAATTTCGGCGCCTGGGGTAACGACCAGTTGCGGGTCTTCGGCACGCGCGGCATGGCGGAAACGGTGGACGGATTTCGGCGCCACGCCCTCTACGCGCCCGAGCGCGGGGAGTCCACCGAGTTGCCCTTTCCCGACGACCTGGTTTCGCCGCTGTACATCGAGCATGTGGCGAACCATTTGCTCGACGGCCGGCCGATGCCGACGGCGTTCGAGGACGAGATGGCTATGACGCGGGCCATGCTGGCCATGGCCGAAGCGGATCGCCGGGCCGAATCGGTCGCCGTGGTCTATCCCGACCGTCCGTGACGAGCGATCGAGATGGCAAGTTTCGGGAGTCAATCCATGAGTTCAGTCCATGACGCATACAAGGTAACGGGGGCGGCGCCGGCGACGCTGCGCGTCGAAACGGCGACGGGCGCTCGAGAAATCGCCGTGCCGCCGCTGGCGCGCATTCGCGTGACCGGCGAGGTTGTTTCCGCCGACGACCGGGCGCGCTGGCCGATACTGCCCTTGCGCAGTCGCACGGCCGGCGATGCCGGCGTCTGGCCCGTCCCGGGCGCGGTGCGGATACGGACGCTGCGTGTGCGGCGCGCGGGCGCGTCCGGCAAACCGGTGTGTCTGCGCCGAGGACGGGACTACACGCTGGACGCGCCTTTCGCGGGCATTACGCCGCGGCAGGGCGTCGGGGCGGACGTCTACGTGCTGGATTATGAAATGCGCCTGCAACGAGTGGATGTGCTGGCCGTCAAGGAGGGCGAGCTGCGGCTGTTTACGGGCGGCGAGGCGCTGGTGACGCCGCGCTGGCCGCGCCTGCCGCCGGGCTGGATCGGACTGGCGCGCGTTCATGGGCGCTTTTGCGATACGCTGGAGGCGGACGCCGTTTTCCCGATCGCCCGTGCCGAGCACGGCCGGCTGATCAATACGCCCGTGCTTTCCGATCAGGCCGCGCGTATGCCCGGCGGCGTGCAGCCCGACGACCCGCCGGACGCCGATTCTCCGTTGTGGACCGAGGCGCTGGACTACGATCGTCACGTCATCGCATCGGCGGCGGCGCTGGGGCGCTTGCGTGAAGGGTTTCGCGCGGCGCGCGAGTACAGTCTGGTTTTTTTCGGCGACAGCATTACCCAGGGCGGGGACGTGCCTCCCGACTGGCGCTGGACGGCGCGTTTCGGACGGCATCTGACGGCTTGCGCGGCGGGTCGCGCCGTGCGTTGCGTCAATGCGGGGCTGGGCGGAACCAGTTCCAGTGTCGGACGCGAACGGTTCGAGCGCGACGTTTTGGTCCGGCGGCCGAACGCTGTTACCATTCTTTTCGCTCTGAACGACAAGAAGCTGGACGACAGGACTTTTGTCGCCAACCACGAGTTTTTTATCGAAGCGCTGCGCGCGCGCAACGCGGAACCGGTTTTGTTCACGTCCAATATGAATACGGCCATCTGGATGAACGGGCTCGACCACGCCCAGCAGCGCATTGTCGATTTCTGTCGCAAACACGATCTGGTCTGTCTGGACGCCTATAGCCTGTGGAAGAGTCTGCCCGCGTTCGGCATTCCGTACGAGTCTTTGCTGAGCAACGGCATCAATCATCCGGACGGGGTGGCGGCGGGCGTATTTTTCGAGCTGCTGAAGCGGGCCTTCGGCGTTTGACAGGGCGTCGACATTTTAACAAGGGAGGGCTAGGGCCGCAGAACGGCTGATATTTCGGTTGACCAGCGGCCGGCTCTGTGCAATATGCACCCTTTTCCCTGGAAAATCGAAAAATCAACAATCTAAAACGGGTTTGAGG
>CAZYAW010000191.1:0-2609 GCA_964646045.1 uncultured Victivallales bacterium | reverse complement strand
GTGCGGGGACGATCGATGCGCTGTGCAAGTTGTCCAGATTGCCGTTGCGGTTGACGGATCCGTTTCTGGGCGAACGCTCGCATTGCATCAAGGCGCCGGTGAGCTGGACGCGGGTGGATACGCCGTACCGGCCGGTTGAATACTACGCGGGGATTATGATACCCCAGCCCTTTGAGCCAAACTTCGATCCGTTGCTTGCGGGGCTGGTCAACCGTGACCTGGACTGGGACGGTGAGTCGATGTTCGACAGTGGAATCGAACTTGAGGGGATGGATCCGGTTGCGGTCACGGACGCATATTCGATCCTGATCAGCAATTGGCGCATCGACTGGAGCAAGCCGAGCTGGGGCGGCGAGTATATTCATGCGGGTAAGGACCAGCGCCGGGCGGATTGGTTTGTCAACCGGGATCCCGTGCTGCTGCGCGCGTCGAGCGGGGGCGGCAGCTATATATTCTGTCAGCTTCGTCTGTCTGCCGGCGGAGAAAAGGGCGTCCGTGTCGCGCGACAATTACTGACGAATCTGCACTGCGCGTTGGATGAGGCGACGCAATTTGCGGCCGATGATTGTACGTTCGAGTTTGCTGCCCGCCGGGATCAGCTTTGCCGCTCTGCCAGGCGTGACTGCCATGTGAAACCGGCGCGGCGTTGCCACTACGGGACACCCGAACGTCTGGGCACAGCGGGGGCCTGTACAGGACTGCGTAAGACGCCGCTTATGCTCGCAGGTGACGCACTGTTACATTGCCTCTTTCCCCACATCCAGGAAGATCTGTGGGAAACGCACGACGTCCTTGACCGGTTGTGCCGTTCCAGCGCTACCAGCCGGAGTCTCCTGGAGGGGGTCAGAGGGGCCAAGGGACTGGCCGATATCCCGGTCTTTCTGCTGACGGTTGGGCTGGAGGATCTGCGCCTTGACTGCAACGGCAAACCGCGCGTATCCATCGACGAGTTCACCGACAATCTGGAGGCGATTGTTTCGCTGCTTGAAGAGACCGGCGCGAAGGTGCATTGGAACACGATCGTACCCGTCGTGCCGGAAACAACTGGCATGGCGATGGGCCTCGAAACCCAGTACAACAGGGCAGCGCAAGACATCATGGATGCGCACGGTGTATACACCTTTGACCTTAACCGATGGGTGCGGAAATCGATAGCTCAACCGCTGTGCGGCGAGCCCCAGGGCTGGCCGTCAGCAACCCTCGTTGCCATGGCCGGAGAGATTGCGGCCGCCATCGAATTCTTTGGGGCGCAGTAAGGCCAATGCAACAGGAAACGGGAGAAGAACATGCGTGACTTCATAGGCTTGGAACAGTTTATCGACGAGGACTACGCGCGGCGGACCGATCACCGGTTTCATGCGCTGGGGTGTCCGTTGTCGCCGGACTTTGCGCGGGCACGGCAGGAGGCGGCGAAAGAGGGCGCGCGCATGCAGCGTAAACAGCCCTGGGCCACGCAGACCGACATCGTCTGGACGATTTGCCTGCACCGGGCCGGGGTGATTTCGCGCGAAAAAGCGGCGGTGGTTCTGGCCGCGCTCGACAAGGTGCGGGACGTGGAAGCGGGCGTATCGGGCGAAGAGCGCCTGGTCAAGGTGCTGGACGGCGACATGGACACGGCGAGTATCGTCAACTATGGCCGCACGCTGCAGGAGCCGATGTACCGCATGAAGCTGCGCGACAAGCTGATGGATCTGATGGACGACCTGTTGGAGTTGATGACCCTGACGCATCGTATGGCGATGGATAACCTGGATACCGTGATGGTCGGGCACACGCACATGAATCACGGCCAACCGATCACCTACGCGCATTACCTCGTGGCGACCTTCGACGGGCTGTACCGCGGCCTGGAGCAATTGGAGACGGCCTACCGCTTCACCAACGTCAACTCGGGCGGCTGCGGGTCCTGTTCCGGAACCACCTGGCCGGTCGACCGCGAGCGCATGGCCGAGCTGCTGGGCCTGGACGGCGTCATGGAGCCGACCTACGATTGTGAGGCCTCGCAGGATCACTCGATGGCGATCATGTTTGCGCTGTCGAACATCGCCATCCACATCAGTCGCTACGCCCGGAACCAGTATATCTGGGCGTTCGACGAATTCGACATGTTCCGCACGCACCCCGGGATGTGCGGGATGAGCTCGTTCATGCCGCAGAAGTGCGATCCCTGCTCCATGTACGAGTGGGTCGGGATTACCGCGGCGGACGTGCTGGGCGAAATGGAACGAGGCGTTCTACAGCTAAAGGGCGAACCGCACGCGGACGTGCAGGCGGCGTTTCAGCTTCCCTTTGTGGCCGCCGACTGCATGGTGCGGGCGCAGGCCTGTATCGGTGCGTATCACGACCTGCTCAAGCACAGCATGCCGCAGAAGGCGCGCATGCTGAAGATCGTGCGCGCGGGGTATAGCTGTGCCACCGAGGTGGCATCACACCTGATTGCCGAACTTGGCTACGGTGGACGGCTCTCGCACAGCATTGTGGCCACCATGGTGCGCCAAGCCCGGGAGAAGGGCTTGAAGAGTTACGAATGCACCGGTGAGCTGCTCGACGAGGCGGCGGTGTACCTGGATGTCAGGAAACCCGGACTCGACACGGCTACGCTGCGCAGG
>CAZYAW010000190.1:0-4076 GCA_964646045.1 uncultured Victivallales bacterium | reverse complement strand
GGCTTCCGCTTCGATCTCGATGCTTTCCGCGTTGTAGATCAGACTGCGAGCGGCAGGCAACAGCGCAACCGTGCGGCTGTCGTAGCCTTGCACCAGCCCGAAAAACTGGACGGGATCGGCATTCTGGCGCAGACGCTGCACGCGATTTTCGGGGATGGATTCCAGGAGTTCCCAGTCTTCGGCCGACGCGGAACGCTCCACCACCGTATCCTGAAATGCGCTCGCGACCGCGAAAACCGGAACATCGTCGCGCGTATGCGGACGCCCATCCGGACCCGTGTCCCAGGTGTCGAGATACGAGGCATGATACAGGATGTCGCTCTCGCCGTCCAGGTCCGTCAGAATGGCCAGCTCCCCGGCCTGCCGCCGGGCTTCCACCATGGCTTCGGTATGATTGCGGGCCAGACTGGCAACCTGACGCGCGCCGATCAGAAGGGCCATCACGGCCACCAGGCCGACCAGAAACTCCACCATGGCCTGCCCGTTTTTCATGGCGGTTCGCCGCCCGGCCGGAGTTGTCGCCTTTTTACTCATAAGTGGCTCTTGCACAAAGCATTGCGGAACATCAGTTTCGTTCAACATACACGGGCAGGATGCCCGTGCCACGTTTGACAGACATAAGTTTTGCCAGCGCCTCATATTGGAATCCCTTTCAGTGGGCGATTCTTCTGCCGCCGCCCCGACCGCCGGGTCCGCTGGGAACCACGGTGCAGCGGTCGCTGTTCCAGAAGAGCCATTCGCTGCCCGCCATGCGAAACTCCGGGCGTTCCCATGTTTGCAACTGCCGACAATACCAGCAGGCCGAAGGGGACGGTCCGGTTTGCATATAGATCGGGAGATGTTGTTCCACGTGTTCGCGCCATTCGATGTTGTAGCCGCCGCCCGAAGGCGCGGAGGAAGCGTCCACCGGGATCAGGCGCACCTCGTGAAACGCCGGCAGGACCAGTCCGAAGGCGTCGGGTCGATCCGCTTCGTTCAAAAACCCGAACGACTTGGCGGCGGCGGTCCAGGAGATCACGTTTGTTTGGGCGCCCCCGCCTCCGGACGCCGGCGAAACGCGCGTGGTCGCCTCGCCGATCCGCACCGCCACGTCCGCACCGGCATAGTCGTATTGCGGCCGTACGGAACCGGTGGCCGGAAACGGATCTTCCCCGTCGGTTTCCATGGCCGACCAGGAGGTCCAGACACTGGAATCGTACAAATACCAGGTTGCCGAGCGATACAGGGCGTTGGTGTTGATCGTCCCCGTTAAATCCCGTTCCCGCGCCATTTCATCCAGCCATTCGTCAAAATTCTCCCCGTCGGACATGCCGTCCAGGGTCGTCGTGCGCCGAACGAGGCCCAGTCCGAAGATTTCGCTGTTAATGTACTGCATGCGCGGCGGTTCCGGCAAGGCGGGCCACCACAGATAGTTGTCGTACTCCTCCAGCAGATCGGGCGCATTATGAAAAAACCAGCACCAGTTGCGACCGGCGATCGCCTCGTAGAAGTCGACCCGCAGCAGCAGGTGCCCGCCCATGGCGTCTCCGTAAAAGCGCACGTTGTCCGGTCCGGCCGCCACGCCGTCATTGGCGGCCAATTCCAGCATGGAGGCGTATTCCGACCAGGCGCCCGGATACGGTTCCGGGAAGAGGATTTCACCGTCCGCACCCGTAACGTGGAGATAGTCTTCGCGCACCATGCGCGCATGTTCGCGCATCAGGCGGTCGAAATCCGCATTGCGATGCGCCCGATTGTTCTTGGCCGCCTGCTGCGCGGCATTGAAGGCGATAAGCGGTCCGGCGTAACAAAGCCGCGCCTGAATGCGATTGATGGAGGTCGCGACCTCGTCGTCTTCCTCGACCGCCAGGGCCAGCGCCTGCAGCAGATTGAGGTCGCCGATCATGTTCAGGGAAATACCCTGCCAGCGGGCGCCCATAATGGCGGCGGCATCGCCCGCGTTCTGTGTTAACGATTTGACAAACAATATTTTATGAAGATCGTAGTTCCACAGCACGAGAAAGACCATAATGACGAGCGTCATCACGAAGAAGATGACGGCCTGCCCTCGCGCCCGGGAACGCGGCCGCGCCTTGGCCGGACCGTCCCGTTTTTGTCTCTCACGCTCCGCGCCTTTCATACTCTTTCCCGATCCGTTACCAGCCCTCGTCGTCGAGATAGAGAGGATAGTGGTTTTCCAGCCATTTTTCCCCCTGCAATTCGACGCGATCATCCGCATAGAACGCCCGATGCAAATGTTCGACCAAAGGATAGCTTTGCTGTGCGCGCATGTTAAGCATGGCGCCTTCTTGCTCTTCGTCGCCCTGCCAGTCGATCGAATCCCAATGCGCGTAGTTCAGAATCCAATCGGCGCGCGGGCGATTGTGGGCCGCCAGATATTCCGGAATGCGCGCGCGTTCGAGGTTGTATTGCGCGGAGGTGGGAGTGGCGCGCAGCAAGCGTTCCCACACGCGCCCCGCCGGCCCGCCGCCCGTCACTTCGCCGCGCAGGTAGTCGTCCTGGTTGACGAAATCCGGCTCGACGATGGGGCCGGCATTGGGTATGGTGGCCACGCGCACGGCCTTGGTCACCATCCAGCGGTTGAAGCCCACCGTACGGGCGCGTACGCCGCGCGCGGCGGCGTGATTCAGGATCTCGCGCGCGGAGAAAATCATGGAAATCTGGAAAATTCCCATGAAAATCAGACCGATCAGCAAGATAACGATGCAGGATTCAATCATCGACTGTCCTGCCTCGCTGCGTTTCATGGCATCCGACCTTCTATCTACTCGCCGCCGCCTTCGCCGCCGCTGGCGGCGACACTCTTCACCCAGTCTTCGCTGCTGGTAGAAAGAGCCTCGCCCACCGCGCCGGAATCGCCGCCCAGCTCTTCGGTTGCGCCGCCGACCATACTGCGGATGCGATCGCCGAAAACGCCGAAGATGGCGATGGCCGCCACGGCCACGACCACCACGATAATAATGTACTCCACCATCCCCTGACCGCTTTTTCTGGCATTGGACTTGGTTTTCATGACATCCCCTTTCCCCGTTTTCCCGGCTGGGCCGGACTTCATTGTCTTGACTCGCGCCCTGTAGCTTTTGTACTCTCCCTATTTTACGGATAGCTTGAGGCGACTAGGTCCAGAACACGGCCGCTGTATTCGCGAAACGTGTACAGGAAGACCGCCAGAATCATGGTCGCCCCCGTCAGAATCGCCATGACGATGACATATTCGGCCGCCGCTTGACCGTGTCGTCCGGCGCCGCAAGAGTTCACCCCACCTTTCATAAAATAAATTGTATGGTTTTTCTGTTGTAATGTCAACAGGCAAACGCTATTATTTTCTCAATATGGTTTAGTGGTTCAGACGAGCGCTGAGAAACGAGGTTATGTCGATGGGATCGGTTCCTGGCTCATCCGGAGCTTCCGCGAAACCCGATACGTTTGCGCGGCGCGCGCACCGGCGGCGCCGGCTCGTCCTCTGCGGCCTGATCTGCGCGGGAACTCTGGCGCTGGCGCAAATATCGGTTTGCCCCGAGTGCGGACGGGAAGCCGCCGCTCATGCCGCGCAATGCGAACATTGCGGGGCTGGTCTGCAAAAAATCCGCCCGCCCGTTCCAACCGTGCGCGAGCCGAGCGGCGAACACGACCCCGCAGAACACAGCTTTCTTGATACCGGCGGACTGAACTCTATGGGACTGAGCGCCGTGCGCGCCGATTTCGATCTGGGTCGCATGCATCTGGAGGCCGGTCGCCGGGATTTGGCCCGCCTGTTTTTCCGCAACGCTGGCGCGCTGGCGCGTCTGACTCGGCCGGACGCGCAAAGCGAAAATCGCCGGCAGTCCATCCGACAGCACATCGCACTGGCCGAAAAGGAGAGCCTGGTTCGTCATACCTGCCCGGTATGCCTGGGGACCCGAAAAAAACAGACCCTGGTTCCCACCCTGACGGGAACCGTACAGAAAAAAGAAGTGCAAATGGCGAATTGTCCCCGCTGCGGAAGGAGCGGCTTTGTGATGAAGCCGCGAACGACGGCGCAACGGCGGGGGGGACGGCGCGCCGGGGGCCAACCAAATGTGGGGAGGTAAAGCGGG
>CAZYAW010000189.1:0-10572 GCA_964646045.1 uncultured Victivallales bacterium | reverse complement strand
CGCGCGCGCGCCTTCCGGGGCGCGCCCCGACTTGAGGGCCAGGATCGGTTTGTGACGCGAGGCCGCGCGCGCCGCGCTCATGAATTTGCGCGCGTTGCGAATGGCCTCGATATACAGCAGAATGGAGCGGGTATCGGGATCGTTGCGCAGATAGTCGAGGCAGTCGCCGAAATCCACGTCGGCCGTGTCGCCCAGCGAAATGAAGTGGCTGAACCCGATTCCATGTGAAACGGCGTAGTCCAGAATGGTCGTCGCCATGCCGCCCGATTGCGCCACAAAGGCGATATTGCCCGGCTGCGCCATGGTGTGGGCGAAGGTGGCGTTGACTCCGTGCCGCGGCACGATAAGCCCTACGGTGTTGTGGCCCAAAATGCGCATGCGATAGGGTCGAGCCGCATCCAGCATGGCCTGTTTGAGCGTACGCCCCGATTCTTCGCGCATCTCGCCCAGTCCGGCCGTGACCACGATGGCCGCGCGCGCGCCCTGCGCGCCCAGGGCGGCGATCAGACCCGGAATCGTGGCCGGCGGCGTGCAAAGCACGGCCAGATCCGGCGCGGCGGGCAAATCCTCCACCGTCGGATAGCAATGCACGCCGGCGACGGATTCGTAGCGGGGGTGTACCGGATAAATGGCGCCGCCGAAGTCGCCCTGCAGCAAATTGCGCATGACCAGATGTCCGATCGACAACGGACGATTCGACGCGCCCACCACTACGATGCGCCGGGGCCCCATCAGAGACTCGAAGTTGCGTATGCTCATGGTCCGTCCAACCCTTTTCGTTTCGCATTTTCCACTCTTGCACACCTTTAGCGCCTTTGCGCCTTTTCAGCCAGCAGTTTTTTGGACGGGGTCATACTGCTTTCTTGTCTTGCCTCCGGTTCGTCGATGTGCTACTCGCATGAACGTTGGAACGGCGAGGGCGGCTGAAAGGGGAATGCTGCGTATGCGGGTGCGGGGTCTAGTGGCATCGATAGGGGCGGGGCTGCTGCTGGGGGCGTCGGGTTTGCCGGCGGCGGACGCCGAGCCGGACCCGCCGACGGCGGATGCGGAACCGGTCGTGATCCCGCTGACGCGGGCCATGATCGACGCCCGGACCGTGCAGGGACTGGCCTTGTCGCTGGCCGGCTCCTCGCCGGATACGCTGCGCGTGGCGATTACCTACGAGCGCAATCCGCACGATCATCTGGCCCGGGCAACCGTCGAGCAAGCGGGTTCCGATTCTTCAACCCTGAATCTGCCCGTCAAAATCAAGACGGACGGGGAAGGTCGGGACGGATTGGTTTTCAGCGTGTCGAAAGCGAACGCCGAGGGTTTGTCTCTGAAAATGGAGATGCGTCCGCGCGAGGACGCCGAGACGCCCGGCGAACCCCGAACCTACCGGCTGGCGCTGGGTCCGCTGGCGGCGAAATAGTCGCACAGCGTCTGCAGGCGGCAGTCGCCGCATTGCGGATGGCGCGGGGTACAGACGGTTTGTCCATAGGCGACCAGCAGGGAATTCCAGCGTTTCCAGTAGCGACGCGGCAGGATGCGACGCAAGACGGTTTCCGTTTCGGTCGGGGTTCGGGTGCGCAGCAGTCCCCAGCGGTTGCAGATGCGATGGACATGCACATCCACGCAGATGGCGGGCTTGTCGAAGGCGGCGGTCATCACCAGATTGGCCGTTTTGCGGCCGACCCCCGGCAGGCGGCACAATGCCGGGATGGTGGCGGGCACGGCTCCGCCCTCCGCCGCCAGGGCCGCCGGAAGCTGTGCGAGGTGGCGCGCCTTGGTCTTGTAAAAGCCGACCGGATAGATGAGTTCGGCAACGCGTTCGACGCTCAAGGCCGCCAGGCGTTTCGCGTCGGGCGCCACCTGGAACAGGCGCTGTACGGCCGCCGTGGTGGTTTCATCGCGCGTACGCGCGCTGAGAATGGTGGCCACCAGGATCCGGAAGGGATCCGTCGTGCGGACGCGCTCCAGTTCGATGACGGGCGCGGTGGCGCGGCGAAAGGCTCTCGTCAGAATCCGTACGGCCGCCGGGAGATCGGTCGCGGTCATGGCCGGGCGTTGGGCGTCTATACGCTTTCGACTACAATGCCGGGATCCACGTCGTTGCGCAGGCTTCTTTCGATGCCCTGCTTAACGGTCATGGCGGCATGCGGACATCCGCGACAGGCGCCCTTGAGTTTCAGTTGCACGTTGAGTCCGTCGATGGCGACCACTTCCAGGTCGCCGCCGTCGGCCTGCAGCATGCCGCGCAGCGATTCCAGTTTGGCTCTGATCTTCTCTTCCATGACCTGTTCCTTTCGTACGGTGTTCGCTTCAGCCGGGCCTCCTGCAAAACCATGCCAAACGTGGCACGGGCATCCTGCCCGTGTTGGTCGGTCCAGACCTCCCGGAATGCAAGGGGGGCGCAGGAGCCTCCGCCGGGGAAGCAGAAAAGCAAAACCGTCTTTTCTTGTCAACTCGTAACTACTCAGGTACAGAATTCAGGAGTCAAAATTCTGACTCCTGACTACCTGAGTATTAACAAATTAACTTGCCAAGAACCATCGGTCCCGATAGGGTGCCGCTGAAAAATAGAAACGATCAACAGGGAGAATCCGGATGAAAATCCCGGGGTACGATATTCTCGATAAAGACGGCGAGGACCGCCTGACCGTGATGTGGAAGGCCAATCAGGCTTCGCTGGACCGCATTGTGACGCTCAAGGTGTTGCGTCCGGAATTCGCCTCCGATCCGGACCAGCGCCGCGACTTCCTGGCCGAAGGGCGCATGATCGCCAAGCTGAAGCACCCGCATATTCTGCAGGTGTACGACGTGATTGAGCAGGAAGGCGTGGTGGCCCTGGTGATCGAACCGTTGTCCGGCGCCTCGCTGGCGGCGCGCATCGCAAACGACGGACCGATGCCCGCCAAGGGCGCGCTGCAAATGGCGCTGCAGGTGGCCGAAGCGCTTAAGCACGCCTGGACGGCCTCCCATGTGGTCCATCGCAACATCAAGCCGGAGAACATCTATCTGGACGGCGGCGATGTGCGCGTGGCCTTCTTCGGTCATTGCAAGACGGTGGCCCCCATGGAGAGGGAGTTGCAGGAGGACCGCGATACGCTGGTGGGTACGCCCTATTACATGGCGCCGGAACAGGCCCAATGCCGGGCCGATCTGGATACGCGCGCGGACATGTACAGTCTGGGCGCCGTTCTCTATCACGCCACGACCGGCAAGACGCCCTTTGACGAGTTCGATCCCGTCACCGCCGCTGAAAAGCAGATCTCCGCTACGATTCCCCATCCACGCACGCTGAAGCCGGACTTGGCGCGCGGTTGTTGCGCCGTCATGGAAAAACTCATGAGCAAGGACCGCAATCACCGTCCCGCCAATTGGGATGCGGTCGTCGAGGAGATGCAGAAAGCGCTGGCCGGTCGGCTGCTGAGAGCCCGGGCCGAGCCCGGTGCGGTGAGTACGATCGAGCCCGAAGCGCTGCCGGCGACCGCGGTCTCCGGCGCGATCCGTACGGCGACGAGTTCGGCGGCGGCCGCGACGGGCGGCGGACTGGGCATTCCGTTCTGGTTCCGCGTTCCGGCCTGGGGCGCTCTGCTGGCCTGGTGGTACCAACTGGCCAGGATGATGACGCAGTACTGGGCCGCTCCATGATCCCGCCCGAGGCGCACAGCGCATTGCGTCGGTTGCGCGCGGCGATTCGACGTCACGACCGACTCTACTACGTGGAAGCCGCCCCCGAAATCTCCGATTTCGAGTACGATCGGCTTTATCGCGAATTGGAGGCGCTAGAGGCGCAGTATCCGCAATCCGTGACGGCCGATTCTCCTACGCAGCGCGTGGGCGGCCAGCCGCTGGCCGCCTTTCGTCCAGTCCGGCACGCGCTGCCCATGACCAGTCTGGCCAACACCTACAGTCGGACGGAAGCGCAGGCGTTCGACGGCCGCGTGCGCAAAGGGCTGGGGGAGCACCCCTTTTCCTACGTGGTCGAGCCGAAAATCGACGGGGTGGCGGTCAGTCTGCGCTACGAGGAAGGGCGACTGACGCAGGGGGCCACCCGCGGCGACGGCCGCATCGGCGACGACATCACGGCCAACTTGCGTACCCTGCGTTCCGTCCCGCTGAGTCTCGACGCGACCCGGCAGGATCTGCCGTCCGTGCTGGAAGTACGCGGCGAAGTGTACATGACGCGCACGGGATTCGCGCAGCTTAATGCCGAACGGTCGGCGGCTGGCGAAGCGCCCTTCGCCAATGCGCGCAACGCGGCGGCCGGTTCTCTCAAACTGCTCGACGCGCGCCTGGTGGCGCGCCGTCCGCTGGCCGCCATTTTCTACGCGGTGGGAGCCACGCGGGGCTTTGCCGCCGAAACCCATGTCGAGCTGTTGCAAAGCCTGGCCGCGTTCGGGCTGCCGGTTCCGCCGCGCTACTGGACGGCGTCCGGCATGGCGGAAGTCTGGTCGCTGCTGGACCGGCTCGACGAGGAGCGACGCGCCTTCGACTTCGATACGGACGGGGCTGTTATCAAGGTCAACGAGCGTTCGCTCTACGAAATGCTGGGCATGACGGCCCGCAATCCGCGCTGGGCCATGGCCTACAAGTATCAGGCCGAGCAGGCGCAGACCCGCGTGCTCGATATTGCGGTGCAAGTCGGGCGCACCGGCGTTCTGACGCCGGTGGCCGAGCTGGAGCCCGTGCTGCTGGCGGGGTCCACTGTTGCGCGGGCCACGTTGCATAACGCAGACGAAATCCGTCGGCTCGATCTGCGTATTGGCGACCTGGCGCTGGTGGAAAAGGCGGGTGACGTCATTCCCGCCGTGACAGGGGTCCTGCACGAGGCGCGTCCGGCGAGCGCCGTGCCGTTTGCGATGCCGTCGGTCTGCCCGGCATGCGGCGAAGCGGTGACGCGGCGCGAGGGCGAAGTGGCGCTGCGTTGCGAGAATCTGCAATGTCCCGCTCAGATTAAACGATGGATTCGTCATTTTGCCAGTCGCGGCGCCATGGATATCGAGGGGCTGGGCGACGCACTGGTTGAACAGCTTGTCGATTCCGGACTGGCCGGCGATCCGGCCGATTTGTACGCGTTGGACCGCGGCGCGCTGCTGGGGCTGGCGCGGATGGGCGAGCGGTCGGCCGACAACGTGTTGCAGGCCGTTGCCGCCAGCCGCAGCCGCGAGTTCTGGCGCCTGATTTTCGCGCTGGGCATTCGGCATGTCGGTACGCGTTCCGCCCAGGCGCTGGAAGCGCGTTTTGCCGACTTGGACGCTCTGATCGGCGCCGAGATCGCGGAGCTGGAAGCCGTTCCCGATATCGGGCCGGTCGTCGCCGCCTCGATCGCCGGTTTTTTCGCGAACGAACGAAACCGCCGCATTGTGGCGCGCTTGCGCGACGCGGGCGTGTCCATGCGCCGCGCCGCCGACTATGCCGAAAAAAGCGGTCCGCTGGTTGGCCGCGCCTATGTCTTGACCGGCACGCTGTCGACCTTTACCCGCGACGAAGCCGCCCGGCGCATTCGCCGGATGGGCGGCGCGGTCTCCGGCAGCCTCTCCAGGAAAACTTCGGCCCTGATCGTGGGGGCCGAACCCGGATCCAAGGTCGCCAAAGCCGCCAAGCTGGGCGTGCCGACGTTGGACGAGACCGCCTTTCTCGCGCTAATCGAATCCGAACGGGCGGTCGGGCCGGGCGAAGCCGAAGCCGCGAATGGCGAGGGATGACATGCCCGAGCTGCCGGAAGTGGAAACCATTGTGCGCGACTTGAATGCGGCGGACCTGATCGGGCGGCGCATCGTCGGCGCGCTCGTACTGTGGTCGCGTACCCTGGCCGCGCCCGCCCCGTCCGACTTCGCGGCCGCCGTTCAGGGCCGTACCATCCTCGCCGTCGCGCGACGCGGCAAATACATTGTGTTGCGGCTGAACGACGCATGGACTCTGCTGATGCATTTGCGTATGACCGGTCGGCTGGCCGTCGAGCGCGAGCCGCCGCAAGAGGACCGGCACACTCGGCTGGCTCTGCGCATGGACGACGGACGCTGGCTGTCCTTGCGCGATCCCCGCAAGTTCGGGCGTGTCTGGCTTTTGCCGGCGCACGCGCCCTCGCCACTGGACGCGTTGGGGGTCGAGCCGCTCTCGCGCGCTTTCAGCGCCGCGCTCCTGACCCGGTTGCTGGGCGGGCGTACCGCGGTTATTAAGAGTCTTTTGCTCGATCAGCGCTTGATCGCCGGAGTGGGCAACATCTATGCGGACGAAGCGCTGTGGCTCGCCCGTATCCATCCCCGGCGACCGGGCGCTTCCTTGAGCGGGGCGGAAGTGGAGCGTTTGCGCCGGGCCATTCGCCGGGTGTTGCGTCAGTCTTTGCGCTCGGGTGGCACGTCGCTCGGCGCCGGTAAAGGCAATTTTTACGGACTGCGCGGCCAGCCCGGCCGTCATTTGGAGCGGCTCAAGGTCTATCGTCGCGCGCAGCAGCCCTGTACGGTTTGCGGCGCGACGATTCAGCGCATCGTCGTCGCCCAGCGCGGAACGCATTTCTGTCCCCGCTGTCAGACCCGTGTTTCCTGTGCATTTAATATGCGCTTGGGCTCTTGACAGAGCTTCGAATACGTGTTACCTCTTGTTGCGGTGAGTAGAGCAGCGGGCGCGTTGCGCCGCCGCCGTCCGGCGAGCTTGTTCTTCGCGAGTCCCGTTCGGCGCCGGCAGGGAAGGGAATAGCCGTGATTTCGCAGTCGCACAATGATGCAGGGCGGGGAAACGTAGCGTCCGTGGCCTGGCTGGAACAGCGCATGGAGGCCGGACGTTTGCGCTACAATGTCTCTATGGCGTTGCGCCTGGCTCTGTGGGCGGCCGCCTTGCTGATCCTGGTCCTTTTCGCCTACGGTACGCTGGATTTTCTGGTACGCTTTCCCGCCCTGGTGCGGCTGGCGGCCACGACGGTTCTGCTGGCCGCATTCGCGCTGCACGTGGTGCGCGCCAAACGGCGCTTTTTGCGACGCATCGAAACCGTCGAGGAGGTCGCGCGTCAGGTCGAGCGCGTCAAGGCGCGACAGGGGCAGACCCAGCATTCACTGCTGATCGCCGCCATTGAATTCGGGCAGCGCCTCAAAATTCCGGGATCGAACAGCCTCAAAAACGAGGCCATTCGGCTGGCTCGCGAACGGTGTGTCAACCCGGCCCGCGTGAATCTGTACGATCCGCTTTTTACGCGGCGTCTGCGGCGAGCGGTCGGACCGGCGATTCTGGCGCTGCTGTTCGCGTTCGGATGGGCGCCGCAGCATGCGGCGGTTTTTCTCGCGCGCATGGCGGGTCTGAATGTCGGCTATCCGACCGCGACCCGGCTCGCGGAAGTCCGCTACGAGCCGCATGCGCCGGTGCGCATGGACTATCCGATTGCCGTGCGCGTGGAGGGCCGGCTGCCGGGGGCCGGAGCGCTGCGCGTGTTTTCCGACGGGGGCGGCGTGTTTTCCCTGCCGCTCGAGGCGGCGGAAGGGGAATCCGGTTTGTATCACGCGCTGCTGGCTACGCCGATCGAGTCTTTTGCGTTTTCTTTTCGGCTTGGCGACTATCGTTCGCAGCGCTACACGGTGACATTGCGTCCGCCGCCGCGCGTGGCGGAGGGCGCCATCGAGGTTCATCCGCCCGCCTATACCGGACAGGAGCCGCGCAAGATCCATATGGGCAGTCTGGACGTGCCCGAAGGATCGCGTGTCGCGTTTCGGGTCAAGCCGACTACGCCCGTTGCCAGTTGCGTTTTGGCGATGGGCGACACCAACATCGCGATGCGCGCCGCCGACGACGGATACGAATGTGAAATGGTCGCCGACCGTTCCACGCCCTTTCAGGCGCGACTCGTGGATGTTTTCGGCATAGAGAATCGCGAGGAGGCCCGCCATTTTCTTTCCGTGGTGCGCGATACGCCGCCCTCCGTCGAAATTGTCAGGCCGGGCGCCGACACGTTTCGCAGCAATTTGAGTCGCGTTCAGTTCGCGGTCGCCGCACAGGACGATTACGCCCTCGACAAGGTGACGTTGCGCTATGTCGTATATCGGTCCACCTCGCAAACGCGCACTTCGGACGACGACGAAAAGCCGGTGGGCAAAGGGGAAATCGAGGTGCCGGGCGCGGACGGTCGGCGCGATTTCGCGCGGCCGCTCATGCTGGCCGTTCGCGATTTCCAGGCGCGGGCGGGCGACCGCGTGGCGGTGAGCGCCGTGGCTCGGGAACGGCGCACAGGCGAGCCGCGCGAAACGATTTCGCGGGAAGTGTCGGTTTTCCTGGTTTCCGACGAGGAATTGCGGGCCATTATCGAACGCGAACGTTTGCAGGTGGATCGCCTGCTCGTAAAACTGCGCGACGACGAGAAACGACATTGGGAAACACTGGGCGAGAGGATCAAACCATGAAAGCGTACCTGACGCGTTTCGGTCTGCCCATAGCGGTTTGCGGATGGTTCTTGTGCGCGGCCGCGCCCTCGCGGGGCGATCCCAGGCTCTTGAACGACGCCCAGATGTCGGATCAACTAATGGTCGGCATTCTGGAACGTATGACGCTGGTGCAGCGCCAGATGGAGGACGGCGCCGTTTTCCTCAAAGACGAGCTGGACGGCAGAAAGCGGGAGCGTACGCTTCTGGCGCGTGCGCGCAGTCAGTCCATGCGTCCCGTGCTGGCCGCGCTGGAGCAAAGCGTGATCGAGCAGGATCAGGCCGTCAGCCACTACCGTACCGCTTACGAGCATCGTACGCAACTGGTCACCCTGCTGGAGCGCCTGGCCGAGGGCAAGCAGAAGGAGGCGGCGAGCGGGGCGACGGTGGACGGCCTGCGCGACTTGCGGGAGTTGATCTCCGATGTGGCGGGCCTGGCCGGTCGGGAACGTAACAAGGCGAAATTGTCGAAGCAGGATCTGGATCGGTATCCTGTCTATGCGGAGCGCGCCCGGGCCATTGCCGCCGCATTGGGCGAGGAGGATACGGCCGGTAAAAAGGTGGCGGCCGCCGCCGGAAACTTGGCGGAGATGGACGCGGTCGCCGCGTTGAAAAAACTGCTGGAGGCGGAAAAGATTTTGGAAGAGCAGATGGACGCCCGACGCCCCGAGATGACGGAGCAGCAAAAACAACGCGACGCGCTCGACGGTCTGGTCAAGAAGCTGGACGGCCACATCGCCGACGCCAAAGCGCAGGCGCAAAAGGCCAATGCCGACAAGGCCATGACCGACGCCGTGAAAATGGAGGGGACCAGGCAGGAACTGAAGGATGCCGAGATGGATGCCGCCGCCAAGAACGTCGAGAAGGCGCAGGGCGATTTGCTGGAGCAGCGCCCCGCCCAGGCGGTCGAAGCGTTGAGTGAAGCCCGCAACGAGGTGGCCCAAAAGCGCGACGAAATCGACAAGGCCATGCGGGAAGCCATGGACGAACTGGAAAAACTGCTGACCGACATCAACAACATCGAGAAAATAGCCCGCGATCTGGCCGAAACACGCAGCGAGCACAGCGCGAAAACCGAAGGCGCGCACGAGCCGAGCGAAGCCGAAAAACAGGCGATGGCCGATAAAATGAACGATTTGGCCAAACAAATGCGGGAGCAGCCCATGGAGGCGGCCGGTCGGAAAATGGAGCAGGCGGCTGAAAATACCCTGGCGGACAATCATCCGGAGGCGCAAAAAGACATGCAGGACGCGCAAGCGGCCCTGCAACAGGAACTGAGCGCGAAGTTGCAGCAACTGCTGGGCGAGGGCCAGGGACCGGAAGAGCCGGAGAGTCGGGAAGATTCGCAAAAGAAAGGCCCGGATGTCGAGACGCAGGGCGGCGAAGGCGAAGTCGACGAGAATTCGACCAAGGACATATACTCCGGCGGCGAAGTCGAGGTGGAACTGGGCGCCGTGCGCATGGGCCCGACTTGGCGCGAACGGCTGCCGGAACGGGAGCGACAGGCGCTGCTGACTTCGCGACAGGAACGCTACGCGCCCGGCATGGAAGACCATGTGCGGCGCTACTTCGAGACTTTGGCGAAGACCCGTTGATTGTAGCAAGCTACGCAACTGCAGGAGACGGATATGACGAAGCGAAACAGACGATGGGCGGGACTGATGCTGTTGCTGCTGACGCCCGCGATGGCCGGAGCGGACTTCAAATACGATGTCGTGGTGCCGATCGAGCCGCGCGTCGAGAAGGCCATCGGCAAGGCGCAGGCCTGGCTGGCCGCGCAGCAGAGGAAAAACGGAGGTTGGGGCAACAATGCCGAGACCGCGCTGGCGGTCATCGCGCTGATGGTCAACGGCAATACGCCCGGCAAGGGGAAATACGGCGTGCCGATCGCCAAAGGCGTCGAAAATCTGCTCGCCACGCAACGACAGGACGGATTGCTGGTCGGACTGGGCGGCAAGAACGGCATGTACGAACACGGCCTGGCCATGCTGGCGCTGGCGGAAGCCTACGGCATGACCCACAATCCGGAGATTCGCGACGGGCTGATTCGCGCCGTCGATCTCGTCGTGCGCGTTCAGAGTGCGAGGGGCGGCTGGCGTTACGAGCCGCGTCCGGGCGAACAGGACTTGTCCGTGACCGTCACGCAGGTTATGGGGTTGCGCGCCGCCGCCGAAGCCGGCATATA
>CAZYAW010000188.1:0-5491 GCA_964646045.1 uncultured Victivallales bacterium | reverse complement strand
CGACGCCAACGTCAGTCTCTGCGACCTGTTCGCAACCTTATGCGATCTGGCGGGAATCGAGATTCCGGACGGACTGGACAGCCGCAGTCTGGCGCCGCTAATGGACGGGAAAACGGACGTATGGTCCAACGAGGCGATTTCGCAACTCAATCGGGACCAACTGATGATCAAACAGGACAGCCTCAAATACCAGTATTACGGCGAAAGCACACCGGAGGTCCTGTTTGACCTTGCCCGTGACCCCGGCGAAGAACGCAACCTGGCCGAAGAACCCGCGTACGCGTCGGCCATGCGCCATTTTCGTCAACGACGGGCCACCCTCGGTCATGGGCCGGGGGCGAAACCAGACTAACTGATCGCACTCTCTCCATCCCCAATCCCAGCGGAGCTGGTCCCCCCGAAGAAGGCAAGGCACAACGCGAAAAGCTGCCTCCGGCAGGATTCGCGAGTGCAGAGAGTGCGATTAGGATCGGCGACGGTAACTTTCCTGTCCTGCACCCTTGCCATAATGCGAATTGCCGCCGGAGACTTGATGCTACCAGCCCGATTCTGCTACATCTCCACCTTTGAAGAGATTCTTCAGCGGCACTGGTACTGCTGTTACGATGAATAGTCGAAGGGGTAGCCGGTTACGACGGCGGGCGGCCGCAGGTTGGCGCGGTATTAATGCGGAGGAAGTATCATGCGAAGGATGGTTTTGGTGGCGGTGGCGGCATGGGTGTTGGGGATGATCTCAGCGGCGCGTTCGGAGGACCTGCCCAAGGTCCGAAAGGAACACCCGCGCATCTTCCTCCGACCAAAGGCCTGGGACGGACCCTCGGTAGAGAAGATCAAATCCTGGCAGGGCCAACCCGAATACCAGGCCAAGATGCAGAAGCTGCGGGACAAGCTGAAGACCAGCGAGGCGAAAAACGTGAAGTACACCACGCTTTGGTTGCTGGAGGACGACGTGGAAGCGGGTCGTGCGGCGTTGCAGCGCTTCATGCAGCAGCGAACCAGCGGCCATACCCCGTCGTACTGGGGCATCAACGACCAGAAAATGGCGTTGACCTACGATTGGCTCTACAACCACCCGGACTTCACCGAAGAGATGAAGGCCGACCGCCGGCACTACTTGAATCTGCGCTGCCAATTCAACATTCAATACCTCACCAATCACAAAGAAAACCCTTTCTACAGCCGTTTCTCCGGCTGCCTGGGGTCGCTGACCGCCTGCGCCCTGGCCATTGCCGACGAACACCCGCGCGGGCAGGAATATCTGGAGGCCGCCTATAAATTCCTGGTCGAACGGATGGGCACGATTCGCCAGGCGGAGGACGGGGCCTCGACCGGCGGCAGCTACGCCTATATGCACGAGTTCACCGATCTGGCCAACGCCATCGCCTGCTGGCGCAGCGCCACCGACTGGGACGCCGGCAAGTGGATCAAAGAACATCAGGGCAACTGGGCCGAACGACAGATGCTGTTCCAAATCTGGATGACCTACCCCAACGGCTGCTTCGTAAAGGACGGCGATACGTGGGACCTCGATACCCGCGATTCCTCGCAGTATCGGATGAGCCTCGATGCGCTCACCAGCATGTATCGGCACGGCGTGGGGCGAACGCACGGCAACAACATCTACAAACGCTACGGGCTTTACGACATCCATAATCTCTACATGTGGCAATGGATTGTATTCAACGACCCGGAGATACCCGCCAGACCCTACAGCGACCTGGGCCGCACCGAGGTGTTCAGTCCCGACCTGCACGGCATCGTCTGCTGGCGCAGCGGATGGGAAGACGACGCCACCATCATCCATTTCCGAGCCGGCGAAAGCCCCGACACCCACGGCACCGCCGACCAGGGTAAATTTATCATCTTCAAACAACGCCCCTTGGCCATCAAGAACGGCGACTACGTCGGCTGGAAGTCCCCGGTGCATAACTATTACCGCACGCCCTGGAGCGCCAACAGCGTTGTTTTTACCCGGAAGGCCGCCGACGGCAAAGCCATGGCGATGAGCTTTCCCAAGTTCAACGCCATCAGCCATCCGAAATGGCCCCAGGGCCTGTTCTCATGGGAAACCTGGAAAGAGCTTCGCCGCGACGCCACCCTCAAGGGCGGCAAGGACGACAAGCCCTGGGCCGCGCTCCCGATGGGGCGGCTGATCGAACACGAGGCCAACGACCAATACGCCCGCGCCCTGGCTGACCTCACCATGCACAAACACCTGGTGGACGGCAAAAACGTCGGAGCGGTCTGGGAATGGACCCGCGAGCTGGTCTTTTTGGGCTACAAGTACCTTCTGGTGCTCGACCGCGTCAATCCCGACAAGGACATCGAGCACCGCTGGACGGTCCATACCACCTTTGAACCTCAGGTGGACGGCTCGCTGGCCATGGCGGACAACGGCCCGGCGCGACTCTTCTGCCGGACGCTGCTGCCCGAAAAGCCGGTCATCCGCAAGGTCGGCGGCCCAGGGAAGGAATGCGACTGGCAGGGCCAAAACGCCCTGCCCGACGGCTGGAAATCGATCTTCAAGACCGAAGACGGCCAGTTCGCTCATACCTACGCCAAGAAGGGCCAGCAAGAACCCGCCGTCCGCATTCTGGGGCCGGACTCGCAGATGGGAGCCTGGCGGCTGGACGTCGCCCCCGCCGCCCCCGGCGAGGACTGCGTGTATCTGCACGTACTCTACCCGACCGATACGCAAACCAAGCAGATGCCCCCCTGCTCGCTCACGCGCGACGGCGACAAAATCAAAGTCACCGTCGGCGACTTGAGCTACACCTTTAATCCGCATTCCGCGGAGATAAAGGCCAAAGATTAGGACAAACGATTAGGAGAAGTTCAGTTCGGTGCATGCTTACGGCGACGCTTACGGTGGACGACCGGGGAGGTATCTCGCCGTTATCCGTAAGCCTCGGCCGATCTCTCATACCCGCGAAAGAGGCGAGGAGGATGACTTCGACCGTTCGACCGATCGGTGAAGTCCAAGGTTGGGCCAGGGACAGGCCCTATCCGCCTCTCACCCACCCCGCCGACGCCACCGTGCCCGTCCCGTAAGCCGGTATCGTGGCCTTCCTCGGATTCGCAATGAGGTTCCATCAAAACAGGAGAATATGACCATGTCCAAAGCAAGAACCGGAACGACGCTGAAAGCGGAGGGCGGATTGAACATAGATTTCATGGACGGTCGGGTGAAGGAGGTCCGGTGGAACGGCAAGGCGACGCCGTTGTCGGGCTCCGGCGGATTTTCGGCGACCGAAACGCTGCGTCCCGACGGCCGCGTGCGCGATCACGGCGCTTTCGAGGGTAAAAGCTCCGCCGTGCGCGGTGGCGTCCGCTTCGAAGGCGCCATCCCGAGCGCGGCGCTCGAACTGACCGCCACGCTGCGCGGCGGCCGCTATATCGAGATCGAGGGCGAAGTCCGCGATACCAGCGGCGTGGACCGGGCCATTACCGCGGTTTTCACGGTACCGCTCAACCTGACCGGATGGACCTGGGAAAACACCGCGGCTACCGCGCGCCAGATCCAGCGCGGTTGTACCTATCCTTCCAAACCTGAAGATTGCATCTACCTCGGCATCTCGGGCTACGGCTTTGCCGACGAAATACCGGATGTATTGCCGATACGCACCAACAAGCTGCCCTTTTCCTGCGTGCGCGACAAAGACAAATGCCTGGCGCTCGGCATGCCCGTGAACGAGCCGCGCGTGTTTCTGATCTCGGCGGACGAGAACGGCTACCGCATCGCGTTCAACCTGGGCATCACCCCCGAGACGCGCAAGTTTCCGTCGCGCGCTTCCTTCCGCGCGATCCTCTATACCGCGGACCCGGCCTGGGGCATCCGGTCGGCATCGGATCGTTATCGTCGTTTCTTCCCGCAACTGTTTCGCGTGCATCTCAACCGGCATGGCAATTGCGGATACCTGCCGAAAGATCATCTGCCCCAGGACGACTTGCGGGCGCGCGGCTGGGCGTTTCACGAAAACGACTATCAGTGGACCGACGGCGAGATGCCCGAGAACGTGGCTGCGCTGGCCGCCCGATACGACCTGGTCTCCTTCCATTGGCGCGGACCGTGGTACTGGTTTCACGAGGCGCCGGGCGATAACGCGCACACCGGCCAGCGCGGCTGGCCGTTGGAAGAGATGCCGGGCGATATCACGCGCGACGCGCAACTGGCGCTGCTGAAGGCGCAAGCCGAAGGCCGCGCTCCGGGCTCGCATGGCCAGAACAACCAGCTCTGCGGGTGTCCCGACGATATCAGCGCCCTGGCGGCCTACAACAGCTATCTCGAAGACCGTGAGGGAAAACTCGATCGCATCAGCTTCGAGTATCCCAAGGTAAGCTGCTGGCTGATGCCGGGCGATATGGATCCGAACCTGCCCAAACCGAATCGCGCATCGCTGGCCGAAGACTGGCAGTTCCGCTTTCGCAAGCGGTGGAAGGAAGAAGGCTTCCGCGGACCGACCGGTGTCGCCTACGACGGGCATTGCGATTTTTCGGGCTTCCGCCGGCTCAACTACCGCCGCTCGCATTTGACCGAGATGGAAATTCCCGCGACCTTCGATCCCGAAACCGGCCGGATCTGCCAGGTCAAGGGTTTCGGCGACGCGGCCTGGGCCAAACGTCATGCCAAGCTGGTGCGCGATGACGGCGGCTACATTATGGCCAATTGCTGCATCGAGCACGCCATGATGTACTGTGCCCCTTATTTTGACGTCTTGTTCCGCGAGGTGCGCATTTGCGACAACGACGAAGAACGACTGTCGGTGCATCGCATGCTGTGCGGCGCCAAGCCCTTCGTCTTCATCGGCGACCACCGGGAACCCGGAACGCCGGCCAAATGGCAGGAGATGGCCGATCGCGCATTGCTCTTCGGCATGGCGCCGGGAGACACGCATCTGGACGAAGCGGTGAAAGCCCACATGCCGCGCCTGCAGCGGATTGCCCGCCTGGGCTGGCAAGCGATACCGTACGCGCAAGCGGAAGGGTTGTGGGTGGAACGGTTCGGCAAACGGGCCAACCGCATGTGTTTTACGGTGCGCAATACCGGCGGCAAGACGGTTTGCTCGCGGCTGACGATCGATACGAACGCGCTGGGCCTGGCGAAAGACGCGAAACGACTGGTCGTTCGCTCGATGGACGACGATCGCGCTCTTCCCGCCCGGATCGCGAAGGACGGCCTGTCCGTCACGGTCGAGGTCAAACCGCGGCGTACGCTGGCGCTGATGCTGAAGAAAGCATAGTCAGCAGCAGGAGGAGTAGATGCAACGCGGAAAGGCATTCGTGGATTTCCGTGGCAAGGCGGGACTTTGATCGTTGAGATCAGTATAGAATGGCACTTAGTTAAGCCTCGTTTAGGACGGTTTCTCGGCTCTGTTTTTGTCCTGTTTCCGGGTTTTTTCCCGCGTGATGTCGCATCGGCCAGCAACACCGCCATGCTGGTTTCCCGCAGCAGGGAAAGAGCTGTTTCGACGTGGCGGTTAGCCTCGATCGC
>CAZYAW010000187.1:0-5798 GCA_964646045.1 uncultured Victivallales bacterium | reverse complement strand
CGTGCGGTAGCCGCAGCGGTGGAAGACGTCGCCGACCGTCGGCACGTTTTCCATCAGTTTCGTGCCCAGCGAGTAGGCTCCGTGCTGGCTGGGATAGAGACCGGTAATCCAGCTCGCCCGCGTTGGCGTGCAAGTCGGATTGACGGTATAGGCCCGCTGAAAGGCCATGCCGCTGCGGGCCAGGCGGTCGAGATTCGGCGTATGCACTTCCGGATTGAGATAGCCGAGGGTCATCCAGTGCTGCTGGTCGCTGGTCAGGAACAATACGTTGCGCGGTTTTGCGGACATGATCAACCTTTTGTCATTTCGAGGCTCTTGCCAAATCCCTTGCCTGTCGAAAGTGGCATGGGCATCTTGCCCGTGTTTTTTGGACGAAGCCTACGTTCCGCAAGGGGTTTCACAAGAGCCTCCTTCCACTTCTCACGCCTGCGGTTCTTCGCTCAGGATCGTCTCGATTTGGCGCATGACATCGTCGTTCAGGCGACTGACGGCGTCGGCCGCCGCCACATTTTCCATGACCTGTTGCGGACGGCTGGCGCCGGTGATGACCGTGCTGACGCGCGGATTCTTGAGGCACCAGGCCAGGGCCAGTTGCGCGGGCGGCATTTCCAGTTCGCGCGCGAGGGCGGCGATGCGGCGTGTTTTGGCCAGGTTCTCCGGCGTCAGCCGTCGGCGCAGGGCCTCGTTTTGCGCCAGCGCGCTGTCGGGCGGCAGGCCGTCGTTGTATTTGCCGCTCAGGATGCCGACCGCCAAGGGCGAATAGACCGTGGCGCCCAGCCCGTAACGAGCGAAGACCGGTTCCAGCTCGCATTCCACGCGGGCGCGGTCGAGCATATTGTAGCGCGGCTGCTCCATGGCGGGGCCGACCAGTCCGTCGCGTTCGGCGATGGCGCCCATTTGCAGCAGGTCGGCGGCGGAGAAGTTGCTGGCGCCCCAGTAGAGAATGTGACCGCGCTGGATCAGCTCGTTCATGGTGTGGACGATTTCGTCGAGCGGCGTGTCCGGGTCGGGTCGGTGGCAGTAATACAGATCGAGATAGTCGAGCCCCATGCGTTGCAGGGCCGCATGGCAGGCTTCGACCACGTGCTTGCGCGACAGTCCCGACTGGTTGGGGCCGGAACCGCCATGGAAGACCTTGCTGGACACGCAGAACGTGTCGCGCGGCCAGGCCAGTTTGCGAAAGACGCGGCCCATGGCGCTTTCCGCCGCTCCGGCGCCGTACCCTTCCGCGCCGTCGAAGAAATTGACGCCCTGCTCATAGGCCGTGCGCAGGCAGGCTTCCGTGCCGGCCTCGTCGACCGTCACCCCGAAGGTGCGCCAGGAACCCAGAGAAACCGCGCTGATTTTGAGGCCGGAACGGCCCAGTGAGCGATAGTGCATTTTTGTGCCTTTCTTTTTCCCGCTACGACGGCAAAAGGCGGTCGAACGGATTGTTGGTGAAAGCGGCCGCGGGGCGCGGGCGGCGTGTCGCCGGCGGTGCGGGATTCCGAGTCGTCGGCGCCGGGGCGGAGCGCTTCTTCGGCGGGGCGGGCGCTGCTGCTGCCGCCGGTCGGGCGCTCAAGCCGATGCGTTTGCGTGCCAGATCCACTTCCAGGACACGCACCGTGATGCGGTCGCCCGCCTGCACGACTTCCGCCGGATCGCGAATGAAGCGGTCGCTCAACTGCGAGATGTGGACCAGTCCGTCCTGATGCACGCCGATATCGACGAACGCCCCGAAAGCCGTCACATTGGTTACCACGCCCTGCAGCGTCATGCCGGGCGTCAGATGCTCGGGCGAGGTGACGTCATCGCGAAAGCCCGTCGCCTCGAAGCGGTCGCGCGGATCGCGTCCGGGTTTCTGCAGTTCCGCGACGATGTCGCGCAGTGTCGGCTCGCCCGTTAGCGGGCCGATGTAGGCTTCGATGCGAATGGCGGCGACACGTTCGGCATGGCCGATCAGATCCTTGAGGTCTGTCTTCAGGTCGGCGGCCATGGTTTCCACCAGCTTGTAGCGTTCCGGGTGGACGGCGGAAGCGTCCAGCGGGTGGGCGCCGCCCCGAATGCGCAGAAAACCGGCGCACTGCTCGAACGCGCGCGGACCGAGTCCGGGCACCTTGAGCAGATCCTGGCGACTGCGAAAAGCGCCGTAACGGTCGCGATGGGCCACGATTTTATGGGCCAGCGCATCGCCGATGCCCGCCACCCGCGCCAGCAGAGGGGCGCTGGCCGTATTGAGTTCCACGCCCACGCGGTTGACGCAACTGACCACGACCTCGTCCAGCTTGTCCTTGAGCCGTTCGGGATAGACATCGTGCTGATACTGGCCGACCCCGATCGATTTCGGATCGACCTTGACCAGTTCGGCCAGCGGATCCTGCAGGCGGCGCGCAATGGAAATGGCGCCGCGTACGGTCAGGTCGAGATCGGGGAATTCCGCGCGCGCCAGCGCCGACGCGCTGTACACCGAGGCTCCCGCCTCGCTTACGGAAACCACGGCCACGTCCTGGCGGTCCATGCGTTTGAGGACTTCGCGGACCAGGGCTTCCGTCTCGCGGCCGGCCGTACCGTTGCCCACCGCCACGGCTTGCGGCGCATACTTTTCGATAAAAACGGCCAGTTCGGCCTGCGCCCGTTGCGCCTGCGCCGCGCCCTGGCTCGGATAGACCGTGGTGGCGCCCAGATATTTGCCGGTGGCGTCCACGGCCGCGCACTTGCAGCCGGTGCGCAGTCCGGGATCGACGCCGACCACCGCTTTTTCGCCGAACGGCGCGGCCAGCAGCAGGCTGCGCAGATTCCCGGCGAAGATTTCCACGGCCGCCCGGTCGGCCGCCATCTTCATTTCCACCGCCACGTCCATCTCCACGGCGGGGGCCAGCAGACGCTTGTAGGCGTCGTGCAGCGCCGCATCGAATTCCGCGGCAAAAGGCGATTCCGCGCGGCGTCCGCACAGTTCCGCAATATGGAGTCGCGCGGCATCCGCGTCAATGCTCAGTCGGCGCCGCAATACGCCCTCGTTTTCGCCGCGCCGGATGGCCAGGTAGCGGTGCGAGGGAATATCGCGAATCGCCTGGCGGAAATCGAAGTAGTCCTTGTATTTTGAAGCTTCCGGCGGCGTGTCGGACGGGGTCGCCTCGGAAATCACCAGGCCTGTATCGCCATAGGTTTTGCGCAGCCAGGCGCGCGCCTCGGCGTTTTCAGCGATCCATTCGGCCACAATGTCGCGCGCGCCGGCGAGGGCGGCATCCTCGTCCGCAACGCCTTTCTCCTTGTTGACGTACGGGCGCGCGGCGGCGGCGGGCGCGCCCTGCGCCGGCTGATCCATCATCAGCCGCGCCAGCGGTTCCAGGCCCTTTTCGCGGGCCATGGCGGCGCGCGTACGCCGTTTCGGTTTAAAGGGCAGATAGTAGTCCTCGATTTCGGACTTGGAGCGGGCCGCTTCGATCTTGCCGCGCAGGGTCTCGGTCAAAGCGCCCTGTTCCTCGATGGATTTCAGGATCGTCTGACGGCGCGCCTCGAGCGTGCCGTAGTAGGAGAGTCTTTCCTGAATGTCGGCAATCTGCACTTCGTCCAGGTTGCCGTGGACTTCCTTGCGGTAGCGCGCAATGAACGGCAGGGTATTGCCCTCGGCGAACAGAGCGGCCACGGCCCGTACCTGGCGGTCTGGCAGGCCGAGATCCGCGGCGGCCGGAACAACCGGGTCGAAAAAGGGGGGGGCGCTCATGGCGTTGTTCTCCGCGGGCGTCGGCGGGGTCGGGCCGGACTCGCCGCCACGCTCGGGTCTTCGGGAAGCATGCCCTGGCAGCCGAAATCCCGCATTTTCAGGTACAATTCGCGGCCCAGCCAGGCGTCGGTGGCTGCGTAGGCCAGAGACCGGGCCGGAATATGGCGCCGTGCCCAGTTGGTGAAGCGCTCGCTTTTCGAGATGCGAATGCCCAGCAGTCGCGCCGCCAGACCGCGCAAGCCGTGATGCGGAATGCCGTTGCGCTTGGCGACCGAGCCCAGATCGACAAAGCCGCGCGGTGTAAAGTCCGCCATCTTGCGCAGAGCGCGAATGTCGCCGGTCACCGCCACGCCGGATTTGATCAGGTTCGCATCGCTCAGCAGGGCCTGCAATTCCTCGTGAAAGCCGATGTCGCGCAGGAGAAAGATATAGGCGCTGTTGCGGTCGGCCAACTGAATAAGGGCCGGATCGTACGAGACTCCGCGGGTAAAGGCCGGCCGCGTTTCGGTGTCGAAGCCCAACAGCGAGTCCCGGCGCAGTTCGCGCACCGCCTGGCGCGTTTTCTCGTCCGTATCGACAATGCGGATCGGACCCTCGAAAGATTGCAGAGGCAGCCGTCCGATCGCCGCCGCATCCATTTTCCGGAAGCGCTCGGCCACTTCCGCATCCCCCTCGGATGTTATGGGCAGAGAATCGTTCATGGACGGCAACCTGCCCCATATTGCGGTGCGAATCAAGCGTTTTCTCCATGGCCGCAGAATCCGGCTTGACGGCGAACGGTTCGATGCGGTACGCCTATGGCAAAAAGGAGAGTCTATGAAGGCGGCAAAAGCGGGCGAAAAGACGAACGAGAGCTTTGAGGCGGCGTTGGAGCGCCTGGAAAAAATCGTGGAGGAAATGGAGTCGGGCGGACTGGGGCTGGAAGCCATGATCGCCCGTTTCGAGGAGGGCCGCCAACGCATCGCCTTCTGCTCGGCCAAGCTGAACGAAGTCGAGCGACGTATCGAGAAGTTGGTCGAAAACGGCGCAACGCTGGTGACGGAGCCGCTGGACGCCGCATCCGACGACTCCGCCGAAGCGGGCGCCGGGACGGCGGAAGACCATGACTGTCCCTTCTGACGAGCGACTTTCAGGCGCGGCGGCGTACGACATTGACACCGTGGCCGCCGTGGCAACGGCGCCGGGCGAGGGGGCCATTGCCATTGTGCGCCTGGCCGGTCCCGCCAGTCTGGCGATCGCGGATCGGGTGTTTGCGGGCGGCGCGCAACGACCCTCCCGCTGTGCGGACGGTCGTTTCCTGCGCGGACACGTCCGTCGCCAGGCTCCGCAAGGCGAAGCGCAGGAGCTGGACGAAGCGGTGTTGCTGGTGTTTCGCGCTCCGCGCAGCTATACGCGCGACGACGTAGTCGAGATTCAGTGTCATGGCGGTCGTGTCTCCGCGCGTCGCATATTGCAGGCCGTTCTGGAGGCCGGCGCCCGTTTGGCCGAGCCGGGCGAGTTCACGCGCCGGGCCTTTCTGAACGGGCGCCTGGATCTGCTGCAGGCCGAAGCCGTGGCCGACATGATTCGGGCTCAGTCGGAGCGGGCCGCGGCGGCGGCGCTGGAGCAGTTGCAAGGACGTTCCAGCGCCGAGCTGGCGTCCATATACGACGAATTGCTTTCGGCGGCCGCCGATATCGAGGCGGCGCTGGATTTCGACGAGGACGACGACACCGGCGCGACGGCGGCCGCGGCGGCCGGTCGGCGCATGGAATGTCAACGCCAACGCCTGGCGCGTCTGCGCCGCCGCGTCCGCGAAGGGCGCCTCCTGCGCGAGGGCGTCTTATCGGTGATTCTCGGGCGGCCCAATGCGGGGAAATCCACTTTGCTCAATACGCTGCTGGGACAGGAGCGCGCCATTGTTTCCGAAATGCCGGGCACCACGCGCGATACGATCGAGGAGACCTGGGTTCTGGACGGGTATCCGGTGCGCCTGATGGATACCGCCGGCTTGCGCGACGCCGGCTGCTGCATCGAACAGGAGGGCGTGGATCGCGCCCGCGACGCGATGCGGCGGGCCGATCTGATTCTCTACGTGCTGGACGCTTCGTGCCCG
>CAZYAW010000186.1:0-14366 GCA_964646045.1 uncultured Victivallales bacterium | reverse complement strand
CCCTCTCGAAAGCGTCGCCCAGAATGTCGGCGACAACTTTGACCAGACCGATGCGATCCTCTTCCCAGCGGGTCCGGTTGCGACAGCAATCGAAGCCCAGCATATGGGCGCCCCGCCCCGCCTTGCGGAAAGGGAACAGCAGCAGCGAGACAATCTCCTGCGACTCGAATTCGCTTTTTTCGGCCTGCGCCTGCGGCGGCAGCGCCGCCACATCGTCAATGGCCAGATAAGATTGCGACTCCATTTGCTCGCGGAACCAGGGGAGATTGCGCAGGGGCACATTTTGCAAATGCTGCATTTGCGCGGTGGTTCCCTCGCGGCACCACTCGTACGAAACGTCGAAATGCTCGCCGTCCGGGTCGAAGCGAAAGACGTAGCAGCGATCGGCGGCGAAGAATTCGCCCATATCGCGCAAAGCGTCGGCGACGGCGCGATCCAAATCGTTCGCACCCGCACCGATCAGACGTGAAGCCAGAGCGGCCACCATTTGCTCGAAACGCAATTGTCGATGCAATCCGGCTTCCGCTCGTTTACGCTCGGTGATGTCCAACGCCGTAAAGGTCACTCCGGCGGCAATATCCTGCGGATCGACCGGCGTCGAGCGCAGCAGAATATCCAGGATTTCCCCCGACTTCCGCCGCCAGCGCGTTTCGACGCTGCCGCTGCCTTCTTCCTCGATCTGCCGATACTTCTCGCGACCGACATACTCGAAATCTTCCTGGGCGGGATACAGCATACGGGAATTCTGGCCGATCAACTCGAAACGCGAGTAACCGGTCATGCGACAGAGAGTGTCGTTAACTTCCATGATAACGCGGCGCCGCACCAGGCCGATCCCGATCGGGGCCACCCGGAATATGCTTTCCAATCGGCGCTCGTTGATGTCCGCCCGTCTGCGATCCGAAATATCGCTGATCACGCAGCGGCTGCCTGTCGCATCCCCCACAGACGAACCGAGCGGCGAACATTCGATCCGCACCCAGAATTCAGAGGATCCCTTGCGTAGCATCCTGACTTCGCAAGTCTGCGGCATGCCGGTCTTGCTCAAGCGCGTGCGCAAGTCGTCGTAGGCGCCGTGATCCTGGCGCGCAATGAAACCGGTGAGCGTTTTGCCGACCAGATCTTCACGACTGACCCCCAGAAGGGCGGCCGCCGTAAGATTGGCCTCCTCTGCGCAGCCCTGGCCGTCCAGCGTCAGATAGCCGACCGGCGCCAGGTCGTACAGATCGAAATAGCGTGCGCGCGCCGCTTCCGCCTGTTCGAGTTTCTGGCGCATGACCTCGATGCGCATTTCAAGATCGAGGTTGGCGATCGGCGCCGAAGGCCGGCTTCGCAACGCCGCGTCAGGCGCGACAGGCTCGCCGACCGTCGCCGGCGACGCTGGCGCGGCGGATTCGTCTTCCGCAGTATTGGCACCCTTCTTTTTCATATAGTAAGACGAATTGTATGCTATAGCGACAGCGAGCGCAAGAAAAAATCGAGAAATTTTCGTGCATTGTCGCTTCCGTCATGCTATGTCTCGCATCTTTATCCACAAGGGTCTTTCCGCAAGCGGAGGACCGGATCGGGAAAAGGAGCGGAAGACGATGCGTGTGAGGGCGAAAATTGTCGGGGCGGGCGGATATGGCGGCGTAGGCATCGCGGAGTTGCTGAGCCGACATCCGCACGCGGAAATTGCGGCGCTGGTGGACGTGGAAAACGTGGGTCTGCCGCTCAGCGCCCTGTATCCGCATCTGACAGGCTACGTGGATCAAGTTGTGGTGGCGCCGGACTCTCCGGAAGCGCAGGTTCCCGCCGATGTCGTGTTCATGGCCACGCCCGACGGCGTGGGCATGAAACTGGCACGCGCAGCGGTCGAGCAAAAAACCAGAGTGGTGGACTACAGCGGCGACTTTCGCTTCAACACCCTGCCCGACTACGCCGACTACGCCACGCGCATCGGACGCAGCCCCGAGCATGCCGCCCCCGATCTGCTGGCCGCTGCGGTGTACGGTTTGCCCGAGTTGCATCGCCAGGAAATCACGTCCGCCACCTCGATCGTCGGCAATCCGGGCTGTTTCGCCGTCAGTTGCATTTTGGGCCTGGCCCCGCTGTGCGCGCGACAACTGGTTGAAATGAACCGTCTGATTTGCGACTGCAAAACCGGTGTATCCGGGGGAGGCAAGAAGCCCAACGCCTCCTTTCACTATCCGGCCCGCTACGACAACATGAACGCCTATAAGCTGGCCGGCCACCAGCATGTCTGCGAAATCGAGCGCGAACTCGGTCTCTTGGCCGGCGAAAAGGCGATCGTCACCTTCACGGCGCAAGTGGTGCCGGTCTGTCGCGGCATCCTTTCCTGCCTCTATGCCGACCTCAAGCGCGACATGACGGAAGAGGCTCTCCTGCAAACGGTACGCGATTTTTATCGCGACTCGCCGTTTGTCCGCGTTTGGGACAGCGCCGCCGCCGTGGGCTCGATGCACGTGCGCGGCACCAACTATTGCAATCTGGTCGTCAGCGTGGACGCGCGCGCGCGCCGGGCCCGCATCGTCTCGTATATCGACAATCTGGTCAAAGGCCAGGCCGGTTCGGCCCTGCAAAACATGAACCTGCTCTTCGGCCTGCCGGAAACGGAGGGTCTGGACCGCCCGGGCCTGTATCCCTAAGGCGGGCTATCGCCCGCCTGTCTGCGTGCCTGCCTGCCGGCGCCGAGCCCGGCGCGGCAGGCAGGCACGCACAGGCAGACAACCGAACTGTTGAACCGCGGATAACACAAATTACACGGAATCAAGCCAGAGGAACCGTGCCGCAAGACTCTTTCCGTGTGTCCCATGGAGTCCGTGGCAAATATATTTTTCGGGGCGATTAGCTCAATTGGCAGAGCGCCAGCTTTACACGCTGGATGTTACAGGTTCAAGTCCTGTATCGCCCACCACCTTAAAACCCTGTAATAACGATGGTGTTCACCTCCAAAAGCCGAGACAACCGGGAACTGGAGACGCTGTACCGCATATCGCAGGCGCTGGCCCACGAAATGGACGTGCAGCATCTCATGAACGAGGTGCTCGATATTCTGGAAACGGAATTCGACATGTCGCGCGGCACGCTGACGCTGCTGCGACCCGGCAGCGAAGAACTCGTCATCGAGGCCTCGCGCGGACTTTCCGTCAAGGAGCGCGAGCGCGGACAGTATCGCCTGGGCGACGGCATCACCGGCCGCGTAGCCAAGCTCGGTAAACCGGCCATTGTTCCCGACATCACCCAGGACCCCAACTTTCTCGACCGCACCCAGTCGCGCAAGACCCGCCGCGTGGCCTTCATCTGCGTACCGATCCTGCACCAGAATCAAGTGATCGGCACCATGAGCATCGACCGCCCGGTAGCGCCGCAGGGCGACCTGGAACGGGACGCCAATTTCCTGAAGCTGGTCGCCAACGTGCTGGCCGAATCCGTTTTTCGCATTCGCGCACAGATGGAGGAACGGCGCAGTCTGATGGAGGAGAACCGCCGCCTGCGACTGCAGCTCGACGACCGCTACCGGCCGGGCAACATCATTGGCAACAGCAACAACATGCGACGGGTGTACGAGCAAATCGCCCAGGTGGCGGACAGTTCGGCCACGGTGCTGATTCGCGGCGAATCGGGAACGGGTAAGGAACTGGTGGCCCGCGCCATTCACTCCAGCAGCGCGCGCAAGGACGGACCCTGGGTGGCTGTCAACTGCGCCGCACTGCCTGAGAATTTAATTGAAAGCGAACTGTTCGGACACGAGAAAGGATCGTTCACCGGCGCGGCGCAGCAACGCAAGGGCCGTTTCGAGCTGGCCAACGGCGGTACGCTCTTTCTCGACGAAATCGGAGACATCGCCCCGTCCGTACAGGTGCGCCTGCTGCGGGTGCTGCAGGAACGGGCCTTCGAGCGGGTCGGCGGCCATACGCCGATTTCCACCAATGTGCGCATCATCGCCGCGACCAGCCGCAACATCGAGGCCTTCATGGAGCAAGGTCGTTTCCGCGAAGATCTGTACTACCGGCTCAACGTCTTCCCGATCCACATTCCGCCCCTGCGCGAGCGCAAACCGGACATCCTGCTGCTGGCCGACGCCTTTGCCCGCAAGTACAGCCAGGCGTACGGCAAGCCGATCGCCCGCATCTCGACGGCGGCCATCAACATGATGATGCTCTATCACTGGCCCGGCAACGTGCGCGAGCTGGAGAACTGCATCGAGCGAGCCGTCCTGACGACGACCGACCAGGTGGTACACGGCTACAACCTACCGCCCTCGCTGCAAACCAGCGAAGAGACCGGCACCGCCCTCATTCCGGCGGAAGGCGGCAGCCTGCAGGCCCTGCTGGACGCCTACGAACGCGAGATCGTGATCGATGCGCTCAAACGGCACCGCGGCAACCGGGCCGCCGCCGCCCGCCACCTGCAAACCACGGCCCGCATCATGAACTACGCCATCCGCCGCCTGCACATCCGCCCGGAGAACTACAAGAGCTAGGCCCCGAACATGCGCTCCTTGAGATCGAGATAGTAGAGATAGTTCTCCGGCGAGACGTCCGGCGGACAGCGATGGTCGCAGAACGGGATATAGCCCCCTCGCTCCACACAGGGAACCAGCGACTCAAGATAGGATTTGATGGCGTCCGGCCCCTTTTTCATCTGCATCTTGTCGACCCCGCCCATGATGCGCAGGTCGGGATAGCGGTCCAGCAGTTCGCGGGGATGAACGCAACTGTTGACTTCGTAGGGGAACAGGCAGTTGATGCCCGCCTCCATGAAAATCGGCAGCAGAGGTCGCACGTCGCCGTCGCAGTCGGTGTACCAGATGTCGATGCCCGCCGCCTTCAGCTTGGCGCCGATGCGCCGATAGCGCGGCGCGACAACCTGCTCGAAGAAGTCGATCGACAGAATGGGACCGTGATTGAAACAGATGTCCTCCCAGCCGGAAGCGTAGTCGAAGTCGATCTTCCCCAGAACCTGATCAAGCGCGTGTTCTACTATTTGACAGGCGGTTTCCACCATGTCCTCGACCATCTCGGGATGGTCGTACACGGCGTAGCAGATGCCCTCGAAAGTCAGCATGTCGCGAATGCGGCCGATCATCGAACCGCAGTGAATGCCCAGCGGGTAGTCGCGGTCCGCCGGATGCCTCTGCTTCAGCGCCTCGACATCCACGCGACGCGCCGGATCGTCCAGACGTAAACGCTCCTCTTTGCACTGACGCCAGTCGTCGGGCGTGACGACCGTGGGCTTGATGTAGTGCGGAATGGAACTGCCGCCGCCCTGCAGCGGCACTTCGGCCAGCAGCCCGTCGTGGTTCATGATCACCTGCACATTGGCGCGCGTCTCGACCACGCGCCTCTCGAAATACGGATGCAGCCACAGGTTGGGCTGGAAGACCTCGATACGGTCGAACGCGAAGAACAGATCGGCCTGCTCGTTGTTGGCGACGCCGTTCTCGACAAACAGCGGCCATTCACGGAAATTTTCCTCCCAGTAGCCGAACTCCATATTGAAGCAGCGATCCACCGACTGAAAATGCATCTGTCGCGAAAACCGTTCGCGATCCGTCATGGTTCCCTTCCACTTCGCACGACAAGGCTTTACGGTCATCTCTTTCTCCTTTGGCTGTATATTTCACGAACCTATCGTCAACTGATCGCCCGTTCGCACGCTGGCGGGCGACAACCATCCGGACTCCACTTCCAGTACGGCCTGCGCCTGCCGTCCGCCGGCGACAAAACGCCACGGACGGATGTTCCAGCAGGTTCTTACGACGCAATGGCGCGCATCCATAAAGATCAAATCCAATGGGAAACGCATAAACAGGGTATGCACCGCCGCGCAGGGCGTCAACAGACGCCCGCACCCGACGCCCAGCCCGGCCAGGCCCAGCAGTCCGCGCGCGCGCTGCCAGAAGCCCTCCGCGATTTCCACGCGTTCCACCAGCACGGTTGCGCCTTTTTGCAAGCGCAGCGTTTTCACCGCGACAAAACCTCCTCGATGGCCGCCAATACCGCCAACGGTTCCGCCATGCGTCCGTTGCCGACGCGGCCGCAGGCCAGATCGCCGGCGGTCGGCGCCACCACCCGCGCGCCGCGCTCGCGCAGCGCCTGGAGGTTGGCCCGCGTTGCGGCATGCTCCCACATGCCGTCGTTCATGGCCGGCGCCAACAGCAACGGCGCGCGACAGGCCAGAGCGGTGGCCGAGAGCGTATCGTCCGCCAGCCCGTGCGCCAGCTTGGCCAGAACATTGGCGGTACAGGGCGCCACCGCCAGTATATCGGCCCGCTCCGCCAAACTGACATGACCGGGCATCCACTCGCTGTCGGCGCCGAACATGGCGCCGGCCACCGGATTGCGCGACAGCGTACGGAAAGTCAGCTCGCCGACAAAATGACGGGCGCCTTCAGTCATAATCACGGAAACCGTCCATTCTCTCTTTTTCATGAGCCGCACCAGCTCGGCCGCCTTGTAGGCGGCAATGCTGCCGGTCACGCCCAACACCACATGCGGCTGTTTCACACAGCGCCTCCGCTCCTTCACGCCCTATGCCACACTCCCCCTGCCCTTCACGAAAAAAATCCATACCACGCCCGCCGCCTTTCGCCAATGTTTTTTTGAGATTGCTTTTGCCTGCGGGAACCGCCATGTTGCCCTCCATTAATCCGGAACGCGGCGCAGCGGACCTATGGCCGCAAAACACGAGGAGCGACGATGGAACGACTGACGCTTAATGGAGCGTGGGAATTGCAGCGAGCGGACCGCTCGCAACCGGCCGTGTCGGCCAACGTGCCGGGCGACGCGGTACACGATTTGCTGGCGGCCGGGCAAATCCCCGACCCCTTCTGGCGCGACAACGAACTCCGTATGCAATGGGTTGGCGAAACGGACTGGTCCTACTGTCGATCCTTTGACGTACCCGCCAGTCTGCTGCGCCACGAGCGGGTGCTGCTGCGTTGCGCGGGACTGGACACCCTGGCGGAAATCGAGCTCAACGGCCGACCGGTCGCCAGTGCCGACAACATGTTCCGCACCTGGGAATTCGATGTGGGCGCCCTGCTGAAGCCCGCCGGCAACGTCCTCCGCATTCTCTTTCGCTCGCCATTGTCCTACATGGAAAAACGGCAGAAAAGCGCGCCGCATCGCCTGAGCGACCTCTGGTTCTGCGCGGGTGACGGCCTGGGGTGGGTGCGCAAGGAGGCCTGCAATTTCGGCTGGGACTGGGGCCTCAAGGCGGTGACCTGCGGAATTTGGCGGGACATCGAGCTGCTGGCCTTTAGCGGCGCGCGTCTGGACGACGTGCGCGTACGTCAGGATCATCAATGCGCGCCGCATGTCGCGCTGACGGTCTCGGCCCGCGCCGAGACGCTCTCGCCCGGCGCGCGCCGCGCCACCGTGCGCGTTTCGCGCGACGGCCAGGTCGTGGCGGAAACCCGGGTCGCAGTCCGGCGCGGCCAACTGTCGGCCGACCTGACGGTGGAAAACGCGGAGTTGTGGTGGCCCAACAATCTGGGCGCGCAAGCGCTGTACGATGTCGCAGTGGAACTGCAAGACGCCGACGGCCAAAGCCTGGATCTCTGGAGCCGACGCATCGGCCTGCGCACACTGCGCCTGGACCGCCACGAAGACGAGTGGGGCGAATCCTTTCGCTTCGTGGTCAACGGCGTGCCCTTCTTCGCCAAAGGCGCCAACTGGATACCCGCCGACGCGATTCTGGCGCGCCGGACGGCGGCCGACTATCGGCGCCTGGTGGCCGACAGCGCGCAGGCCAACATGAACATGCTGCGCGTCTGGGGCGGCGGCCTGTACGAGGACGAGGCCTTCTACGACGCCTGCGACGAATACGGCATCTGCGTGTGGCAGGACTTCCTGTTCGCCTGCGCCACCTATCCGGCCTACGACCGGGCCTTTCGCGAGAACCTGGAACAGGAGTTCACCGACAACGTGCGCCGCCTGCGGCATCGCGCCTGTCTGGCCCTCTGGTGCGGCAACAACGAGATGGAGCAAATCAATCTGGCGCCGCAATGGGGCCAAGGCAAAATGTCCTGGTCGGACTACAAGAAGATCTTCGACCGGCTCCTGCCGCGCGTGCTGCGCCGCGAAGATCCGGATCGCGACTACTGGCCGAGCAGTCCCCACACGCCGCAGGGCGACCGCACGGACTACAACAACCCGCACTGCGGCGATGCGCATCTCTGGAACGTCTGGCACCGGGGCGAGCCTTTCGAGTGGTATCGCACCTGCACACACCGCTTCAACAGCGAGTTCGGATTTCAGAGCTTCCCGGAACCGCGCACGGTGGCGGCCTTTACCGAGGAGGCGGACCGCAATGTCACGGCGCCGGTCATGGAGCATCATCAGCGCAGCGGCATCGGCAACTCCGTCATTGTGCGGACCATGCTCGACTGGTTCCGCCTGCCCGCCCGTTTCGACATGCTGCTGTGGCTTTCTCAGATTCAGCAGGGCATGGCCATGAAATACGCCATCGAGCATTGGCGCCGCAGCATGCCGCGCGGCATGGGCACGCTCTACTGGCAACTGAACGACTGCTGGCCGGCGGCGAGCTGGTCGTCCATCGACTATTTCGGACGCTGGAAAGCGCTGCACCACATGGCGCGCCGCTTCTTTGCGCCGCTGCTGATTTCCGTACTCGAAGACGCGCAGCGCGGCACGGCGGAACTGCACGCGACCAACGATTTGCGCACGGCCGTCACGGCGCGCGTCTCCTGGCGCCTCATGGATCTGGACGGCACGGTTCTGGAAAGCGGCCAAACACGCAAACGCATTCCGGCGCTGGCCAACACCCGCGTGCGCAGCCTGGCTCTGGCCAAGGCTCTGCAACAGCACGGCGCCGAAAACGTACTGTTCCTGGCCGAACTGCAGGATGACGCCGGCCGGACGCTGTCCGACAATCTGGCCTTGTGGGCGCGGCCCAAGCGCATGAATTTACGCGATCCGCAATGGAAGATCGGCATTCGGAAAAGCGGGAAGCGGTCGTTTCGCGTCACACTGGCCGTCCGGCGTCCGGCCTTGTGGGCCTGGCTGGAAGTGGAGGACGAAGAGGTCCGCTATACGGACAACTTTTTCCATGTCGTTCCGGGCCGGGACATAGCGGTGGAACTGGATGTTGCGCGGGACCTGCCAATCGCGGAGCTGCGCAGGAAACTGCGCGTCCGCAGTCTGATCGACACCTATGCGTTTTCCTCTTCCATGAAGTTGCGGGCGGTCAAGGCGCCGTGAATGGCGCCGAGCAGCTTTTCGATCTTGAACGGCTTGGCGATATAGTCGAACGCGCCGATTTCCATGGCTTCAATCGCCGTCTCGACCTGGCCGTAGGCGGTGAGCATGATGACGGAAGTGGTGGGATGATGCTCGCGCGTGAGGCGTAAAATCTCCATGCCGTTGACGGGCGTCATGCGAATGTCGGAAATCACCAGGTCGAAATGCCCCGAGTCTTCCCGTTCGAGGATCTCCTTGCCCTTCTCCCCGCCCAGCGCCTTGACCACTTCGTGTCCGTCGGTCGCCAGAAGATTGTGAAGCATATCCACAATACTGTGTTCGTCGTCCACTACCAGTATGCGTGCCATAGGATCCCCCTAGCTGCGCTCAAACCATCATTCCATCATTCCATCGTTCCATGGCTCGACTGATCGCGCGTCACTTCCACGCCGACGCTGCGCGCGCCGGTCAGAGCGTCGGGTTTGTCCACGCCAACCGTAACGCGAGCCACGCGTCGGTCGGCCAGACATAAACCGGCAATGGCCTCCGCCATACGCTCGATCAGATGGAAACGGCTTTGCTCGACCAGCGCCACGACCCGATCCTTGATGTCCTTGTAGTTGACCGCATCCTCGATGCGGTCGGACAGGGCGGCCCGCGTCATGTCGGTTTCCAGATCCAACTGAATCAGCACCCGTTGCTTCGTGGTACGCTCGACCGGCTTGGTGCCGATAATGGCCTGCAACTCGATATCGCGTATGCGGATGCGGTCCATATTTCCCCCGTCACGCGATCTATGGCAATAAATGGCGACCGTTGTCAACGAAAATCGTTTGCCCGGTTACAGTATCGGCGCCCAGCAAAAACAGAGCGGCCTCCGCCACGGCCGACGGACCGCAGGGCGCCCGCAGCAAGGTCGGACCGGCCCAGTCGCGCGCGGGTCCGTCCGCGGCGCCGTCGGCGTCGTTCGGCGGCAGAACGGCGCCGGGCGCAATGCCGTTGACCGCCAGATCCGGCGCCAGCTCCAACGCCCAGCGCCGCACGGTATCGGCCAGCATCTTCTTGGATATCTCGTAGGGCAGACAGGCGGGATCCACCCCGGCCACGCGCCGGTCGAGCAAATGCAGAATCTTTCCGCGCGGCGCGCGACCGTCCGACCCCGGCTCGCGCGCGAAGTCCGGACAGGCCCGCATTTTCTCGGCAAAAGCCCGCGTCAGCAGAGTGGGGGCCAGAAAATTGACACGCCATTCACGGTCGATTTTCTCCGGAGAGGCGCTGTCCAGAGTGTCCTTGTGAAAAACGGCGGCATTGTTGATCAGAATATTGAAGCCGCCGCTGGCGGCCCAGCTTTCTTCGACGATGCGACGACCGGCCCCCGCCTCGGCCAAGTCGCCCTGTACCAGTATGACGCTTCCGTGCGCGCCCAAGCGCCTCGCCAGCTCCGTCGCCGCGACGGCGGAACGGCGATAGTGCAGAATCACCGCGCAGCCTTGCGCCACGAGCGCCTCGACGATGGCCCGCCCGATGCGCACGGCGGCGCCGGTGACCAAAGCTCGACATTGCGCCAGCTTCACCGGGACGCCTCCACGATTTCGATGCCGTCCGGAACCGTCAGGCTCATCTCTCCGTGCGACCAGTCGGCGCCGAGAAGGCCGCGGGGGGTCGGATAGACCGCCCGATAGTCGAACGGCGTTCGCCGCGGCTGCCAGCGTATTTTGCGGCAGCCGGGCTCCAGGATTTCCAGTTGCAACAGACCGCGCAGCAGAAATTCGGCCGGACAAGCCGACCAGGCGTGCGAGTTGGAACGCAAAAAACCCTGGTAGGCCGCACCGTCGCGCCAGCTTCCGTTCCTACCCCACTCCTCGTACACCGAGGTGGCCCCCCGCTCCACCATGCGGCGACCCCAGCGGCGCCGTACGAGCTCCAGCGCCAGATCGAATCGGTCGGCCCGCTCCAGGGCCGCCAGCACCACGGTCATAAAGAAAGGCTGCGCCTCGGTGAAGTCCGAGCGTCCGGACTCGAAAACCGCCTCGACGATGCGCGGCACAAGCGGCGCGGGACAAAGTCCGGCCCAGACAGCCGCCATATTGGCATGCTCGCTGATCGCGGCCGACCGTTCCCCGTCGATGCGGGCGTCGGCATAGACCCCGCGCGCAGGGTCGAACAGGCGGTCGTGAAAGGCGGCCCGCATCCCTTCCCGCAATTGCGCGGTTGTGTTCGCGATATAGGCGTCGCCGCGCCAGACGGCCCATTGACGCAGCGCGTCCAGCGCGACGTAGAAGATGGCGTTGTAGGCGGTGCAGACGCCGCGCCGTTCGACCGGCGCCCAGTCGATGAACGGCCAGTAGGGCATGTCTTCCAGCAGTCCATCGCCGTTCAGCCGGTCGACGTGGGCCTCCAGAATGCGCAACGCCTGGGGATAGAGCCGATGCAAGAGGGTCTCGTCGCCGGTATAGAGATAGTGCGCCCGCAACTCGCGCAGCCACCACAGGGAATAGTCGGCAATGTCGTAGCGCCATTCGTAGTTCACAATGTTGCTGACATTGGCCAGCAAGCCGGTGGGATGCTGATTCTGCCCCGCTTGCAGAAAGAATTTGCGAGCCAGCACGCTGTCGCCGAAACAGGCCCGCAGGCCCGGCACGGTCACCAGCGCGACATCGCCCAGCCATTGCGCCTGCTCGCGCCACGGAGTGTCCATCAGAAACTCGTTGGAGCACAACTGCAGAGTGGCGCGCGAAATATTGAAGACGGCCTGGAGGGTGTCGTCGGAAGCGACGAACGCGCCGCGCTCGGCAAAGGGATAGGTCGATACCACCGCCTCGACGCTCTGCAGGCGAACCGGCTCGAAACAGGAGCGAAAGCGCAACTTGAGATAGCGAAAAGCTTTCCAGGCGAAGGTCTCGAAGGTCTGCTCGCCATCCTTCATGATGAGGCGGTCGGCCAGCTCGCATTCCATGGCGATGTTGAAGCGCCCGTCGATCAGGCGCTCGGCGTAGCCCATATCCACCATGCCGCCGGCCGGTCCTTGCAGGCGCAGACGCACGCGAGCGGTTACGACCCGTCCGAAATCGAGCACCACCGCCGGCGCGTACAGTCCGTCGAAATCGCGATCATGATGATCGAGACTGGATTGCGCCACGGTTTCTCCGTCGGCGCGGCACAGATGCTCGGGATCGTCCAGGCGGGCGTAGCGCAAGGGGCGGCCGACCATGGAAAGGCCGGGCGCCAGATCGTTCGGCCGCGAGCGGTTCCGCAGGTCGAGACTTTCCTCGACCCGCTGCACGGCGACCGGTCGCACGGGATCGGCGGTCATAAACGGAATGTCGCGCGCCACCAGGCGACTCCAGGGCCCGGCGCAGGGCGGCCGTTCGGAAATCAGGCCGCCCACAATGCGGGCGGCCGGCCAGGCGCGGTCGTCGAAGCTCTCCTCGCGCCAGCCCGCCGGTTCGCGGCGGGCGTCGAAGAACTCCTGATAGGGCGTCGCCTTGTTGGGGAAATAGGCATGGGTGTTCTGCTGCCAGGCCGCGGACCGCAAGGCGCGCCAGGCGTCATCGCTGGCCGCGACCAGGCCGCCCTGCGCGTCCGCGATCTCCAGCAGCAGGCCGCCGCGCGTATCGGGCAGGTTCCCGATATGATTCACCAGCGCCGCCACGCAATTTTCACCCGGCCGCAACAGCCCGTCCATGTCGTACTCGTCGTAGTACTGAAAATAGGGCTGCGACTGCGGCGCGCCGCGCCCGACAAAGCGGCCGTTCACGAAAAGCTGGTAGCGCGTGTCGGCGGCGATGAACAGACGACCGCCCTGCGGAGCGCCGTCCAAACGGAACGACCGGCGGAAATAGCCGTACACATTGGGCGCGGTCCCGTCGTCGTCGAACCAGATCCAACGGGCCCGCCAGGGACGCATCGTCAAACCGAACCGCGCCGAGACGGGCGATTCCGGATCGCGAACGGCGGCCGGCGCCGCCGACGTTGCGACGGGTGATTTCATGACGCCTCCGGCCGTTCGCGGCCGGCGCGGCCGACGGTCACCAGCACGTCGCCGGGTTCCAGCAGCGTATCGGGGGGCGGATCGAAAATGGTGGCGCCGTCCGGTTTGCGCACGGCCAGCACCATGCGCCCGAGCGACTGGCGCGCGCGCGATGCGGCCAAAGTCTTGCGGCACAGCGGCGAGGCCTCCGTAAGTTCGCTTTGATCGATATTGAGTTCCAGCGCGCCCTGCTGCGTGACCAGCTCGATGAAATCCACGACCTGCGGACGCAGCAGAAGCTGCGCAATGTGGTCGGCCCCGATTTCGTAGGGCGAAACCACCTTGCGCGCGCCCGCCCGCATGAACTTCGAATGGCTGGACTGTTCTTCGGCCCGCACGATGATATTGAGCTGCGGCCGCATCCCGTGGGCGGTCAGGGTCAGATACAGGTTGTCGGCGTCGCTGTTGAGCGCGGCCACCAGCGCGGCGGCCCGCCCCAGCCCGGCCTGTTCCAGCACCGTCTCGTCGCTGGCGTCGCCCTGAATGGCCAGCAGACCGCGCTCGACAACGGAGGCGCAGATCTGCGCGTTGCGTTCCACCACCACAAAATCCGCCCCTTGCGTTTGCAGGTGATTGGCCACATAGCGCCCCATGCGCCCGTATCCGCAAATGACGATATGATCTTTCAGATTCCGTATCAGCTTGCCCATCTTTCTCCTCCGTCCCGCATGGCCGCTATGCCGTTCGATCATCCATTCCACCGCGCTCGTGCCGACCAGCGCGCTGGAGGCGATGCCGCATACGATCAGGCCGATCGTGAACAGGCGGGCGGCGTCCGACAAGTCGCCCACTTCCTTGAAGCCGACGGTGGAAATGGTGATGACGGTCATGTACAGGCTTTCCAGCCAGGACCACTGCTGCAGTCCGCGAAAGCCCAGCGTGCCCGCCGCAATCACGGCGGCCAGCGCGACCAGTCCCATTTTCAGACGCAGGCGCAGTTGCGCCGCTTCTCTCGAATCGAATTCGCAATCCGACATGGAAATCTCGGCCCTCGAAAAAAAAAGAGGCCGGACAAGGCCGGCCTCTTCTTGCTCGCTTGCCCCGCAGGAACTCGGGGTTAGTGGGTTGACATATCTCCCAAATCTACGCTCCCGGTAAAGTTAGTCGGGTTCTCCGTCCACTCATCG
>CAZYAW010000185.1:0-5566 GCA_964646045.1 uncultured Victivallales bacterium | reverse complement strand
TCCAGCGCCTTGGCGCCGCTGCCGATGGTATAGTCCCACAGTTTGCCGCCCAAATAGCCGACCCCCACGCCTATGACGAAACCGCCCACCAATCCGACCGGACCGCCGATCGCTCCGAATTGCGCACCCACTTTCGCGGCGATCCAAATGCCCGCCGCCTGGCCCGCCGCCTTGCCCGCCGCGCCCGTCGCCACCGTGCGCGAGAACCCGTTGACGCCTTCAATGGCCGCGCCGGCATAGTCCTCTTCGTAGGCCCGTCCGGCCGCCGACGAAACCCACTCGGCATGCGATATAGCCTTGCCGCCCTTGTCGACGATCTCCCCGATCCGCGTCGTGCGCAAGCCTTCGTCGGCGAGTCGGCGGGCGTCCTCGCTCCCGAAAGCGGGTCCGTGTCCGCTTCGGAAGGCATCGCTCGTCATCTCTCCGCCGCGCCGCTTCAGTCCTTCGCCTATAACGCCGATGCTTTCCTTGCCGGTATCGACCGCAAGTTCCTTGACCACTGTTTCGGACGTACTCTCGTTCTGCTTCCGGGGCGCGCCGGCCTTTTCCGCCCGCGCGTCTTCCATTATACCGGCCAGAGCCAGGAAAACAGCCGTTCCGGTCGCCATCCATCGTTTCATACCGACTCCCTCCCCTGTTCCTGTTCTACTTCTCCTTGTCGTTCGGCCTGCGCATGCCGGCCTTGCGAGCCCAGCCGTCCAGTTCCGTGAAAGACAGCCGGTGGCTCAGGTAGTCGATACGGCGCAGAACGGGCTTTTTCAATTTTTCATCGTGCATGTCGAACCAGAAACAGAAGCCGTCCGCCGGATGCTGGTAACTGGCCAGAAAGACAAAAGCGTGCCGTTCGCTCGTCGCCAGGGCCACCAGAGTTCCCTCCTTCCACTGCACCGGAGTCGTCAGAAGCAGCCGGCGCGTTTCCGGCAAGGTGTCCGGCGTCAGCGTCAGAACTTCCTGCACACGACCTTGCGCCAGGGCGTCCCGCACCCCGCCCATGGTCGCGCGCAACTCGGCCAGCGCGTCGTCCTCGAAAAAAAGATGGATGCCGAAGAGCGCCTGTTCCCAAAGCGTCCCCACCGCTTCGCGATCTTTCTTCTTCTGCGCCTCGCTCATCTCCCCGAACAGACGCGCGCGCCATGCGCTTCCGGACGTGTCGTTCTTTTCGCCGAAACGCGACAAAAACGCCCGACTGCTGTCGCCCGCCGCGACCGCCACGGTCAGCGGCGGCGGAACGGAAGCGTCCCGGCGCCACAGCGGCGTCGGCTGCGCCGCCAGCGGCGTGCGACGCAGCAGATCGCCCGTCACCAATTCCGCGTCCGTCAAAACGGCGCCTCCCGCGCTTGCCGTCCACCGGCTCACCCAGGCGACATCGCCCCACGGATTGTAGAAGAGAACCAGCGCGGACTGCTCGTCGAGCGATGTCACCGCCGCCAGAGACGTTCCGAAAAAGAACGACCAACTGTGGCGAATCTCCGCCCGCGGCGCAAGCGTTCGACCCAACTCCGCCATGCGTTTGACCCCCGCCTCGTCGGCAAACTGCTCAAAAGCCTTCTGCGGATCCTCGATCGCCGCCAGACGAAAGGCCGTCAGACGCTCCATCGCGTCGGGCAACGGCAAGGTCTCCTCGCCGGCGCCGACCGTCAAATTCGTCAGCCACAAAACACAACCGAGCCACGGAACTATTACGCGCCTTCTTCTCATACAGACTCCTTTTCTTGTTCCTCAGTGCAATATCAGCGCCTCGGCCGCCCCGTAATCCAGCTCGGCGCCCTCGTTCATAAGGCGTGGCGCCCCCTGCGCGCCCGGCGCCCCGCCGCCGCCGTGCAGCGGCTCCCACGGCCCGTGACGCAAAGCGGCGAGGATGCGTCCGCCCGTCTCGCCCTGCCATACGCGGGCCTCGCCCTGCGCCCAGGCCCGATGCAACGGCAGCAGCACGGCGTCCCAGTCGCTGTACTTGAGATTCCAGTGCTCCTGCGCCGGACGCCAAAAGGTCGGATCGTACTCGCCGCGCGAAGGTCCGGGATTGTGCGGGTTGTGGGCCGCGATGGCCGCCGCCGCCGTCCACATGAAACGATCGCCGCGATCCAGCGTAAACGGCCGAAACAGCCCGGCCTGATCCTCCGCTCCGTACAGAAAACGCAAGGGGTTGTGCATGCGTCGGGCCAGCCCGACCACCACGGAGCCGCCGGCGGCGAAAAACCGCGGTTTCAAGCGATGCGGCCGACAGAGTTCGCTCTCGTAAAAAAGATCGTCCCGGACATCCTCCGCCAGCACCTCGGTGCGCCCCTGTTCCGTGAACATCGGTACGCACGCTTTATCGACAATCACCCAGGTGCGGCCGCGATAATCCCAGTGGGCCGTCAGCATCGAGCCCCGCTGACGATAGCCCCGCTGAATCCCCTCGCCGACGGCGGAACGCACATACCACTGCCCTTCCTGCGCGCCGCGGCCCAGCCAGACGTCGGGCGCCGGCAAATCCGCGTAGTTCAGAAATATCTCCTCGTCCTCGGCCGTGTTTTCCAGAACCTCGAAGTTCTCGAAAGCGTCCTCGGCCTGCAACAGCGCGAACATGAAGTCGGCCCCGCCCGCCAGCAGATCGTTTTCCGTATCCGCCGCATTCATGCGCAAGACGCTTTCGACGGCCTCGCGAATGCGATCCGGCAGCGAACCGATCAGTTCCTCCTGGGCCTCGTTCATGGCCTTGACGATTTCCCGCTGTTCTTCGATGCGCGGCGCCAGGGCGCGCCAGCTTTTGCGAGCCGCCGCCGCCCGCGCGCGTTCCCGCTCGATTTCGTCGATGCGCACCCAGTGCCGACGATTGAGCTGCACATGTTCGCGCCGGGCGAAACCCTGTCCGACGTACCAGTCGTCCGCGCCCGTCCGCGGCCCGGCCGAACAGGAACTGGCCCCCGCCACGGCGCGCACGCGCGCATAGTCGGGATACCACCGGTCCACCACTTCCTCGAGCCAGCGGTCCACAATGGCGTCCATCTGCATGCGCCCCATTTGGGCGTAGGTCCAGGCCATGGCCCGATTGACGGCGGCCAGGCGGCTGACGGTGTCGGACTGCACCACGGCTCCGGAATAGGCGGCCGCGTCGGCGGCGTTCTGAATTTCGATGCGCTGCCGCACGGTTTCGCCAATGGCGAACACCGAGAACGCCATCATGAAAACGGTCAGAAAAACCACGACGGTAACAGCCAGCGCGACCCCGCTCTCGTCGCGCCACAAGCGTAGACAAAGTGTATTGGCTCGTCTGAACATTACGGTTCCCGAACAGTGTCATCCTATATGGCGCACCCTCACCACCCGCCGCTCGGCAGGCCCGCCGGCGACAGCGTCACGTACGGTTTGGACAGCAGAGCCCGTTCCCGGAAACGCACATGCGGAGAACGAATCAAATCGCCGGCACCCGCATTGCCGGTGGGATCGGCCCGCTGTTCCAGCCACTCGCCGCCGCGGCGCCAGGGATTGACCGCCCACCCGATGATCGGTCCGGCAATGGGAATAATCAGCGCAAAATCGTGCTCGACCTCGACCTCGACGTTCCAGTCGCGCTCGCTCACGCGTACGCGGGTCTTACGCCCCACCGCGCCCGAACCCGGGATCAAACCCCACCCGGGAATCTCCTTGTCCTCCTCGCCGGCGCGATGCCCCTTGACAATCCAGGCGCACACCTGTTCCGCCGCCTGCTGCGCCACCGCCCGATACTCGCCCCGCTGCGCCGTCAGCGTGGCGCGCGCCGCGCTAAAGGCGGCATACTGCACCACGTGGCGCGCCACCCAGATATGCGAAATCTGCATGCAGGCCAAAAAAAGGGCCAGCAGCAGAGGAAAGGAAAACAGAAACTCCACCGTCACCGACCCGCCCAAGCGCAAACGCCCGCATTTGTTGATGGATCGCAGCATGGTGATCGTCAGCATCTACAAAAAAAACGCCACAATCATGCCGACCGTGATCGGCACACTGAAAGGAATACGCACGCGTTCGCTCTCCCGGGGGGGCAAAGCGGCCGCCCCCGCGCGCCGGTCGTAGCGCCAGTCGAACAGACAGCGCAATCCGTGCCGCAAACGCGAACCGTCCAGTCGGCCGCACAGCAGCATGCCCAGCCCGAAAACCACGCCGACGAGCGAGGTCGCCAGCAGCAGTGTCAGCAGACGCTCCAGCCCCACCAGCGTCCCGGCTCCCATCATCATTTTAACGTCGCCGCCGCCGGCCCCGCGCATCAAGAAAGGCGCCAGCAAAAAGAGCCCGCCGCCGATTCCCGCCACGAACCCGTCCAGAAACAGCGGCAAACCGCCATAGCCCCAGCGCCAAAGCAGCGCCGCCGTCGCTCCGCCCAGCGTCAGCAGATTGGGCAGACGCCGCTCGCGACAATCGATCCAGGAGAGCAGGCCGCCCCACAAAAGGGCCGCCCCCAGACTCCATACCGCCCCGTCGCTCACCGGCTCTTCCCCTCTTCCATCGAGCCGGACGAAAACTCGCCTGCCGGGTCCGTACCGACCCGGACAAGCGAGTCTTTCGCCGCAAACCGACAGGTTCCCGTCGCTCTATTCGTGCATGTCGTCGTGATAGTCTTTGGCGTCCTGCGCCGAAGCGTCCTGCTCGCCGCGGGTCGTCTGCAGCTCCGTCTGCGCGTCCGTATGCCGGCCGGTCGCCCCTTTGCCGGCGACATCGAACATGCCCACCAGCGTCTTGCCGAACATGGCCACGGCCACTACGACCGCCGCCGCGATCAGCACGGCCAGAATGACGTATTCCATCATCACGCCGCCCGCCTCGTCGCCCAGCAGACGACGCAACACCCGGTTCATTTTTGTCTTCAGCTTTGCCATACGGTTTTCCTCCTTTTGTTTATTTGTTTTGCGGCGCCACCGGCCGCCCTCTTTGCTCTGCAAACCGATCAGGGAATCGGCAACGCGATGCCCTGCATAATCAAGCGGTACATATCCGTAAAGGCGTCGCCCAAAAAACCGAAATTCTCCCCGTCAAGCGCGCCTTCCACCGTAAAAGCCGACCCGCCCGGATCGAACAGGAATCCGGAAACCCCGACAAAAAAAGCCAAGGTCACCGCCGTCACCAGCACATACTCCATCAGCCCCCCGCCCCGACGACTTTCCCGTCCGGCGAACGCCGGCAAAGAACGACGGTCCCGAACGCGCAAAGCGCGAGGAACCCCCCGTTCGGCGCAAACCCGGACCCGGAACTGCCCTATGCGACCGCGGAACCTCATGAAGCCCAATCTCCTCCCAAAAACGCGATTTGGCCACAAAACAGAACACCTTGTCAAGCGCCTTTCTTGCCCGACCAGCAATTCTCATTTTGGCCGCATTTTGTACGGTCGCGACGAAGCACGACCCTCCAAAACGTTGAATCGCCGTTGTATTCCGACATGGAGGGACGCGCTCCGTCGCGTCCACCTTCAGACTTCCTGACATCGCAGGAAAATGATTTGGCACATTTTTGAATCGTGGCACGGGCATCTTGCCCGTGTTTTCTCGAAATATTACATGGGCGGGACGCCCATGCCACTAAGAATGTGCCAAGTCATTTTCCCGAAAACAGCCCG
>CAZYAW010000184.1:0-3718 GCA_964646045.1 uncultured Victivallales bacterium | reverse complement strand
CGAAAACGCAGGAATATTCGCGATATTTCGAGTTTTCGCAACGCAGCCGGGCGGGATGCATCTGCGTCCAAAATGTGAAGTTGTTTTTGCGCGGGCCCTTAGCGTCGATAACCATCTCATTTTGTGAATTCTCGTGACTTTTTGCCGCTATTCGTCTTTTCTTGATCTGTAAACACGGGCGAGACGCCCGTGCCACATTTTGTGCCGTGCTGTGTCTGGCCTTGAAAAGCCGTCCGCGGGTTTTCTATGGCCTGACACGGAACAGGTTTGATTTGAAATGTTGCAGCTTGCAACGGAACGGTCTGCCAAGGATGAATACTGAAGCGTCAGCCGGCTTGACCCCGACATCTGATTCGTCGCAGCCCTGGTTTTGTTTTGCCGACGATACGCTGCATATTCGCGCGCCGCTGACGGAAATGCGGGTGGCATGGCGGCCTACGCCTAAGGCGGAGGAGAAAACGGCGGATCGCCGATCCTGGCAGTCGGCCTGGCCCGAATTTCGTCTGCTGCGTCCCCGGGTCGGAGGCGCGACCCGTTACGAGGTCGATGTGCCGGCGCTGGAATGCGATGCCCGGCGCGATCGTGAAAAAGCGGCGGCGTTTGACGGTTTCCGTCGGACCGTGCCGCTCGAAACCGCTGCGGCCGTCGAATCGTTCGGGAGTCATCAGTGGGCGCTCATGGCGTTGCTTCACGAGCAGCCGCGGGCCATGGACCTTGTTCGGAGCAATGCGACTCTGGCGTACATGCTGGCCAACGGCGATCAGTTCCGCGGAACCCGGCCGGCGGCCGTGGCGGTTCAGGCCGTGGGGCACAGTTTACGTCGGCAGCGCACCATTCTCGAGTGGCTCGGCTTTCCGGGAACGGAGTCGATGGCGCGGGTGATTCGCAAAATCCCGCCCGTCGCCGCGGCGCCGATCCCCTTGCGGCTGTTCCGGAATATGGTCCGCTCCGAGCCTGCCGCCCTGCGCCTGGCGGCGCATCTGCCGGTGATTAATGCCGCCGTGCTGGAGCTTTTCTTTGACATGCGGGTGCTTGATTTGGCGACGCCGGGGCTGCTCTCCGAAATCGTTGCATGTGATTCCGACGAGCGTACGGCGGCCGACATGATTCGGGATGTGCTGGCGATGGTCGGCGAAATGGATGCGAACCGCACGGTGAAGCCGTTCGCCAATCTGCGGAAAGTGCGGAGTTTTCACGACGAAGCGCTGCAGGAGTACCACGACTGGCAGATTGGTCGCGTGGAAGCCCAGCGCGCCGCCTGTCTCAAAGCGAAAAAAGAGCGCGAGCAACGCAGGCTGGACCCGCGCAAGCAACCGTTTCCGCCGCCGCCTGTCCCGGGCACGAACGACATTGTTCCCGTAGAAAGCTACCCGGATCTTCGGCGGGAGGGGCGGGATCAGTGCAATTGCGTGGCGTCGTATCTGCCGCGCATCCTCAAAGGTCATGTCTATATCTACCGGGTTCTCGCGCCGGAACGCGCGACGCTGGCGATTGCGCCGGGCTACGACGGCTACTGGCGTCGCAGCCAGCTTGAGGCGGGCGGCAATCGGCTGGCCGGCATGCACGCCAGGCTGACCGTGGACGCCTGGCTGGCCCGCTACAGCCTATCGGTTTAGCGTCCGGTCTCCCCGCCGCCGTGCCGTAGCGCAAGCTTCCATCTTGCGCAGAAACCCGTAGCGTAAGCTTCCAGCTTGCGTAGAGAACCGTAGCGTAAGCTTCCAGCTTGCGTAGAAAACCGTAGCGCAAGCATACGCCTTCGTAAAGAAACTTCCGCCTTCGACCTTCGCGCTACGGCGGACAAGACGGCGGTACGTGTCCAGCTTGCGTAGAAAATCGTCGCATGAGATTCAGTGGTTGCAAACAGATGCATCCCCGTGCCATAGTCAACCCTGAATTGCTACATACTCCGTATTCCAACGATAGAGGCATGCACATGAGGAGTGAACCGTGGGTATCACTAGAAGAGATCGCCGAACACTTGGGCGTCAGCCGAGACACCATATATCGCTGGATTGATGACCGGGGGCTTCCGGCGCACAAGGTGGGACGGTTGTGGAAATTCAAGGTATCACAAGTGGATGAGTGGGTGCAGGCCGGCCAGGCTAATGAGGGGGCGTTGGAGTCATGACGGCAACACATTTCAATGCCGAAACGCGACGGGACATCATCGATGGGCGTACGAGAGAGGCGGATTGATATGTCGAATGTCGACAGACAGCAAACGGTTCTGAGTATTCTTCAAGGGTTGAATGGCTTGGACGGCCTGAAACAACTTTTCTGGGAGGAACTCAACTACGAGCGGGAGAACAAGCCCCTCAGCCCGCGTCAATGGCCGGAGAGCGCCCGGCAACCGCTGGCGGAAGACCCGATCCTGTTCGCCTCCGGCGGCGCGGAAAACGCTTTCCACGTGGTTTATTGCCGCCTAAAATCCGAGGCGCTATCGCGCGGGGATGAGCGCCCAATCGTCAATCGCCTGACGCGCGAACACCCGTACGCCCTTTTCGTTTTCTCAAACAACGATCGTACCGACTGGCATTTCCTGAACGTTAAATACGATGAGAATGCCGAAAAGCGGCGGTTGCTGCGCCGTATCACGGTGCGCTCTGGCGAAGGGCTACGCACGGCGGCGGAGCGGTTGTGCATGCTGGACCTGGTGGACGGGGTGGACCGGGTGGACGGCGAACTGACGCCGCTGGCGATCCAGAGCACGCATGACGATGCATTCGACGTCGAGAAGGTCACCAAGGATTTCTATCGTGAAATCGCCAACTGGTACTTCTGGGCACTGAAGCACGCCACCTTTCCTAAGGACGCCCCGAAAGAGAAGGACGGCCACGACCATATCAGCGTCATCCGGCTTATCACCCGCTTGATTTTTTGCTGGTTCATCCGGGAGAAAGGCCTTATTCCGGACGTGATATTCGACGAGAAAAGGCTCGCCGAGATGCTGGATGGCTTCGCGCCCGGCAAAGTAGCGCAAGCTTCCAGCTTGCGAACCCAGACATCGATCTATTATCGCGCAGTTCTTCAGAACCTGTTCTTCGCGACGCTCAACACCGAGATGGACCAGCGTGGCTGGCGACGCCCCGGACAAAATATGATGGCGCACTGCCTTTATCGGCACAAGGAGTGCTTTCGCGACCCAAAGGCGGGTCTGGAATGGTTCAAGGACATTCCCTTCTTGAACGGTGGACTGTTCGAGTGTCTGGATCGGGATTTTGGCTTGCCCGCCGTAGCCCCAGCCACCGCCGGAAGCACTACGGCAGGCAGATCGTCGAAGGCGGGAGAAGGGGCAAATCCGCGATACCTCCGCGTTGACGGATTCTCCGACCGTGACGACAGCCGCCCGACCGTACCGGATTTCCTTTTCTTCGGTGCCGAGCAAGAGATTGACCTGAGCGACGACTATGGCGACAAGAAATTCAAGAAAGTCCGCGTGCGCGGCCTGATCGACACCCTCAACCGGTACAAATTCACCATCGAGGAAAACACGCCGCTTGACCAGGAAGTCGCCCTTGATCCTGAATTGTGCGGCAAAGTCTTCGAGAACCTGCTCGCCGCGTACAACCCGGAAACGGGTACGACGGCGCGGAAGGCGACAGGGTCCTTCTACACGCCGCGCGAAATCGTTGACTATATGGTGGATGAATCGCTGGTGGCGTATTTGAAGGGGAAGATTGAACCACGAATGGACACGAATGGACACGAATCTGGAGGG
>CAZYAW010000183.1:0-9633 GCA_964646045.1 uncultured Victivallales bacterium | reverse complement strand
ACGCTATGAAAGCACTCAAGCCCATCATGGCGGCGCTGGCGACCACGCTGCTGATCTGGGCGCTGTTCGCGGCGCCCCTGTTCCGCTATGCGACGCGAGGCGTGGCCCATACGTATCAACGCGAACACGGCGGCGCGCGCGTCATGGCGGCGGGCGACCATCTGCAACTCATGTACCATTTCTGGCTGCTGGCCGACAGTCTATGGGGCGAAACGCCCTGGTTCCGCAACCCCTACGAGTTCAACACAGGCGCCCAGAACGAAGATCTCGCCGTATCCGGCGCCTACTATGCGCCGTTCGGGCCGATGTTCGCCTTGACATTCCCCTGGCTCGGTCATGCGGGCGCCTGGAACATCACGGGCTTTATCTCCTTCTGGATCGGCTGGCTGGCGATGTTTCTTCTGCTGCGCCGCTACGTGAAGAATTCATGGATTGCCGCTCTGTCCGCCGGCCTTTCCATCGCGCTGCCGTATCGCTGGATTACGTTCCTGGGCGGCAGTCCCACGGGCTTTGCCATGATGTGGCCGCCCGTCATCATGCTCGGCATCGACATCGCCGCTCGCGACCGGTTGCGGAGAGGCGCATGGCTGGCCGGTTTCGCGCTGATGGCCTCGAAATGGAGCGACACTCATGTCTTCTTCTTCAGCTTTCTGGCCACGCCCTTTTGGATATGGATCTCGCTGTGGCAGGCCTGGATCGACCAAGCGACCCAATGGCCCTCGCCTCGCGCAGCGTTCCGGCATATCGTGAAGAGTGCGGCCGCCCTCTGGCCGATGGCCGCCTGCATGGGGCTGGCCGCGCTTTCGACCCTGCTGATCACCCGCTCGCTGGAGGCGTCGGCCATGGAACGCGGGCGGGACATGCACGAAATCACGCTGTACGCGCCGCATTATAGCGGTTTTTTCGGATGGAACACGCTGTCAGGGCATAGCAGCCAAGTGTATCTCGGTCTCGCCGCGACAGCGGTATTGGCGATCGGCTTTGTGTTCGCTGTCGCCGACGTCCGGGGGAAAAAGCCCAAAGCCTGGCTGCGTCTGCTCCTCTTCGGCTCGCTGCTCGCCGCCATCGCCGCCATCGCCGTGATGGCGCTCGGCACGCGGGTTCCCGGAGATCGCCATTTCCTGGTCCTGCGCGGTCTGCGCAAGCTGATTCCCCCGTACCGCATGATTCGGCAAACGGCCAAAATCTATTCGATCCTGCCCCCGCTTCTGTCTCTGGCATTCGGGCTGGCCCTCGCTCGCCTCGTCCGCAACATACGCAGGCCGGTTGTTTTAAACGCATGCATAGCGCTGGTCGCCTTGCTGGCGCTGGGCGATTACGCGCGACGCATTTCCCCGTCCGTCTGTTTGCTGGATACCGAACAGCAAGCCTATGCGGCTATCGTAGCGGACGCCCGCGTTCAGGGCCGCGACAACCGGGCCATGGCATTGCCGCTTTGGCCCGGCGACACGCATTTCAGCTCGCTTTACGAACACTACGCCTCGCTGTACCGCATCCGCATGATCAACGGCTATTCGCCGGTCGTGCCCAAGGCCTACATTGCCGACGTGTTCGAAAGATTCTCCCCGATGAACACCGGATACGTGGACGATGAACGACTCGACAACCTGCTTTCCCGTCGAATCGGATACCTGCTCCTGCACGAGGACGCGTTTCCGGAAAAGGTCGGCCCTTTCCCGGTCAAATACACGTGGCAGGCCCTGATCGACCATCCGCGCATCCGTTTCCTGGCTCGGGACCGATCCGTCTGGGCGTTTCGCATTCTGGACGAACCCGAACCAACGCCCCCCCCGTCGAACGCGCCTCCCCGCCATGCCTGGTTCCCGACGCGTTTCTGGGAGGCCGAACGTTTCGCGCCCGAAGGAGCCATAATCGAACAGGCGCCCGGCACGGTCAGTCGCGACCGCTACCTGACATTGCCGGTTTCCGGCGCGGCGTTCGAGACGCCGCCGCAGCCCGCCGGCCATACGGACGGCTTGCGCTATGTCGTTCGAGCGCGCGGAACCGGATCGTTCCGAGCCGTGGTCGTCAATGCAGCCGTCCCCGACCCGGTCGTTCAAACGCTGCCTGCATCGCCGGACTGGGACTGGTTCGATATCGCCGTGCCCGCCTTCCAGGGATACGAGCCGATTCGTCTGAAGATAGAGGCTCGAGACGCCGCCGTCGACATGGATGTTGTTCTGCTGGCCGCCGGTCCGCAGTTCCGGCCCGTGATCGGGGAAACCGTCCACTGGCCCGCCGACGCTTTTTTCCGCGCAGGCTATTCGATCCCGGAAACCGGAGAGGTCGTCCTGGAACGAGACCGCGCGCATGGCGAGCCTTTCTACGGACCGAATCTTCCGCTTCCGACCGGAACATACGACCTGGAACTGATTTTTTCGACCGAGGCTCCCGCCGGCGTCGAGCTGGGGCGCTTGATTCTGAGAAACCCGCCCGGTCAGAACGGATTCAATCAACCGGTGTTGGCCGGCCGGCCCTGCCGCGTTCGCTATCGACATGAACACGCGCTGGTGTTCGGACTCCAGTTGCTTTTTTCGCGGCGAGCGGACATGACCGTCGAAGCCGTCACGCTGACTCGCATCCGGTAATCGGGGGCTCATGAATATTCTCGTGGCGATCGACAAACTGAGCGTGGACGGGCGCACACCCAGTTGCATCGCCTTGAACCTGCGCGACAGCGCTCCGCTTTTCGCCTCCCAGGATTGCCACATAACCGTCTGCAACCTGCGCGGAGCCGATCCCGGCGCCGACCTGCTCGAGAAGGCGGGCGTCCCCGTGACAAGAACGTACTGCGCCTCCGCCTCGCCGCGGACCTTGCCAAGGCTGTTGAGCGCCGCGCGACAGGTTCGCGCCGACCTGATTCACGCCCACGGCTACGCCGCCGCCAATTACGGACGCATCGCGGCGCGCCGGCTTGGCATTCCCGCCGTCGTGCATGAACACGCCATTCTGCCCGTTCGCCCCCATCAACGCCTGTTCGACCAACTGCTTTCCACCTGGACGGCTCGCGGCATTGCCATATCCAAGGCGGTAGCCGATTTCATGATGCGCGGGCGCTGCATCCCGGAAAGCCGCATTGCGATTATTCCCAACGGCATCGATCTCGCGCGCTTCCGGGCCGTTCGGACCGAGGAACCTTCCGCTTGCCGCGAACGATTCGGCTGGCCGACGAACGCTTTGATCGCAGGCAGCGCGGCCCGGTTCCGCCGGGAAAAGGGACTGCATGTACTGGTGGAATCCGCTATACGACTGACCCAGGAGCGTGCGGATCTTTTTTTCGTTCTGGCAGGCGACGGGCCCGACAGAGCCGGCCTGATGCGCACCGTCGAGCAACACGGCCTGACCGAACGCATCCGGTTTCCGGGCTTCCTCGACGACATTCCCGCCTATATGCGATCGCTGGACTTGCTGGTCATCCCTTCGCTTCAGGAGGGACTCTGTTTCGCCGCCATGGAAGCCATGGCGGCGGGAACCCCGCTCATCGCCTCGCGTACGGGCGGACTGCCCGAAATTATAGAGCACGAACAGAACGGGCTGCTCGTTCCGCCCGGAGACCCGACAGGGTTGACCGCCGCGATGCAACGGCTTCTGTCGGACTCCGAACTCCGCCGGCACCTTGCCGAAAATGGCAAACGACGCGCGGAGAGCTTTGCGGTCGAAACGTACGTCGAACGCATCGCCGACTTGTACCGTCAACTGATCCCGCCGCAGCCCGCATCGGCGGATCAGCCCAAGCGCTCGCCGGCATAAATGAAAAACCAACGCAAATCCATTCTGATGCTCGCGGTCAAATTGACCGTGGTGGCGCTTTGTCTGGCCATCATCGCCCGTAAGGTCGATCTGTCGGAAATCGCGGATGCCTGGCGCGCGTTGCGCTGGCCATGGATCGTCCTGGCCGCACTGGCGCTTTGGATGGAACCGGTGGTCGCGGCCGTCAAATGGCGGCTCCTGATCGCCGCCGCGACGCCCGATGCCTGTCCGCCATTCTGGCTTACGGTCAAAGTGGTGTTCACGGCCAATTTTCTCAGTCTGCTGGCGCCCACCGCCATGAGCGCCGACGGCTTGCGTCTGTGGATGATGCGCCGACGTTCGTATCCTGTCGCGCGAACCGCCAGCGCCATGATCGCCGATCGCGCGCTGGGTCTCGGCACCTTGCTGCTGCTGTCCCTGGCCGGATGGAGTTTCGCCCGGGCCTATCTCCCCGATTCCGCCCGCCGCCTGCTGCCCTTGGTCTGCGTCGGCGGACTGCTGGCCATTGTCGCGGCCTTCCTCCCGCAATGGCAACGGCTCTTTCCGCCCTGCCAGGCTCCTGACGACGCTCCTATTCCCGTCCCGGTGGCGGAAGGTCGCGAGGAACGGATGCCGGAGGAGGACGGCGACATCCCGCCTCGGTCCGAAACCGAATCGATCGAGGACGGTCCGATCCACCCGGGTTTGTTCAGGGCATGGAGGCCGGCGGCCAGATTTCGGGCGCTGGCATACGCGGGCTACGGCATGGCCGGCAAGCTCGTGCATGGCTTTCAAGGCTATCGCCGACATCCCGGCCCCATGGCGCTGGCCGGCTTATGGAATCTCGTCATTCAGGGCATGCGCGTCCTCCAGGTCTTCCTGCTGTTTCGCGGACTGAACTATCCGGTTGCCCTGGTCGACACGCTGACGTTCGTTCCGATGATCGTCATCCTGTCGATGATACCGATCTCCTTTTACGGCGCGGGCGTCAAGGAAGGCGCGTTCATCGTCCTCTTTTCGCGCGTGGGCGTTCCCGAAAGCGTCAGTCTATCCGTTTCGCTGCTGACCTACCCGCTGATTCTTTCGGCGTTGCTGCCCGGTCTCGTTTTCTTCCTCGCGGACCGCAAGGAGTGAATTCCATGTCATGGAACAATGGAGACTTAACGAACGTGAAGTTCGACCGGCAGCCGCAGCCTCGACCGGTGCCGGGGATACTTTCCGCGCGGAGACCGGGTCTCTCCCGTCTCGGGATCGTACACTCCGACCCAAACGGCGTAAGCGCCCGGTTCCACCGTTTCCGGAACGATCGGGGACAATTCGTAAACCCTGCGTCCGTCCGGTTCGTGATCGGCCTGAAACACGATACCGTTTTCATTGCGAATGTGAACGAACATGATTAAGCCGGACGGTGGCGGTTCGACCCAGAAAAAACGCAGCATCAGCGGGTGGCCGGCGCGAACCGGCGCGGGTCGCATGGTAAGGCCGCCCAAATGCGCCGTCTCGCCGAATCGCGCGTCAACGACCGTCTCGGGTTGAGCCGGTCCGTACCCGTCTGTCGCCATGATCCAACGATCGGTTCCGGGCAAGGGATGGGGGTCGAAATGGTGCATGCCCCAGGCGGCCCAGGGCGTCAGGCCCGCCGTCAGTACGGGACTGGACTCGATTTCGCGTTCCTCGTAAGCGCCGGGCGTCAGCGTCAAGATCTCGAAAAGACGCACCTGATAGCCGTATCGCGGGGCGCAATCCTGCGCCGCGCGATACAGCCGCCCGTCGCGCGAGAAAACCCGCCCGCCCATGCGAGCCGTACGTCGGTCGTCGCGAACAACGGGCGACGACGAATGCTCGCGCCATTCGCCCATTGGACCGTCGGCATGATACAGGCTCAATTGCCGGTTGCACGTTGTCGAGGCGAACATCCACCAGTGATCGGCATGGCGAAAAATCGTCGCGTCCGCATACGGTTTTTCGACCAGACGAGCCACGGATCGCCATTCGCGCGGATAGGCCTCGGCCTCGTAAAGCTGCACGGCGCCGTCCTGATGGGTTTCCGCCAGCATGTAATGACGTCCGTCCCGTTCGAACACCAGCGGATAGGACAGGTGGAAAGGCTCGCGCAAAACGACGCCCTCGTAAGTCCATTGCCGCCCGTCCGCGCTCCAGGACAGTCCAATTTCGCCCCGTGCGTTCGCCGCGTTCAAAATCTCGAAAAACAGATGCCAGCCGCCCCCCGGCGCGGGCCACAGAAAGGGATCGGCCACAAACCGCGCGGGCACGTCGGTCACATGATCCGGCCCGATCAACGCCAGCGCGTCCGATTTCAGACTTGGCGCGGGGTTCAACGGGTCTTTGCCCTGGATCACGGCCACGGAAAATTCATAGACGCTGTCCTCCCAGTAATGCGCGGCCGCTTCCGGCGCGCGCGACCGACCACAGCCGGTGAACGCCGCGACCAGCAAGAAAAAAAAGAAACGACAACGAAACACGATCACGCGGGACATAGGAAACCCCCTTAATGCCGTACCCGTTCACGGTTCACGGTTCACAGTTTTTCAGGCTAAAATCGAACTATGCGCACGCGAGCGTATATCAGATTTCCTGTTCTCGCCGGAAAATGAGTTGGCACATTTTCAAATCGTGGCACGGGCATCTTGCCCGTGTTTTTCTCGAAATATTACATGGGCGGGACGCCCATGCCACTAAAAATGCGCCCACTCATTTTCCGAATAACAGCCCAATCCCTTGCCGAGGTCAGGAAGTCTGAATCTGCCTCTTCCGCCATAAAAAACAAGAAAAATCAGCCTGCCCGTTTTGCTGGGGCGGCCAAGAGGTCAGAGACAGGAGGTCAGCCCGGAAAAGCGGTGGTCCTTCCTTCGCGCGAATGTTACGGGTGCACGAACGTGTCCGGTACGCGCGGATGGAACGCGCGGGTCATGACCGGCACGTCCGTCAGCAGCAACAGGGCGCACAGGACGAACGTCAGGCAAACCAGCGCCATCAGCTTGCGCTCCCTGTACAGCCGTTCCGGATGCTGCACCGGACTGTTCGGACGAAAGCCGAGATGAAAGTAGTAGGCCAGACACAGCGCTACCATCGGAATGGCCAAGGTCAATTCGATCCGGTAGCGGGCAATGAACACGCCCGAAAAAAACGCGAAGGCGGCGGCGTAGAAAACAATGCTTTCCTGTAAACGTTCGGGATTGTAGCGCGTAAAGGACTTCCGATAGCGTCCCGCCGCTTCGGGATCGTCGATGAACCGATATTCCGCATAACGCTTGATCGCCATAAGATAGGCGCCGAACATCCAGTACGCCATCATGACCGACAGAGGCGGCGGCAGACCGGAAGTCGCACCGGCCATGTACCACCCGGCCAGCAGACGCAGCGGATTGTTGACGGACTCGCTGGCGACATCCATGTACAGACGATCTTTCAGTCGGACAGGCGGCAGATTGTACGCGACGCCCGCCACCCAGAGTCCGGCGATCGCCGCCCCCAGCGCCAGGCCGCCCCCGGCAAATCCCAAGGCCATGCCGACCACGCTCAACACGCCCCACTCGCCGTAGGCTACGGAAATCTTCGCCCGACCGGACGGGATAGGGCGATTTTTCTTCTCGGGATGAAAACGATCGCTCGTCGCATCGAGAATCTCGTTGAACACGTAATTGGCCGAAGCCACCGAGAAGAGACCCACCAGTCCAAAACTGATGCGACGCCCGTCAAGCAAGCGAGCCAAACCGCCAAGAAAAGCGAAAATACCGTCGCTCGTTCCGCTCAATGAATCACGATAAAAGAAAACGTACAGCAGAATGCCCGGCAGTACAAAGACGTTCTTAATCCAGTGATCGGGTCGGGCAATGGAAATATAGGGCTTGATTTTCATAGTCGAAACAGGCTAGACAGTCTCGCAAGGCATCGGAAAACGGGAAAATAGGATATTAGCTTCATGCGTGTCAAGCCATCCCTTGCTCTGTCGATTTTTTTGGCCGGCGGCGCCGTCCTGCTTTCGTTCTGGGCAACCTCCCGCATATACCGTTTCGCCCCGGTAACCTCCGACGAAAACAGCTACGAATTTCAGGCGCGTTGTTTCGCCGAAGGCCGCCTGCGCCGACCCTATCCGACGCTGTCGGACAACCTGGCGCATTTCATGCTCATCATGGACGAAGATCACGGATGGCTTTCCCGCTATCCGCCCGGGCATGCCCTGTGGCTTGTGCCCGGCGTCTGGATGGGCGAACCGAGGATCATGATTTTCCTGGCGGCGGGACTGGCCGTATTCCTGCTATGCATGGCGGCTCGACAGGTCGGCATGCCCGTGTGGACCGTTGGCGTCCCGCTGATGGCCTCGCCTTATTTCATTAACCTGTACGGCACCGCCCTCAGTCATACCAGCGGTTTTCTGTATGCGTCGGCCCTTCTAGCCGCCTGGCTGGCCTGGAAACGAAGCGGTCGCCCGCTGTACGCCGCGCTTGCGGGCCTGGCCTGGGCCATGCTGTTTCTTAATCGAACCTATACCGCCTCGCTGATGGCCCTGCCGCTCGGCATGGACGCGCTTTATCTCGGCGGACGTCGTTTCAAGGATCGTCGCATCCGAACCGGCATCCTGCTTTTTGCCGGCGCGGCCGCACTGGGCGTCGTTGCGTATGCCGTCTATAACGCTCTGGCGGTCGGCGATCCGCGAACTCCGACCTTTCTCTTCTACGAACCCAGCGAGGGACTGGGCTTCGGCTGGCGCCATACCCAACGATTGGCCGTACGGCACACCGAACGCAAAGGATTGCAGTACCTTTGGAACAATATCGTGTCCATGGACGTCTGGCTATGGGGCTTTCGCGGTTCCCTGGCCGCCGCGACCGCGCTGATCGGGCTGGGCTGGAAAAAAGATCGGACGCCGACCCTGTTGGCCGCCACGCTGACCGTCTGGATCGGCTATGTGTTTTTCTGGTTCTGGGGCGTTCAGGAGGTCGGCGGTCCCGTCTATTTTTTCGAAACGCTGCCCTTCGTCGTTTTCCTGGCGGCTACCGGACTGCACCGCCTGGACCAAAGCTTCAGGCGAAGCCGGGGCATGAAGCGCTTCGCGGCGCCCGCCGCGGCCCTCCTTCTGGCCGTACCGTCCGCCTTGCACTTGCGCCGGGAAATCCCTCGATTGCGCAAACCGCAGGATCAGCGTCGCATGATCATGGACACGGTGGCGTCCGCTCCGCCCCAATCCGTAATTTTCATGCGCAACATCGTCTTTCCCCGCGCCCAGGAAATCGTCTTCAATCCGCGGGGGATGGAAAGCGAACGGCTGCTCCTGCATGACGCAGGCGACGCCAACGCCTTCATTTGGAAGCATGTTCCGACGCGAACGCCGTACCGGTTGGACGGTCGCTATCCGGACCGACTGGAAGCGCTCGATTTCAGGAGGGCGCCCGACACGCTGGTGTGGAGCGCCACGGAAATGCATCGGCGGGTCGGCCGCAACCCCGACGACGAGATCGACGGACGTCTGCGCATAGCCACCGAAAGCGACGGACCCGGCCACATGGCGTTCGGACGCTACATCCCTCTGTCGCCCGGACGCTACCGGGCCTTCTTCGACCTGAGCGCCGACGACGACAGTGCCGGCAGCGTACGCATCGATGTGGCCGCCCGCAAAGGCGATGTCATATTGGCGGAAGACGATGTATCGCTCCCGTCTCGCGTTCGCAAACGCGCCACCTTAACCTTCGAGATCGACAAACCCCTGTACGTGGAGCCCCGCGTCTTTTATTCCGGGCATGGCACCGCTCGCGCGGGCCGCATTGGCCTTGAAAAATTGTAACGGCTCAGGAAGCCTCGGTAAGTCGGCCATTCCTGGCTGACCCTCCAACGCCTCGGGGTCGGGCAGGAATGCCCGACCTACTTTTCGCTGCGAATTCAGCG
>CAZYAW010000182.1:0-14754 GCA_964646045.1 uncultured Victivallales bacterium | reverse complement strand
GCGGGCGATGAGCCAGATGACCTACGACCCCGTGAATCAGGTCCTTGTGCTGTTCGGCGGGTCGGGGCTCGACCGTCAGTATGCCGACACCTGGCTCTATCACTGCAAGCAGCGCCGCTGGGAGCAGCGCTGGCCGGAGAAGAATCCCGCGCCGCGTGCGGGGCACGCCCTGCTCTGGCTGCCGAAGAGCAAGACCGTCTGGCTGGGCGGCGGCTTCACGCTGCACCACGGCAGAAGTTACATGTACGGCGACGCCTACTGGCATCTGCCCTGGGAGGCCTGGACCTATGACGTCGCGAAGAACGAGTGGAAGTGCATCTTCCATGTTCCGCTGCCCGGAATATCCCGCGGACATGGCCCCGACTTCAATAACCCGACCAAGGGCTGGCCTTGGGGAGATGTGCGCAACATCTGGCCGATGGCGGTTGGCCCCGACGACACCATACTCTTTTTCAAGACCGTGGTGAAGTATAGCCGCCGTTCGGCGCAGGTCTGGGCCATGCAGCCGGACGTTGCGGCGGCGAGCGACGAGCTGACCGCCCAACACGGCGTGGCGCCCGAAACGCTGAAATTCCGCGGCGACGGCGGCTGGGCCAGCTACGACCCCGGCTTCTACGACCGAGTCGGCAAACCCGATCACGAGAAGACCGAGGCCTTTTACAAGAACCTGCCGACCAATCGGTGGACCCACATCGGTCCGCCCAAAGGCGTGGACAAGTGCGGATGGGGCACCACCGCCTACGATACCGACCGCGAGCAGTTCCTCTTCTGGGGCGGCGGCCACAGCGAATACAAGGGCGCCAACGTGTTCCACTATGCCACGCGCACGGGGCTGTGGTCGTCCTCCTGCCGCCCGGAAATACCCCTGGAATGGACCGGCGGATTTCTGGCGCGGATCGAAAAAAGTTTTCGCGACCGCCCGCACATCCCGGTCCACGCCTACCAGATCTACGCCTACGATCCGCCCAGCGGCGCCGTGCTCTTCGCGAAATGGAGTCACCTCTACGTTTACGATCTGGCCCGCCGGGAGTTCGATCCCACCCCGTACAAAATCCCCTTCCCCAGCGGCAACGTCATGCGTGTTGCGCTCGAGACCACGCCCGCCGGGGTGATTGCCTGGGCCGAAAACGGCGCACTCTGGCGTTACGAGAAGAAGACCTGGAAGAAGCTCCCCTATCAGGGACCCAAACTCGGCCCTCCCTGGGGCGACGGCAGCGGCTTGGTCTACGACCGCGAGCGCGACTGCCTGTGGATCGCGAACGGCGGCATCGTCAAGTACGACATCGCCACCGGCAGCGCCGCCGCGCTCAAGATCCGGAAGCCGAAATTCAGCAAATTCGCCCTCTGGCGCGAGTCGGAGCCCATACCCGGCACCGATCTGATTCTGCTCATGCGCACCTTCAAGCATCCCGACGGCACGTTCAAGAATCTGGCCGTGGACGTGAAGCAGGCGAAGTACTTCTGGGTGGATCTGCCGTATCTGACGGGCGGCAAGCCCTACAAGGACAAGCACGGTCGCAACGCGCCGGACTTCGGATGGAACAGCGCCATGCGGTGGGATCCCAACCGCAAGTTGATGTGGGTCCACAACCCGATCAGCTTCTGGGTATTGAAGTTCGAGCCCACGACGGCTAAACTGGAAGAGGTCAAGGAGTAGAGGATCGGCGGTGAAGGGCCCTTAGCACAGCCTCGCCCTCCAGTGCTTTGACAATCCATGTGATCTGGAGGGCGAGCCTGCGGCGAGCTGCCTCCATGTCGGCCCTTAAGGAATGACGATGACGTGTACGCGCGATGGTGCGGGGCGAGTGAATAGCGAATGTCCGGAATACCTGGCGGAGCACGCCGCTGACTGGCGGAAGGATCCGCTTGCAGCCAATCGGGAGTGGTTTGTCAAGGCGGGAGCCGGCCTGTTTCTCCATTTTTCGCCGGCGAGCGTTCTGGCCGGCGGCGAGGCGGAATGGCAGGCGCTGGACACGACCTACCGGCAAATTCACAACCGTTTCGGGGAGTACGACGACCGCGATTACGAATACTGGCTCGATACGCTCTTCACCGACGTGGCGATCCATCCCGGCATCCGGGCGGCGTGGGATCGGTTCCGGCCCGACCGGTTCGACGCCTCCGCGATCGCCGACCTGGCTGTCGCGGCGGGCATGCAGTACGTCAACTTCACCACGCGTCACGTATTGGGGCGGATGTTCCTGTTTCGAACCCGCACCTCTCCCGGCAACAGCGTGGACCTGCCGCCGCATCGCGACTTTGTGCGCGAGCTGGCCGAGGCATGCGAGAAACGGCGGCTGGGCCTGTTCCTCTACGTCATGGCCCCCTACGATGACAGGCGGGGCAGGGTGCGGGAGATGTTGACGGAACTGCTGACGCAGTACGGGCCCATCGCCGGCATCTGGTTCGATGGCGTCGCGCAATACTACCAGCGCCCGGATCGTTTCGAGGATCTGTCCCGGACCTATCGGTTGGTGAGATCGCTGCAGCCGGCCTGTCTGATTTCGTTCAAGACGGGAGCCTCGGGCGAGGAGGACTTCATCGCGCCGGAATGGCATCAGTGTCAACGGAACGAGCGTGACGAACGGGATCTGGGCGGCGGCTTCCGGGCGTTGGTCGAGAAACAGCCACCGCGAACCGTCATGCGCTACTCCCAAGAAAAAGGATTCCACCGGCGCACGGAGAGGATGGCCGATATCTGGCGAGACATCCTGCGGTACAAGCCCCTCGAGGTCTGCGGAACCCTACAGGAGAAGAACCTCTGGTTCAACCGCGACGGCGCGGCTCATGTGTCCCTTGACGAGGCGATTCGCATGCGGGATCATGCCCGGACCTTGGGCGGCAACCTGCTTCTGAACACGGGACCTCTGGGCGACGGTTCGATCCATCCGCAGGACAGGGAAACCCTGATCGGCCTCGGGCGGCGAAGAGAATGTGCCAAGTCATTTTCCCGCAAGCAGCCCGATTTGCCTGTCGAGGTCAGGAAGTCTGAACATATGGCACATGCTGGTTTGTGTCATCCCGAGCTTGTCGAGGTGACGACCTCAACCCCAGTTCCTGTCTTGACTTAATGTTTTCAACCATTACCATGCCTCGTTTTATTGCCAATACGGGAGGGAGCTACGATGCAAAAGCCATGCGGCCAAGGCGTTAGGGTATATAGCGAGTGGGTGCGGATCGACCCCGTCAAGGGGAGCGTGATCGATCACGAGGCGATCTCCGAGCCCGGCGAGGCCTTGCTGTCGCAGGACGGCGCCCCGGTGCATCTTGAAGCCGCCGCCAACGAGTATGTGTCCTTTCAGGTGCATGTGACGACCGAATCGCCCGTGCAGCGCATTGATTTCGATTTTGCGGGGCTGACCGCCCCCGGCGGCCCACGCCTTGGTCGCGGCGAATTCGAGGCGTACGCCCAGTGGTATCACGATCTCGGCGCATCCGTCGGCTGGGTTCCCGACGCCCTGGTTCCGCTCGCGCGCCTGAACGAACCGGTGGGCGTCCCGTGGAAACAGGTCGCGATTCCGAAGCAAACCACACAGGGCTTCTGGATCGATCTTTTCGTCCCCCGCGACACCCCGGCGGGGCGTTACACGGGCCATCTGTCGGTGCTCTGCGACGGCCAGGCCACCGCGATTCCGCTGGCGCTGGACATCTGGCCGTTCGCGATTCCGGACACATGCAGCCAGATCGCCGACATGAACGCCTATGCCCCGGGAGTTTCCGGAGGATGGCAGGACCTGGCGTCCGGCAAGGTCGGCATCGATTCGGCCGCCTACCTGTCCGCCGAGAAGCATACGTTTCGCGCCGCGCATGAACACCGTTCGCTCTATCACAGTTTGCCCTACGGGCATTCGGGCCGCATCAAGCATCCGACGCTCGTGCCCGAACTCGCGGGGCGCGGCCAGAACATCCGCGTCAAGAGCTGGAGCAAGTTCGATCGGCATGTCGGGCCCTATCTGGACGGCTCGGCCTTCCAGGGCACCCGGCGCGGAGCCATCCCGGTTCCCTACTTCTATACTCCGCATAATTTCGACTGGCCTGCGGATTTCGTCAACTTCCGTCACAAAGGGTATGTAACCGAATGGCGTCGCATCGGGCGGGAATTTGTCGATCACTGCAACGCGATGGGGTGGACGCAGACGAAGCTGGAGCTTTTCTTCAATCACAAACAGCGCTGGAAGTATTTCCCCTACGACGGCGACGAAATCCGGTTCCTCGAAGACACGGAGCACATGTACTTCTACCGCGACATCAGTCGCGGCATTTACGACCAGGCCGGGAAAGCGCAGTTCGTGTGGCGGATCGATTCCTCCTGGGTTTTCCCGGAGCACGGCAAGACGGATTTAACCGATTTCGCGAAGCTGTGGGTCGTCAACCAGGGCTGCATCGCCGAAGGCCGGGAGAATGTCGTTCCCATGCGACGCAAAGGCTGCAAAATTTTTCATTATGGAGGCGGCAGCCGTCTCGAGGCGCCGTTAAGCTGGGTCTGGATGTGGCCGCTCAAGACCCTGGCTCGCGGGCTGGACGGCTTCACCTGGTGGCTCGCGACCAACTGGCGCCCCAATATCTGGACGACCTCCGGCGACAACTACGCCACGACCCTGTTTTTCCCGGGAACGCCCTGGAACAGCCGCGAGGTCGTGGGCGGCATACGCGCCAAGGTGTTGCGCAATGCCATGCAGACCATCGAGTACGCCTATCTGCTGGACGGCGCCCGCAAGACCGGCGACGCCATGCGGCTTGTCAACCGGACATGGAACACCAACGCGAACTTCTGGTGGGAAAGCGGTCGACCGCAATCCGGCAGCGACGCGGCGGCTCTGGATCTGCGCAGGCTTGCCGACCCGTTGAGCTGGATCACCGTACGCAACCGGCTGGCCAAGGCGGTTTGTAAAGCCCAGGTGAAAGGATAATCCCATGCATTCATCGCAAACGAAAAAGCCGAAGCCCCCCGCCAACATGAAAGAGGCTCTTATGGAAATCGCGCGTATCGGCGCGCTGTTTCTCGACGGCGACGCCGCCGAGGCGGTGCATGCCGGCCCGACATCCGCCACATGGACGGATCCCGACGACATCAATTTCGCGCACGAGCCCTACATCAACGTCAAGCGCACCTTGATGCTGATCGAACGGATGCAGCCGTTCTACTACGAGGTCCTGTTCGCCTTGCGCCGCGCCGACAACCACGACCTGCTGGAAGCCGTGGTCTGCAACCTGGCAAATCCGCACGGTCGCGGGCCGTTCCAGCCCAACAAGGCCCAGCGCGATTGCATCGTCGCCGGCAAGATCACTGCGGAAACTACATCGCCCGGTCACATCTCCGCCTACGCGCCCGTGCGCAACAGCGACGACGAGATTGTCGGGCTCTTACAGGCGCTTACTTGAGACGTTATGCACGGGGCCTTGCCTCAATTTTTTGGCTGCTATCGTCCACCGGAAGGGCAACACACGGGCCGGCGACTGGCACGAACACGAGGGGGCTATGAAGGGGTTTACTTGCATGGCGGCACTGTTGAGCTTAATCGCGTCGACGCTCGGCGCACAAGGAGGAGAGGTTATGCGGCGTACAGCGTACTTGCCCCCGTTGTTGCGATTCGAAGACGGTACAGCGGTAGCCACGCAGGAGAATCTGTCTCGACGGCGGCAGGAACTGCGGAAACTGGCGTGTGACACGTTTATCGGGACAGCGCCGGAAGCGGCTCCCGCATTGATCGGGGCGCGGACGCTGTCCGAGACGCGCTCCGCGGACGGTTCCCTGCGCCGCACCGTTCGCCTGACCTTCGACACGATCAACAAAATGGCCTTCGATATTGAAGTCCGGATGCCCGCCGGTAAAGGCCCCTTCCCGGTTTTCATGATGGTCCCCTACGGATGGTGGTCCGACAGCGCGCTGGCGCGCGGCTACCTGGTCTGCCTCTATCCCGGCGCCGACGGCCAGGATGCCGGCGACTTGCCGCTCAAAGAGTACCCGGGCTGCACTTGGAGCCGTTTGCACCGCAGGGCCTGGCTGGGGAGTCGGGCGTTGGATTACGTGTTGACCCTGCCGGAGGCGGACCAAGAGAAGGTCTGCATGAGCGGGCATTCCCGCAACGGCAAGCAGACGCTCATTGCCGCGTCCTTCGACGAGCGCATTAAAGCCGTGGTATCGAGCAGTTCCGGAACCCCGGGCGGCGTTCCCTATCGATTCGCATCGCGACAGGCCTTTTCGGAACCCCCCGACGGATGGCCCAACAACTGGTTTGTCGATTCACTCAAGACCTATGTCGGACGCGAACACGAACTGCCGATCGACAGCCATGTCTGGTTCGGACTGATCGCGCCTCGTCCCTGCCTGATCTCCTCTGCGCACAACGACGGCTGTGAATCCACCTTCGCCGTAGAGCAGGCCTACCTGGAAGGTCGCCAGGTTTACCGCCTGCTCGGGAAACCCGAAGCGCTGCGCATTCGTTGGCGCCCGGGCCAGCACCACGGCACGGTCGAGGAAGACAAGCGCATGGTGGAAGGCTATTTCGACTGGTTCGACCTTTGGTTCGGACGGGGCGATTTCCAACTCGCCGATTTTCCAGAGGAATTCATTCACCGCTTCGACTGGAAAGGCTGGCGGGAAAATCTTGCGCACCGGGACCTCACGCCTCCGCCGGCGTCGGCGAACGCGAAAGCCCGGATACAATGGGCGCTGGGCCAACCTCCCGAAAAGATCGCCGGGGACGGTTCGTATACGTTCCTGACCGATGCCGAGTCCAAAATGATGACGCACGACCGCTGGGCGCTGCCCGACACCGCGCGCATTCCGGTCAGCTTCGGCGCGAACGTGCGCGGCAACCTCTACCACAATACCCGTCAGCTCAAACCCGCGCCGGTCGTCGTCTGGCTGCATCCCTATTCTTACAACAGCGGGTACAACGAGGTCTACGGCCCGGGGTATCCGGGCGAACGCACCTCCGTGTACCACCGCCTCGCGGCCGAGGGATACGTCGTCCTGTGCTTCGACCAGTGCGGTTTCGGGCTGCGCCTGCTCGAAGGCCGGGATTTCTACGCCGGGCATCCCCAATGGTCGCGGCTCGGCCGCATGGTGTACGATGTACACGCGGCCGTGGATTTCCTTGTGGAAGGAAAAGGAAAGGCTCAGCGCCCGTTGCCGGCCATCGACAAGGACCGAATCTTCGTGCTGGGCTACGCCCTGGGCGGCATGACCGGCCTGTACGCCGCCGCCTTGGACGAACGTATCGCCGGTGTCGCCTCCTTCGCCGGCTTTACGCCCTTGCGCTCGAATACGGACGAAAAGACGACGGGCGGCAACCGCCGCTGGTGGGAATGGCATGCGTTGCAGCCGCTGCTGGGACTCTACCAGGGCCGGGAGACGGAGATTCCCTACGACTTCGACGATGTACTGGCCCTGATCGCGCCGCGTCCCTGCCTGGTCGTCGCGCCGCGGCGCGACCGGTTTGCGGATCATGCCGCAGTCGTGGCCTGCGTCAACCGGGCGCGACCGGCGTGGAGCGGAGCGGAGGCGCCGAACGGCTTGACCCTGCATACGCCGGATGACATCGGCCGCTTCCAAACCACGCAACAGGACCGTTTCCTGAAATGGTTTGCGTACGCGAAAAAACGCGATCGGCCTTGACAGAACGTTGTCCATTGCCAGGAGACATCCATGAAAGACATGTTCCGCGACCCTGGCGCTCGCTCGGAGGAATGCGGCGCCGACCGGCCGGTTGACGAAACGGGTGCACCGCAGGCTCCATCCGATACCATGGCGGTGGGCGGCGCCGATTTCCGCGCGTTCGTCGAGGCGCCCGCTTGCCGGGCAACGCCTGCGATGGCGTCCGGGCTTGAGATTGCGGTGGTACGCGAAGCGTCGGTTCCCGACGACGCACGCGCTTGCGCCTGGAGCATTACGGATCCGTACCGTCGGCACGTGATGGTTTGTCTGCACGGCTACTACGATTATCTCGGCCGCTATACCTTCAACGCCCGCGCCCGCCGGCTCGACGACCGCTGGATCGCCTACGACAATCAGGCGCGGCCCCTGGCGATGAGCAAGGCGGAACTGCGCCGCCGCATCCGGCTGGTCAAGTCTTTCGGGTTCCGCTGCGGGCTCTACTTCGCCGACTCGCTGGCCTGCGACGACTGCGGCCCGGACTTCCATTCCGACTGGATATGGCGCGCCGCGGACGGTCGGCCCGCGCAGTGGTACTACTGGCAGAAGCGGCCGGACAAGGCCGGACATAGGAATTATATGCTGGATCCCCGGCATCCGGAAGTGCGGCAATGGTTTCTCGACTACGCGCGCGCGCTGATCAGTTGCAACTGGTATCCCGTCAAAAACCGCGACTACAATCGGCTTGCGGTCGAAGCGCACGGCCGACCGCAGGGACTGTCCAACGGCTATGGCGACGAACGAGGGCCGGCCGACATGCCCGCAGACATCCTCGACGAGATTATCCAGCGCTTTCTGAGGTGAGAAGGTTCCATATGCACAACAGCCGTGAGATTGTGATCCATCGCCGGTTGCGCGTTCAGTGGTTGACGCCCATGCTGCTGCGCATCGAGACGGCGCGTCCCGACGGCAGTTTCCTGGACGGACCCTCGCTAACGGTTCAGCGCCGCCGCTTTACGGGCGTGGAGACGACCGTGCGGGAAACGCACGGAAGCGCTGAAGTGGCTGCCGCGGGCTACACGTTGGTGGTCGCGGAAGATCCCGCCGGGGATTTTGCCGGCTATCGCCTGCGCCTGCTGGATGCCGATCGCGAAGTCGTCTGGTCCTCCGCTCCGCGGGCGACGGAACCTTTCGCCTGGCCCCGCGCCGGACGCCTGGGGCGCGCCTGGACTTTCGAGGACTACCCTCGGGCGGCGCCGCCGGATGCGTGGGATTCCGCCGCCGCCTGGCAAATCGACGACAACGTTCGCGATCTGTATCTGTTCCTGTGCGAAGGGAGCCGGGACCGGCTGCGTGCCGCGTTTCTCGATCTCACCGGTCCCATCCCGATGCCGCCGCTCTGGACGCTCGGCTTCTGGACCAGCCGTTACTATCCCTACAGCGAGGAAACGGCGCTGAACATCATCGATCGCTACCGCGAGACCGACATCCCGCTCGACGTCTTCGTCGTGGATACCGACTGGCGCGTCGGCGCCAGCCGCGGCTACGAGATCGACACGACGCTTTTCCCCGACATGGCGCGCTTTTTTCAACGCGCCCACGCCAAGGGGGTCCGTATCGTTTTCAACGATCACCCCGAACCGAAAGGCTTGCAACCTCTCGACCCGGAACTGTATCGCTACCGTGCCGAGAACCTGACGCGTCTGCTCGACATGGGATTGGACGCCTGGTGGTTCGACCGCAACTGGGACGACATCATTCCGGGGCCTGCTCCCGGCCTCGAAACCGCCGTATGGGGCCAGTATCTCTATGACCGGATTGCGAGCGAGCACGCCCCGGATCGGCGAACGACGACGCTTGCCATGCGCGCCGATCATCCCGCCGCACACCGGTTCCCGCTCCAATGGACCGGGGACATCCCCTCGGACTGGGAGGCGTTGCGAGAAGGGATGCGCCATACTCTGGAGGACGGAGCGCAACTCCTGCCCTGGACCGGACAGGACGTCGGCGGACACACCGGCTTTCCCAGTCCGGAACAATACGTCCGCTGGCTGCAATGGGGCTGCCTCTCGCCGACCGCCCGCATTCACTGCGGCCCGCGGAACCGCGTGCGCTACCCCTGGTCTTTCGGCGAGGAGGCGCTCGCCGTGACGCGCGCCTACGTCAAGCTGCGCTATCGCCTCCTGCCCGTCTTCTACGCCGCCGCCCGCCGCGCCTACGACACCGGCATGCCGCTGCTTGCCAAACTCTCTCTGGTTTATCCGGATATGGAAGAGGCGGAGCGCAACGACCAGTTCCTGCTGGGCGACGACCTGCTGATCGCGCCCGTGGCCACATCGCGCAGCGACCCGGAATGGCTGGCCGAGCCTTGTCGGCCGGCCAACGGATTTCGACGCGAGGTTTTTAACAACCCGAACTTCGAAGGCGAACCGATCGCCGCGGGAGTGGACGCTTGCATCTGTCTGGACGCCAGCAACTGGATGGGTCACGCCGCCGCGTGGGGCGAATCCTGCGCCATCCGCTGGACGGGCAGCGTGTCCGTACGCGAGACCGGATGGTACCGCTTTCTCCTCTCGGGAAACGGCGTGAAGCAACTCCGGTTCGAGGGGGAAAGTCATAACCACTTGTCCGGCTGGATCGATAAGGGATGCAACGAGATCAATGTCTATCTCGAAGCCGACAAGCCGCGACCGGTCACCGTAACCTATGTCAACGTAGGCAAGTGCATCTGTCGGCTCGGCATGCGACCGCTCCATGCGTGGCACGATCTGGAACCCACAGCCCGCGACGTCTGGCTGCCGCCCGGCGCATGGCAGGATCTGTGGAGCGGACGCGTCCATGCCGGACCGGCCACGGTGCGCCTGACCGCGCCCCCGGAACAGCTTCCAATGTTCGCGCGCGTCGGCGGCGTCCTGCTGCTGGCGCCCGAGACCAACCACACCGGTCAGGCCGCGTGGGATCCCGTCACCCTTGACGTCTGGCCGCCGACCGGGGACGGCGCCGTCCACCGGGAGCTCTACGAAGACGACGGCGCGACGACGGGCTATCGGTCGGGGGCCTGTCGGCGAACGCCGGTCACGGTCTCGCGCCGGGGCCGCACCATTGCCGTGTCGATCGGGCCGGCAACGGGAGCCTATCCGGGCGCCGTGGAGGCGCGCGACTGGATTGTCCGTGTTCATCTGGCCCGCGGCGACGAGCCGCTGGCCGTGGAAGTGGAGCGGGCGGGCCAAGAGGCCGACGGCGAACCCGGACTGCGGCCGGCATGGACGCGGATCGAGCCGATGGAGAGGCGCGCGGCGCTGGAACTGCCGCTGCTCGGCGATAAGGATGCGCCCGGCCCGGAGGCCGGCGCGCCGGTTGTCAGAACCGTGATCGAGCGTGCCGCCGGCGGTACGCTAAACATTCGCCTCTAAAGTAACCGGGATGGAATGTTCGACAAAACGAATGAAACCAAAGGAGAGTCCATGATCAACCGGAAAGACAGGGACGTGGTTCGGGAACTGGCGCGACAGGTGGCGGAAATCGCGGCGCTGCCGGTTCAAGAAGAAAAGCGCGCCTTGTGGAGACGCCTCAACGCGCTGGATCCCGTCAGGCCCATGGTCATGATAGACCAGGTCTGCTGGAACGAGATGGCGCCCGCCGACGCGCTCGCGCTCCAGTGCCAGGATCCGGATTGCCGCTATTACGAGGAGCGTTTCCGTAAGACGCTCTTTCAGTGGGAGCATTTTCGCGTGGACATGGTGGTGGATCCCTTCGTGCGGACGCCTCTGGCGGTCCAAAACAGCGGTTTCGGCGTCCGTTGTCAGGAGCATACGGCGGTGACCGATGCGACGAGCGCGGTGGTCGGGCACCTGTACGAGAATCAGTTCCAAACCGACGCCGATCTGAACCGCATTGGCCAGCCGACCGTTTCTCACGATCAAGTCGAGACCGCGCGCCGCTTGGAGGTGGCGCACGATCTATTCGACGAGTTGCTGGCCGTTCGCCCCTGGGGATACGATCCCTATCTCTCGCTCTGGGATCCGATTGCCACATGGATGAGCGTGGAGGACGCTCTCTATGCCATGATAGACCGACCGGAGTTCATGCACGACATGCTGCGGCGCATGACGGACGGCTATCTGTCCATGCTCGACCAGATGGAGCAAGAGGGGCTGCTCTGCGGTCCGCAAAGCCTGATTCACTGCACCGGGGCCTGGTGCGACGAGCTGCCGGCGGAGGGATACGATCCCGCCCGTCCTCGTACGCGCGATCTGTGGATGTTCGGTCTGGCGCAGATGCTGGGCAGCGTTTCGCCGGCGATGTTCCGGGAGTTCGAGGTGGAATACACGGCGCGCATCGCGGCGCGGTTCGGGCTGGTTTACTATGGCTGCTGCGATCCGCTCGACGGCAAAATGAATGAAGTTCGCATGATCCCCAACGTGCGCAAGGTCTCCATGAGCCCGTGGGTCGATCAGCGCCGCGGTGCGGAAGCCATCGGCCGCGACTTCGTCTTTTCCCGCAAGCCCAATCCCGCCCATTTGGCCATGGAAGGCTTCGATGTCGCCCTGATACGCGCCGATTTGAACGACACGCGCGATGTCTGTCGCGAGTACGGTTGCCCTCTGGAACTGATTCTCAAGGATATCAGTACGGTGCGCTATCAGCCGCAGCGCCTCTTCGACTGGGCGAACATCGCCATGGAGGCGGCACATGCATAAAGGGGGCGCCGAACCGGTGTCGTACATACGCGAAGAAGATCGTTTCCTGCGCGAGGCGCTGAATCCGCGGCACACCGGATTGCGCTCCGTGCGACAGGCTTTGCGACGCGGGGACACGGAAGGCGCATGGCAGGCGCTGATGGCGCATTTCGCGCAACGCGAGGAACCGCGCGATCCGGCCGCCGCCGCGTGGGAACAGGAAACGAGCGCGGCGGCTATCCGGCAGGCCACCGCTTCCGCCGCGGACAATCTCTCCGCATGGCGTCTTCATGGCCGGGTGGACTGGGATGGCGCCAACAAGCCGCCGCGCGACGCCTGGGAGAAGTATTGGAGCCGCAACGGTCTTTCCCACCTGCGCGCATGGACGGCCGCGGCCGCGGCGGCGGACCGCGCCGAGTTGCGAGCCGCCGCGGCGCGGGGTTTTCTCGAATGGTATCGCGATTGTCCGGTTCCGGATTTGCCGCACGGCCAATACTGGGTACAGGATACGCATGGCTTCGCCTGGCGCGAGATCGAGGTCGCCGTGCGCGGACGGCTTTTGATTACGGTTTTTTTGACGGCGGTCAAGTGGCCGGATGCGCCCCCCGCCTTCACGCGCTCGCTCCTGCTTTCGATCCGTCAGCATCTCGACTATCTGCGGACGTACTACGACGAGTTGGGGTTCGTCGAGGGCAACCATCAGAATCATCATGCCCAGGCGCCCTTGGCCGCCGGGGTTCTGCTGCCCGAACTGAAAGGCGCTCCGGCCTGGCGCGCGCTAGGCCTGCGCATCTACCGCGAGCACCTGGCCTCCGATTTCGACGAGGATGCGGTACAGAACGAATACTGTCCCGCCTATCATGGCAACATGCTGTCGATCTACCTCGACGCCTACGACGTCATGAAGACCAACGGGGTTCGCATGCCTTCATGGATGGAGCGGGCCGTGCGCGGCATGTCCGTTTTCATGCTGCATTCCAGCGCGCCGGACGGCTGGCAGCTTCCGATCAACGACAGCCGGCCCGTGCGGTCCGCACCGTTGCGCAGGCGAGCGGCCGGCCGGCTCGAAATGCCGGAGCTGCTCGCGCCGGAAAGCGGTCGTCATCGTCCGCCGCTCGACCGGGCGTATTTTCCCGCCGGACTCGCCGTCATGCGTTCCAGTTGGGACGCCGACGCCGTCTTTGTGGCGTTGGACGCCACGAAACCCAACTCCGGCCACTGGCATCCCGGCAAACCCAACCTCTTCATCCAGGCCGGCGGCCGGCCTCTGGCCGCCGAACATATTTTTGCAAGCTACGACGATCCCAGCTTCTGGAACTATTTTCACCAGGGCCTGGCGCACAACACGGTGCTTGTGGACGGGAAGGGAGACGGCGAGCCGGATATTCCGTGGTGTTGGCGGCACACGCGCGACAGTCGTCCGGAACTGACTTTTTTCAAGAGCGCCGGCCAAACCGCCGTGGCGCGGGCCGCCACGGACGGATTCCGCCGCCTGAGCCCGCCCGTGGCATTCACGCGCACCGTGATTTTCAGCAAGCCGTCTCTCGTCTTCGTGCGCGACGAATTGACCTCGCGCGGCGAGCACGATTATCAATGGCTGTTGCACTTCATGCCGGGCCGGATTGTGCCATTGCCGCAGGAGCGCGGGGTGACGACCGCTTTCGGCGGCGGGGCGGCCGAGCTGTGCTGCCGACCGCTCGACGGAGCGGATTCGCCTTTAACGGGACCGCGGATCGAGACGGGCTGGACCCGTAACGAGACGGAGGGGTTTTCCTGCACGGACCGGAAATATTGGACGCCACCACCCGCCAACGGACGCCCGGCCCTGCTGGCGAAAGCGCCCTATGCCGTCTGGCAGCGCACGGGTCGGCGCGTAACCTTCGAGTTCGCGCTGCAGATTCTGCGTCCCGGCGAGCGCCCGCTCGATATGCGAGAGATTGGCGCCCAATGGCGGCGTATCGGGAGGTCGCATGAATAGCGACGGGCACGTTCTTGAAACGTTACGGAGTCATACGGCGTTTGCACCCCGGACGGAGGGCTTGTCGTGGGCGATGCAGAAGCGGGACTCGACCCGCTCTGAAATAGGCGAGGTCGACGGCCTTGCCGGCTCGATGGTCGTTCTGGAAATCCCGGGCATACTGCAGTAACCGTCCGATATTGCATATCTCGTTTCCGGTGAAAGCCACGCGCTCCCCCCAGTCGCGACTTTCGAGCCAGTCTTCGAGCTTGCGAAGATCCCTGAAAGAATCCAGAAAGGTCATGGGCTTGGGCGCGACCCCTCCCAACGCGGTGACCGCACCCAGCACATGACCGGTCAGATGCGCGCGTCCGCACCACAGCGGGTCGCCCCGGTACCAGCCAACGTTGTATAAGACCGGATCGCACGACGAAGCGGCGGCCGAGCGACTGATTGCGAAAGGTCTTGCGGCGTTGGGAATGACCGAAGAGGATTTGCTTGCGACGAGAATGGGCGGTCCG
>CAZYAW010000181.1:0-4448 GCA_964646045.1 uncultured Victivallales bacterium | reverse complement strand
GGCTTCGATCCGCAGGCCCGGACTGGCGCGCTGCAGGCCCCAGAGCGCATCGGCCAGCCCGCCACTGGTGTCGATCCCCGCCGTGGCGACCGCGCGGGCCGTTTGCGCCTCGGCCAGGCGCAGCTCGATCACGGGTGTAGCGTCTCCGCGCAGCGCCGCCACATTCAGATCGCCCAGTGCGCCCGTGACCCAGAGCGCATGCGGCCGGCGGCCGATCCGACGAGTCAGCGGACGGGGCGCGCGCAGCGGACCCATGGCGAAGCCCGTGTAGCGCCAGGGATCGCCGGTCCCCAGGTCGCCGCCGCACAGAGCGCAGTTGGCGCGGGCCAGTTGATGCGCAATGCCCGTGCACAGTTTTTCCGTGAAACGCCTGTCCGCATCGCGCGGCAGACACAGAGCCTGCATAAAGAATTGCGGTTCGACCCCCGCCGCCAGCAGATCGGCCAGGGTGGCCGCCGCCAGATTGGCGCCCAGCCGTTCGGGATCGTCGGCGCCGAAGCGATCCTCGTCGGCGCTGAACTCGTCCATGGTCATCCCCCACAGCTCCGTGCCCACGCGCACGAATTCGGCGTCGCTGTCGAAAGGGCCGTTGACCTGTGCGGGACTGCGCGAGAAGCAGGCCACGATGCGGGCCAGGGTTTCATATTCGCTCATACGATCAACTCCAACGATAGGGGTTCCACCGCGATGGCGACGGGCAGCCAGCCTTGCGGGTCGCCGTCGAATTCCACGGCGACCGGTACGTCCGAGCGCACGGCGACCTGCCTCGCGCCGGCGAACTGCACGCCCGGCCGCCCGAGCGCCGTGCCGTTGTACAGATGCGGCAGCAGACGGCAGAAACCCAGCCGCGTACAGCGGGTGACCGCCACCACCGTAAGCTGCCCGTCGTCGGCCCGGCGTCCGGCGTCCAGCCGCAACCCCGAGGCCAGCCAGGGATTCTTGACAATCGCCAAATGCCGCACGCGCTCCCAGCGTTGGACGACCCCGTCCAGCTCGACCTCGAGTCGCATTGCGCGCGTCCCCGCCAGAGTCCGCAACAGCGCCAGCGCCGTGCCCGCACGGTCGCCCGCCCAGCGGCGCCAACGGTTGGCGCGCGCGGCCACGCCGGCGCCCAGCCCGATATTGCAGGAGCAACCGAACGCGGCCTGTTCCTCCCGTCCGTCGCTTTGCCGATAGCGGATGGCGGCCACGTCCACGGATCGCGCACGACCGGCCAGCAACGTTGCCAGGGCCGCCTGCGGCTCCACCGGAATTCCGTGAAAGCGACAGTAGTCCGGACTGGTCCCGGCATACAGCACGCCCATGCGCGGTCGCGGCGGCGGCCGCATGCTCAAACCCGACAACACGGCGCCGATCGTACCGTCCCCGCCCACGGCCACCACGGGATCGAACGCCGTTGCGGCGGCGGCCAGCGCGCGCGCGTCCGGCAGAGAGCGCGTTTGCACGGTTTCAAACGCCAGCCCCCGCTCCGTCAGCCCGTTCATCCAGTAGGCCCAATGCCGACGTCCCCGCCCGTTGCGAGATCCCGGATTGAGCACGAGCAGGGCTTTTTTCATCGGTATAGGCCCAGTCGGCGGTACAGCGGCGTGGCCGGACCGCGCCGCCACTGCGCGACCAGCTCGCGAGTTTGCGGCCAGCGCAGCGGCATATCGGACAGCGCATACCGCTCGGCAAGGTTCCGAATGGCGTCGCACTGCGTACAGCACAGCCAGTCGCAGGCCGGTTCGCGAAAGGTTTCGCGCATGCGGGCGAAGATTTTCGCGAACGGCTCGTCCGCCACGTTGCCGAACGAAACGTTGAGAAACTCGCACGGCTGCACTTCGCCATGCGCATTCAGATAGAAACGGTCCACGCCGCCCGCCGTGCAGCCGAGAACGCGGGCGGACTCCTCGAACACCTGCGCCGCCAGCGCCGGCAGCGCGCGGCAGGCCCGGCTGTTGTAGCGTACATGATCGCGTTCGATGCGCGCGAGAACCTCCCGCGACGTCTGCATCTGCTCGCGGCGCGCCAGCCAGTTGCCCGCCGGCTTGGGATGGATCAACTGCACGAAATCGCAGCGGCATTCCCGCGCAAAATCCATCAGCCGCTCCAGTTGACCGTCGCGAATTTCGGATTCGGAAAGAACGCTGTTGATGGCGGTCACGACGGCGGACTCGTGAAACATCCGCAACGTGCGCACGGCCCGCTCGAAAGAGCCGGGCGTCCCCGTCAGGGCGTCGTGCTGCGCCGCGTCGGGCGAATGCACGGAAACCATGACCCCGAACAGACGCGCCTCCTTCAGGTCCGCCACTTGTGCGGGCGTCAGTCCGTCGCCCGTCGTATTGATCCACAGCTCGGCGCGTTCGTCCAGCGCCCGCATCAGCCGCAGCAACCGCGGGAAGCGCATCAGAGGCTCGCCGCCTTCCAGGTCGAACAGAGCCACGCCCGCTTCCTGCATGGCGCGCGCCGTGTCCAGCATGAGATTCTCGTCCAAATCGGAACCGCGATCCAGCCGCTGATAGCAATGCGCGCAGCGGTACCGGCAGGCCTTGGTCATGGAAAACACGACCGTCACGGGCGCGGGCGGCCGTCGCACGAGCTTGCTGTCCAGCGCATGAAAGAAGGCCGGCGACGGATAGGCCGGGAAATAGAGATGCAGCTTCCATCCGGCATGCGTACGCACCATTTTGTTGTGTCGGAACGCCAGCAGCAGCATCAGCGCCCGCCGCAGAAAACGCACGTAGACGACCGGCGTCCAGCCCGCTATGCGTGTCGGACGGGCATAGCGCAGCGCCACATGCAGCGCGATGCGCGCATAGAGCCATATTTTGAGCGGACCGGTGGCAAAGCGAGTCTTCATGCGCGCGCGTCCCGGTACAAGTCGAACAGAAAACCGATCAGCACATAACTGGCCGAGAAAAGGTACAACGCCAAAGTGCCGTTGAAGATGGCGATCAGCGCGATCTGACCGGCCACGCAGGCGCGCACGTTGGTCACCAGACTAAAATAGGTCCGTTCTCCCGTCGGATGCCGAAAAAACAGAACGGCGGTCCACACTTGCAGAAACAGGGTCATGACCCCGCAAAAGACGAAGTCGCGCAGGAACAGAATGTCGCGCAGCGGCAGCCAGCCCAGCCCCATCAAGAGAAAGAATGTCAGGGTCGGCAGGAAGGCGCCGACGACGCCCGCATAGCGCGCCGTATTCAGTCCGTAGCGGACGATGAAGGTCTTCTTGCCGGCCGCCAGGTCGCCATGGTAATCCTTGAAATACGTAAAATAGGTCATCAGCGCGTTGAGAATGGCGACCAGCAACACGACACTGACGCGATTGGGGGTAAACAGCGGCTCGGGCGCGGGACCGGCCGCCAGAAAACCGTACACGGTACACATGGCGATCGAAAGACCGAAAACCGCATTCCCCAGCAGAACCACGGACTTGGCGTATTCGTACAACACATTGAGCAGCACGCCGACCAGCAGCGGAATCAGGGCCGACGGCCCCAGGCGCCAGGTAATCAGGCCGACCAGCGCCAGCAGTCCCACCGAGACTCCGAACGCCGTGCGCGCGTTCAGCTCGCCGGTCACCATGGGCCGCCGCGGCGCATTGATGCGATCTTCGCGCAGACCGCAACAGTCGTTGATGACCTGATTGACCCCGTAACTCAAAAAGAGCATCGTCAGAATCAGCGCCCGCCGGCCCGGTCCGACAGCGGAACTTCCGGCGAAATCGTAGAAAGCCACGCCGATCCAGCCCGCGATGCCGGTGATGAAAGCGAAATACAAACGCATCGAACGCACATACGCCTTCAGAAAACGCATAGCCGAACAACCTTTCTTCCCCTTGCCGCAAAATTCGGTCGGAATTGCCGAAAGTGGCGCAAGCTTCCAGCTTGTGTTATGAGAAAAACAGGCGCAAGCCTGCTCCGAATCCCGAATCCAACCGGATTTTGCGGCAACCGCTTTCTTCCCGCGCAAACTTCGTCCCGTCCGAACCCGTCGTTCCGTTGTCTCATTCCGGTTTAAGGTTTGTAAAGAGGAAAGCGCTCGATACCTCTGAAATACCATGACCCGTAAACGTCCGCCACTGTCATCCCATGGAACCATGGAAGGTGGAAACAATGATGTAGCATTTTGGGCGCCAACTACGGTGAAGCTACGGAGGGAACGGCGCAAAAGGCCGCCAACGGGCGCGCTGTGCGCACCGTTGCTGCAAGCGGCGCCGGCGGCGCGGTCAAGTCCAACCCTGCGCGGCATGGCGCCTATCGCATTAAATGCACGGTGCTGTACATTTTCTGTCTTACGCGCCCATGCAAGAGGCCCGCTTTTGGCTTGCAAGCGGCATGGGCCGCGGCTATACATTGAAATCGTGATTCAGTGGGCCTCGTGATGTCGCAGGCTCCATCAGGTTTTTCGAGGGACTGAATATCCAATCGCCAAATAATACGCCGGAGATTAGGGGTAAAGAGTAG
>CAZYAW010000180.1:0-5032 GCA_964646045.1 uncultured Victivallales bacterium | reverse complement strand
CGACGCCAACGTCAGTCTCTGCGACCTGTTCGCAACCTTATGCGATCTGGCGGGAATCGAGATTCCGGACGGACTGGACAGCCGCAGTCTGGCGCCGCTCATGGCCGGCCATACGGATTCATGGTCCAACGAAGCGATTGCGCAACTTCATCGGGACCAATTGATGATCAAACAGGACAGCCTCAAATACCAGTATTACGGCGAAAGCATCCCGGAGGCGCTGTTTGACCTGGCTCGGGACCCCGGCGAGGAGCGCAATGTGGCCGCCGTGCCGGAATACGCGGCGGCAATGCGTAAGTTTCGGGAACGGCGGGCCGCCCTCGGCCACGGTCCTCGGGCGAATCCGAACTATCGGAACGCGGGTTACCGAACACATGATCGAATCGCATAGACCGAGGAAAAGATGAGTTGTCACGGCACGAAAGGGGTTCTTGCGATGAGCATGACTTGCATGGGCCTGGGATTGGCCGGCGCCGCCGAATATCATGTGGCGCCGGAGGGTGACGACGCGAACCCCGGCACGAAGACGAAACCCTTTGCGACGATCCAGTGCGCGGCGGATCGGATGAAAGCGGGCGACACCTGCTTGGTGCGCGCGGGAACGTACGCGGAGACCGTCCGCCCGGCCCGGTCCGGCGAGCCGGGCGCCCCCATCGTCTTCCGCAACTGGCCGGGCGAACGGCCGCGAGTTGTGGGAACGGACCCCGTCACCGGCTGGACCCGCGATCAGGGCGATGTCTGGAGCGCGCAGTTCGGCTGGGACCTCGGCAAGTTCAACCAGGTCTTCATCGACGGCCAGGCCGGTTTCGAGGCGCGTTGGCCGAACAAGAAGAACGACGACCCGCTCGACTGGGAGGGCGCACGGTTCAGCCGCGCGTCGAAGAACGGCTTGCTGCACTGCGACTACCTGCCGCCACGACCGGCCGACGCCTGGAAGGGCGCCGTGCTGTGGGTGCTGGCCGGTGAAAAATGGACGAGCTGGAGCGCGGTCGTCACGGGCAGCGCAGCGAACGGCAAGACGCTCCGCTTCGAGATGCCCACCTGGCCGGGCAGTCGGTTGGAAATTACCATGGGCCTTGGCCACCACAGCGGCGGGACCTTCTACGTCGCGGGCCTGCGAGCCGACCTGAACGAGCCCGGCGAATGGCTGGTCGACGCGCAGGCCGGCAGGCTCCTGCTCTGCGTGAAGCCGGGCGCCGACCCCAACAAGCTGGCGATCAGGGCGAAGCGGCGGCTCAAGGCGTTCGACCTGGACGAACGGCAGCATGTGCATGTCAGCGGCTTTGATGTTCACGGAGCGACGCTCACCCTCGACAACGCCGCCCATTGCCTCGTGCAGGACATCCGGGCGACCTGGATTGCGCACGTTCGCGGCGGCGACACGGGCTACGGGCTGCGCGAGGATCTGGGCGTCTTGGTCGGCGGCCACCACAATACGATCCGCGACAGCGAGATCGCCTACTCCGCAGGCAACGGAATCCTGCTGCGAGGCTACCGCCACGCCGTCGTCAACTGCCACATCCACCACACCGATTACACCGGCTGCTACGACGCGCCCGTCAAGATGTACGGTTGGGAGATGCTCGTCAGCCACAACACGATCCACGACACCGGCCGCGACTGCATTCAGCCGACCGGGCAGGCGCATGTGATTCAATACAACGATATGTATCGCATGGGGCGGCTGGCCGAGGATCTCGGCGCCACCTATATCGCCGCCTCGGACGGCGGCGGGACCGAGTTCCACCACAATTGGTGCCACGAAAACCTGTCGCCGCAAAGCCATGCCATGGGCATCTACCTCGACAACTTCTGTACGGACTATTTCGTCTATCGCAACGTAGTCTGGAATATCGCGAAGCACAACATCACGCTCAACAAACCCTGCATGCGCAACGTGGTCGTCAACAACACGCTGCTGGGGGAAGCCGGCCATTGGGGACGCTGGCCGGCGGACTGGATGTACGCCGCCGTTTACGCAAACAACGCGAGCGGCAAGGCGATTGCCGGACACCCGCAGGCGCGGTTTGCGGCAAACGAGTTCAATATTTCCGCCGCGCGGCTGAATCCGAAGACGTTTCGGAGCTTTCGGGGCGCCAAGGCCGGCTTCGTGGTGCCGGGCATTACCGGCGAGCGACCGGGCATCGGCGCCTACGACGAGACCGATCCCGACTGGCGCGCCGGCCACGATTTCGAGAATCCGCCGAATCCGGTCTATCGACTCGCCGATACGCCGCTGCGGAACCTGGTCCGGCACGGATCGTTCGACTGGTTTCAGTGGCGCGGCCAGTTGGGCCCGTGGCGGCCGACCGGCGCCGGAACGGCGAAAACGGTCCAAGGCAAACCCGCCGGCATCGTCCACTCCTATGCCGCGCGCGACACGATCATCGGCTGGGGCCTGCAACTGGCCGGCGAACCCGAAGACGGAGTTGACCAGGAGGTGAGCGGGTTCCGCGGCGGCCAGGAATACGAAGTCAGCGCCTGGGTGAAAGCGAAAGGCGACGCGCGCCTCGAAATCGGCGTACGGGACGGGGAGACCATGCTCGCCGGCGCGAAAGCCGACCAACCGACGCGCTGGCGTCTGCTCACGGCCCGGTTCACGACAGCGGACAAGCCCGGCTCGGTCACAGTGTACGTTACGAAATCCGGGAGCGGCACGGCGTTCGTCGACCACGTATCGGTCGCCGGCGTTGTCCAGGGCATCGAGCCGATCAAACCGTGATAGGCTCCGTCACGTTAGCGCCATATCCAGAAACAGAATCTGCGCCGCATCCAGTCCTTGACGCAAGGTGATCTCGATGTCATGGACGCCGTCTTTGAGCCGTTCGGCCGGCACCCGCCAGGCGCGGTGTTCTTCCGGTTTCCCCAACAGCTGCGGGTAGGGGTTCTCGTAGGGCTCCGAGCGATCCTCCGTTTCTTCGAGCGCGACGCCATGGGAATAGTCGTACAAATATTCGCGGAGAAAGTCACGGGGAATCTTGTGCGCTTTGACGGCGTCATTCTATCTTCGGCGTTATCCCTCGGCAACCAGGCGCCGCGCTCACTCTGCTGCGCCAATGCTGGACCGAATCCCGGTAGCCGACATCGTCGGAATCGTTGGCGGAAAAGATGTGCAGATCGTCCCGTTCGCCGAAGAACGAGACCTCGATGGCGCGTTGGTCGCCGGTGCGTTCCGGCGCGAGGTACGCCATGTGTCTAGGCACCCAGTACCAGGGTCCGACCAGCGAGTCGGCGTAGGTCCAGCCCGCGCGGCCGCGGCCGTTGGCGTAGCCTGCACGGACGGTGACGCCGTAGCTTTGCAGCTTCCAGAAGGCGCCGGTTTGCGGATCGCGCCAGATATCGCCCGGCCACAAGTAGGGATAGCCTTTGCCGTCCACGCTGGATACCGGCCGGCCGCCGTTGGCCGAACGGTACGGGCCGGCGCAGTCGTCGGCATACACCAGGTAGAGATCGTAGATTTCCGAGTTGCCGACCCCGCTGCCGTAGAGCATCCAGATCGGATGTTCGCCGTCGCCATTGCCGGGATCGTAGCCGTTCGGGGCGTAGTAGACGACCGGGTCGATGGTGATGGTGCGCCCGGCGAAGCCGGCGTCGAGAATCTGGCCGTGCCGGATCCAGTCGGCGGGGTTGGCCAGGTCGCCTTGGTTGCCGGCCAGGCCGATGGACGAGCGTCCGTCGGGCCGGCGCTGGGCGGCGAACCACATGACCCAGGTGTCGCGGATTTTCTTCAGACGCGGCGCAAAGGGAATCTGGTCGTCGAAGCGGCCATCCGGCCCGGGGCCGAGCATGCGGCCGCGCTGGGTCCAGTTCCGCATATCGGGGGAAGTAGCAAGGTGGATGCCGAAGTTTCCGCCGCTGGTATCGGTGTTCCAGAACAGGTAGTAGGTGTCGTCTTCCTTGATCACGGCGGGATGGTTGGCGCCGGCGACGCCCCGCGTGGCGGGATGCCGAAAGGCTTCGCCGACATGGCTGACGCATTCCTGAAAGGGGAACGGGCGCATGCGGCGGCGGCAGGCCGACGCGACGGCGGTCTTGCGGTCGGCGTCGTCCAGGGATCCGGCAAGCATGACCAGATCGAACAGTTCGCCCGAGAACAGAGAATCCGAATCGTCCATGGCGCCGCCAATGCACAGCCGCTGCGCCGGCGTGCCGGCGAGGGCGGCGCCGGCATGGCGGTCGAATGCGTAGTCTCCGATCCAGTGGGCGACGGCGGGCCCCAGGAGGCTGACGTAGAGCATGGGGGTTCGCCACCAGCCGTTGGGTTTGTCGCTCAGCGTCCGGCTGTCGCCGATGTCGGTGAAGACGCGCCCGTCCGGTCGGTTCTCGCCGAGACGCCAGATGCACCGGCCGACGGTTCCGCCACCGCCGCCCGCCCAGCAACCCGCCAACGTTGCCGATCCCGCTTCGCCTGCGGAGTCGAAGCGAGAATAGTGCAGAAGGGTCGCCTGCGGATTCGTTCCGGCGTTGTCGATCGTCGCGCCGTAGACTTGGTCCGGTTCGCCGGTGAAGCGCAGGCAGACGCCGCGTTCCGGGTGCTCGGCATAGAGCGCACCGCGTACGGCAAGGGCGTGCCGACCGTTGCCGGTCTGGTCGAACAGCGTGATCACGCGTCCGTCCGAACCGGCGAGCCAGCGGCCGACTTTTCCATCGGCCACGTTCGCGCCGGTGAATTCGCGCTCGGCGCCGTCGGCCTCCCGGCGAATCCGGCAGGTGGGCGTGGTTTCCGACAAGATTCCGGAAAGCGAAAAGGCCGCCGTCAGTGGCAGACCGCGCCGAAGCCGCTGCGGCGACGGCGGGTCGAGCGCTCCAATCCGGTCATCCAGCCTTCCTGTCTCTGAGAACATGTTCATAAAACCAATATATCTATCGGAGAACACGAGAAAGGAATATGTTTTCCTTTTAAAAAAGAAAATCTTTTCTTTTCGTGTGTCAAGACTGAACACGGGTGACCGCACACCGAACATGACGACCACGAAGCCACAGGGCTAATTTCGACGTTGGCGAAGCAAAATCGGGGTCGGGGTCGCTATCG
>CAZYAW010000179.1:0-8385 GCA_964646045.1 uncultured Victivallales bacterium | reverse complement strand
AGGCCCGCACAGGCATCCCAAATGTCAGATTTCAAATCTCACGACGGAACATTCCAACCCACGTCTGTCAAATGTGGCACGGGCATCTTGCCCGTGTTTATGGAACGAGACTTCCGTTCCGCAAGGGGTTTTCCAAGAGCCTCTCTTATCGAACCCAGGGGCTGAACTCCCAAGCTAACGGCCCGCGATAGATATTACCGCCATACGCCACATTGATGCTCATGGCGGACGCACCATCTATGTCGTCTGAGGTGTAAGTTTCTCCCAGATAAGCCTTCTTAGCATCGTCCGGAACACTCGATAAATCGAATTGGGCCTCGGCATAGTGATTGTAGCAGCGCACCATAGGGAAAAGAGTGGTGTCGTAGGGCGTGAATCCGTTGGCGCTATCGCCATGCCGCAACTGATACATATTGACCTGAGCCCAGGACCAATTAGTTTGTACAATTCCAAGTGCGTCCCACCATTTGTCCCAAGTGCATACAGCCGCCGTAAATTCGTACATGTAGCTGCAACGTGTGATCGCATGGTTTCTGCTAGAGTTGGCAGGGTCCGTGTTGTATTCCGTATCGTCGGTTTCTGCGTATTGATATTTACTGACCGGATGATTGTCGGTCCGGCCTGCACTGGGTTTCGACCCGTCGGCGCCGCGGGAGGTGTCGGAGGGGCAGACGAGGATGCTTTGGCGTTCGTAGGGAACGTAGTCGGGAAACAGGTTGGAGAGCCAGTCGGGGAGTTGGCCGCGGTGGTCGCCCTGATACATTATCAAAGCCAGGCTGAGCTGACGCAGATTGTTCTCGCACTTGGTCTGGCGCGCCTTGGCGCGCGCGCGGGCGACAGCGGGCATGAGCAGTCCCATCAGCAAGGCGAGTATGGCGATCACTATCAGCAGCTCGACCAGCGTGAAGGCGCGGCGCCCCATGATGGAAGCTCTTGCCAACCCCCGTGCGGAACGGAAGTCTCGTTCCATTAACACGGGCCAGATGCCCGTGCCACATTTGACAGGCATGGCTTTGGCAAGAGCCTCTTTAGACGAATCTTTCATAATGGGTAGAGAGTAGTAGCCTGCGCACCGCTTGGCAATACAAAAAATGCGGCTATTTGGAGCGAACGGAGAAGGGTCGGGAAAGCGTAATCTTTACACCGCGGTAACTGCTCAGGAAGCCTCGGTAAGTCGGCCATTCCTGGCTGACTCTCCAACGCCTCGGGGTCGGGCAGGAATGCCCGACCTACTTTCCGCTGCGAATTCCGCGGGCACCGTGAGTCTACCTGAGCAGTTACACACCGCGAAGGACACGAAGAGCATGAAGGAGTCGGAAACACGAAAGAAAGAGCTGGCGTATCATCTTCCATTTTGGTGGCTTCTCGCGCTCTTCGTAGTGAATTCTCCGGCAATCTCTGCGTTCTTTGCGTTCTCTGCGGTGAAATCGGTCTTCTTGTCCGGTAACCGTTCACGCTTCTGACAATGAAAAATGCCTCCCGTTTCCGTGAAAATTTTGGTTGACGCTCCGGGCGGAGGGCGCTAGGTTGCGCGTTTTCGTACCGGAACCCCTTCCGGCAGGACCGCTTGCGATGCGGGCGCGTCTCGCATGACCGGGGGCGATTAGCTCAGTTGGCCAGAGCACTGCCTTGACATGGCAGGGGTCACAGGTTCAAGTCCTGTATCGCCCACCACTCCCCCCTAAATCCGTTCGGGCGTTTCGATGCCCAGTATCTCCAAGCCTTCGCGCAGGGTCCGCGCGACCATGGCGCTGACGCGCAGGCGGCTTTCGCGCCGTCCGGGTTCGGCCTTGAGAAACGGCACGTTCTGATAGAAGGAGCTGTAGGTACGGGCCAGCTCGTACAGGTAGTCGGCCAGTACACTGGGACGCGACAGCTCCGCCGCGCGTGTGACCGCTTCGGGATAGCGGCTCAGCACAAGCGCAATGGCGCGTTCGACCGGTTCGTTCAGCACGATCGGCTGCGTACGCCAGTCGCCGTCCGCGAATTTTTCCCGGTACTTGTCCAGAACGCTGTAGATGCGGGCGCAGGCGTATTGCAGGTAGGGCCCGGAATTGCCGTCCAGGGCCAGCGCTTTTTCCCAGGAAAACGTGACGGTGGTTTGCGGGTTCTGGCTGAGATCGGCATACTTGACGGCCCCGATGCCGACGGCGCGGGCCACTTCGCGACAGCGTTCCTCCGGCATGTCGGGACTGCTCTGGCGCACCACCTCCAATGCGCGCCGTTCGGCCTCGTCGAGCAGCGCTTCCAGCTTGATGACATTGCCCTGGCGCGTGGAGAAGGTGCCTTCCGGCAGCCGCATCAGCCCGAACCAGACATGTTCCAGAACGGCGGGCGCGGCGGCCAGTTTGCCGACAATGGCGAAGACCTGCCGAAAATGCAGACGCTGCCGTTCGTCGGTGACGTACACGATGCGATCCGGTCGGAACTCTTCCAGCCGCGTCAGCGCGGTGGCGATGTCGGTGGCGGCATAGTTGAAGCCCCCGTCGCTTTTGCGCACGATACAGGGCGGCAGTTTTTCCTCTTCGAGAAAGACGACCAGCGCGCCCTCGCTTTCGCGGGCCAGCCCCTTTTCCGTCAGGGTCGCCACCGTCTGCGGCAGTCGGTCGTGGTAGTGGCTTTCGCCGCGTGTCAGGTCGAAAGACACGCCCAGGCGCGCGTAGATGCGGTCGAACTCGCGCAGACTCAAATCGACAAAGGTACGCCACAACGCCAGATTCTCGGGATCGCCGGCCTGCAGTTTGACCAGTTCCCGGCGGCACAGGGCGAGCCAGTCCTCGTCCTGCCGACTGCGCTCGTAGCTTTTGACGTAGATGCGCTCGAGTTCCTCGACCGGATTGCGCTCCAGGGCGGCGGCGTCCAGAAAGGCGCGGTAGCCGGCCAGAATGATGCCGAACTGCGTGCCCCAGTCGCCCAGATGGTTGTCGGCCACGACGCGATAGCCCAGACTGCGCAGCAGCCGGTTGAGGGCATGTCCGATGACGGTGGAGCGGATATGGCCGATGTGCATGGGCTTGGCCACGTTGGGCGACGAATAGTCGAGCACCACGGTGCGTCCCAGGCCGGGACAGGGTAGACCCAGCCGGGCGTCCTCGCTCATGGCCTGCACATGGCGGGCCAGCCAGTCGGTGTTAAGGGTCATGTTGATGAAGCCCGGTCCGGCCACGACGCAGGCGTCCAGAGCCGCGTGACACGGGCCGGCGTCCAGCACGCGTTGCGCCAGCTCGCGCGGCGAGCGCCCGAGCTTCTTGGCCAGCGGCAAGGCGTCGTTGCACTGGTAGTCGCCGAATTCCGGCTGCGCCGCAGGCGTGACGCCGATGCCGGCAAGGTCGATGCCGGCAAGGTCGATGTCCGTGCCCGCCAGCGCGCTCTCGAACAAAACTCGTATCCAATTCGACAAACTATCGCGTACCGATTCCATCGTGGGGTCTGTCTCCTTAGCAGTTGCTTCAAAATAACTTCGCCAATAGCGCCTTAATTCTGACTCCTGACTACCTGAGTAGTAACAGCAATTCTACATTTGACCGCTTTCACAAGGTGGACGCGACGGAGCGCGTCCCTCCATGTCGGAAAACAACGGCGAATCAACGTTTTGGAGGGTCGCGCTTCGTCGCGACCGCACACCCTGCGACCAAAATGAGAATTGCTGTTATTTGTTATTTTGCAGCGCCGGCTTGACGCGCAATGCGAGACAAGGTAGTATGCCCGACGATTGAAAGTAAAGGCTATTTTGCAAGGAGGTGCGTGATGGTCCGCGAAATCGACGATCAAGACAACGAAGACATTCGCATTCGACCCGCGTCCGGTGGCGATGCCGTGCCGCCGCAACCGCCGGACGAACCCGCCCCAACGACCGCCGACGCGCCGCCGGACGCCGGTTCCGCCACAGCGTCGACGCAGGCTCCGTCCGCTTCGACGCCCGCCGCTGCGCCGCCTGTCGACGCGGCGGCCGACGACACAGCCCGGGACGCGGACGCCACACCAAGGAAAACGGGCGCGGCGGCGGGCAGAGCCTGGCGGGCCACGCGCGACTTTCTGGCCCAAAGCGCGCGAACGGTCTGGCGCGCGCTCGAGAAGATCACGGTGGCGGCCGGCAACGAACGGGTGGATGCCGGCCTGGAAAAGATTCGGAACTGGGTGTCGCCGGACTTCATTGCGAAACTGTTGCCACTGATAGCGCGGGCCGGCCGCGTCGCGCTGACGGGCGGAGTCCTTCTGACGATGCTGCTCTTTCTGCTGGGCGCCATTCGGCTGTCCAGTTTGGCGCTGCTGGCGCAAGGTCTGACATGGACGGCGCTGCTGGCGGTCTTGAGCTACAGCGCCGCCTGTTTCACCAAAGAGGAGGCGCCCGCGCCCGCCACGCAAACGGCGGTCAGTCCGTCGTTTCTCAACAGCATGGCGCTGGTGTTCGAGATCGTCGGTTTGCTGCTGTTTGTCCGCTGGGTCGTGCAGGCGGCGGCGTGGCGTCAGTGGAGCATGGCCTTTGCGGGCCTGGCGGCGCTGCTGGTGGGCGATCTGCTCTTTATTCTCTCTTTGCATCCGCCACTGCTGGGTCTGCGCGCGCGGCAGGAGGCGGCGGCGCCCGGCGAGCCCGCCGGCATTCTGGACTATGCGCTGGGCCTGCTGGAGCGCGGCGTGCCGGCCGCCTGCGGACTGGGCGTCATGGCCGGCGTGCTCGGACTGCTCGTGGCGACGCTGGAGACTTTGTTTATGACCACCAATCCGCTGATGCCGGTCGCCCGGTTCGGCTTGCCCGGCATGACGGCGCTGCGCACGGTGGCCTGCTTTGCCGCTCTGCCGCTGGCCGGCTACATGGCGACCGCCGTCTTGCGCTGGGCGCGCGGGTTGCGCGCGGCCGCCTGACAGCGAGGACCGACCACGGGTGCAGCGTATATGATCGAATTTCAGAATGTCAGCAAGCGGTATGGCGGCCAGACGATTCTCGACGGAGTAACCTTCAAGATTCACGCCGCGGAACGACTGGGCGTCATCGGCGCCAACGGCGCGGGCAAAAGCACGATCTTCAACCTGATGGTCGGAGAGTCGGAGCCGGACAGCGGCACGGTACAGGTAGCCCGGCATGCCGAGCTGGGCTATATGCGCCAGGAACCGGAGGCGACCGGCGCCGATCTCGGGCTGATCGAAAGCGTGGCGCGCCCCTCCGGAACGCTGCTGCGCATTCAGACGGAGCTGCACACGCTCCAGCAGAATCTCGGCTCGCGCGGCAACGACCCGGCCGCATTGCGCCGTCTGGGCGAATTGCAGTCCCGCTTCGAGCATCTGGACGGCTACGGACTGCAGGCGCGCGCCGAGGCGGCGCTGAGCGGACTGGGCTTTGGCGAAGCCGACTTCGCGAAACCGCTCGCCACCTTCAGCGGCGGATGGCGTTTGCGAGCCGCACTGGCGCGTTTGCTGACAACCCACCCGGACGTGCTGCTGCTGGACGAGCCTTCCAACTATCTCGATTTGCCGGCCATCGAATGGCTGCGCCGCTACCTGAGCGATTTCGCCGGTACGCTGGTCATGATTTCGCACGACCGCTACCTGCTCAACAGCCTGACCGCCGCCACGCTGGAAGTGGCCGGCGGCCGGGTCGAGCGCTATGCCGGCGCCTACGACCGCTATGTGCGCGACAAGGCGACCCGCAACGAGACGCGCGTGGCCGCCGTCAAGAACCTGGACCGCAAACGCCAGCGGATCGAGGCCTTTGTCGACCGTTTTCGCGCCAAAAACACCAAGGCCGCACAGGTGCAGAGCAAACTCAAGGCCCTGCGCCGGCTGGAAGAGGAAAGCGCCGAGGCCGTCGCGCCGACGGCGACCACCCGTTCCGCGCGCATTCGGCTGCCCTCGCCCGAACGCAGCGGCCACGAAGTGGTGCGCCTCGACGAGGCGGGGGTCACGTACGACGGCCGCCACTGGGTCTTTCGCGGCCAGAACCTGCGCGTCGAGCGCGGCCAGAAAATCGCCGTGGTGGGCCTGAACGGCATGGGCAAGACGACCCTCTTGCGCGTGCTGGTGAACGTTCTGCCGCTGTCCGAAGGCCGTCGCACGCTGGGCCACAAGGTGACGGTCGGCTACCAGGCCCAGGATTTCGCGGAAGCGCTCAATCCGCATCTGAGCGTTTTCGAAAACGCCCGCGCCGTGTCCGCCGCGCTGAGCGACGGCGATGTGCGCGGCCTCCTGGGCGGTTTCGGTTTTTCCGGCGACAAGGCCTTTCAAGCCGTGGGGACGTTGAGCGGCGGCGAAAAAATCCGCGCGGCCTTTGCGCGACTGATGATGCGGCCCACCAACTTTCTGGCGCTGGACGAGCCGACCACCCACCTGGACATTGCCGCCCGCGAGACGCTGGAGCAGGCGCTGCAGAGCTACGAGGGCGCCTTGTGTCTGGTGAGTCACGACACGGAATTCGTGCGCCACGTGGCCAATCGTATTTGGGCGGCCACGCCGCAGGGCTTTGTCGAGTTTTCCGGAACCTATGACGACTACCGAGCCTGGCAGGACGGCGCCCGCAACGCGACCGCGCGTCCGCCTCCCGCCGCCGCCGGGCGCGACGCCGCCGCGCACCCGCGCAGGACCGCGCGCGGACCGGACTGGAACCGCCAGGCGCGACCGCTCAAGAAAATCATCGCCCGCGCCGAACGCGAATCGGAGCGGCTGGAGCAGGAGCAAGCGAACTTGGCTGCGCGTCTGGCGGACGGACGCGGACAGGATTTTGCCGCTCTGCAGCGCCGCCTCACGGAAATTCCCCGCGAACTGGCCGCCCTGGCCGCAGAATGGGAAAAAGCCGGACTGCAACTCGAAGAGCTGGCCCTGGAATAGAAGCGAGCGAATTCAGGGTCGTCAGGGCGCCGGCGCCAGCCACTGGTTGGTCCGATGGAAGGCTTCGCGCAACGAGCCGCCCAGTCGCGTCATCAGGCCGCCATAATATTTTTCGATGTAAGGGCGCACCGTGTCCTCGTTGATGCCGATAATGCGCATCTCGCGCACGGCGTTTTCCGCGGAATCGGAAGCGTGTATCGCATTGACCATAATGTTGCTGCCGTATTCCCGGCGCACGGAGCCCGGATGCGCCTGACTGGGATCGGTGACCCCCACAATGGAGCGAATTTTCTGCACCGCTTCGTGTCCCTCGTAGACCAGCGCCAGACACCCGACCCGACCGCGACGCGCTTTCTCGGACGCCGACACTTCGGACGGCTTGTAGCCGGTCATGAACTGCACGATGCTTTCGAACTGCTGACGCGCGAAAATCGGACCCAACTGTTCGCACACCGTCTGAAGACAGGGAGCCGGAACGGCAAAGCCGAATTCACGGGCCAGCGCGTCGGCTGCGCGCGGCCCTCCGAATTTCGGAAACTTCTCCTGCAAGGCGCCGAGGACCGGTCCGTAAAACTCCTCGGCCTGCGCCACGGTCATGTAGAAACGCTTGACCCCGACGATCCGCAGGCCCGAGGCGGAAAGAATGTCGATAATGTTGCCGGGTCGCGAGCTGGGCACCAGGAAGTTGTCGGGCTTGAGCAGCACCAGCGTTTTCTCGACCGTCGGTCCGGCGGGCACATCCGTCGCTCTCTCGGCCAGTACCGGAACACGCTGCGCGTAATGCGCCCACAGGCAGAGGGTGGCCGCCGCGCGCCGACGAGTGGGCGAAACCAGCACGGCCGGCTCGTAGTAGCGCACCCTGCCGTTCTCGTCCAACACAAAGTCGCCATAGGTGTCGCGCACGGTCTCGCCGCTGCCGCTCTTGATGGTGGGACTGCCCGTCACGGTCCACAGCTTGCGAATGGCGTTTTCGCCCTCGAACAGCAGCATCATGACCCGGCGCGCGCGACCGGTCGCCGGATCGGGGCTGTAGGCCGCCTTGATGTAATCGGCGATCAGATGGTTGACGGCGGCGTTTTTAGCATCGATATGCCGAATAAGCTGCGCATAGCGGTCCACCAGCTCCTTGCCCGGCGCGAACATGCGCGCGCCGACAAAATTCAGGTCGGTCAGCCGCATGTAGCGCGCGATCACGCCTCCGGTGCGCGATTTGGCAATGGTATAAGGATTGATCAGTACAAAACCCAGTTCCTTGGCCATAAAATCACCCCTCGTGCATGGCGCCGTGCAGTAGGCGCCGCCAACCACCATCCTATTTGTTCCATCGTAAAATGCGACGCCAATGCGTCGCGTCTTTATTCGCTATGGCCGCAAAATTCGTTTGGATTTGCCGAAAGTAGCGCCAGCTTACGCCTTCGCTAAGCGGCTACGGCGGCACGTGTCCAGCTTGTGTTGGGAAAAAAGAATAGACACCCTAGCATCTCATTCGCGAAAGTCAAGCGGCGCGAACGAGGCGGCGGCAGTTGCTGAGCATGCGGAAACCGCCGGCATGACGAAAGAGTCTCT
>CAZYAW010000178.1:0-2651 GCA_964646045.1 uncultured Victivallales bacterium | reverse complement strand
TTTCCCCTCCCTTAAAGAACAAGATGACGATATGTTCGGACTGACCCCTAATTTCCTCTTGAAATAAGTGCTCTCCCTCTCTCCTCGTAGAGTTCGCATAAACGGAAAAGACCATCTTAAAACTATACAAACGATTTCTCTGTTACGAGCCGAGGTCGTAAGCGTTCACGGTTCACGGTTGAAAAAAAGGAATCTGACAATGAAAATTGAGCGTTTTGAAGATATAGAAGCGCGGCGGCTTGGCCGGAAACTTGCGAGAAAAGCGCTCAAGATGTCTTGAAAACCGTGAACTGTGAACCGAGAACCGTGAACGGCTACAAATTCTTTTCCGCGCCCTATTCGCTGATGCCGCCCGCATAGGTGATGACGCTCATGACCCGATAGACTTTGTGCGGACCGACGTGGACGCCGGACACTTTAAAGTCGGGATTAAACATATTCCGGCGATGACCGCGATCGGGGACGCCGTCGTCGATGATCAGTTGAAGCACGATCTCGCGTGCGATCGAATGACCGTAGGCGATGTTTTCGCCGCATGTTTTCTTCCATTTCCCGTGTCGCGCTATGCGGTCGGCCGGACGACTGCCGTCGGAACCGTCATGTCCGGTCAATCCTTTGGGACCGGTATCCTTGACATGGTCGCGCGCCGCGAGGGAGAGCGGCCGAGAGGGAGCAAGCGGAGGGACCGCACGCGTCTTGACAAGAAAGGCAATGGCTTCGTCCACCGCCTTCAGTCCCTCCTTCGTACGGAATCGCCGTCGGCCCGAAACATAGAGGTTGCCCTGGAAGCGGATGCGATATTCGCGCGCGAATTCGGCGTAGGCGGACGGATTGCCGCGCGCCAGGTTCTGTTCGTGCAGGATGGCTTTTTCGAGTTCTGACAGGTAGTCGGCTTCGATCTTTGCGATCGGCAAGATGCCGCCGCCATCCTGCAACAGTTGCGGATTCAAACGCCATAGCGTATAGCTCCGGCCGATTCCCCGCAGGCCGACCGCCAGATAGCGTCCGTCCGGGCTCAGAGCGATACAGGTCGCCTCCGCATCCAGATCGTCGATCTTGTGCAGAGGCTTAAGCGTCTTGGCATGATGCAAATATAGGATCTTTCCTCGACTGGCCGAAGCCAAGAGACGGCTCGGGACCGCAGCGTCCATGGCGAGAAGTTGACTTGTATGGTCCTTGGCGACCGTGCGGGGGCGGGTCTGATCGAGATCCCGGACTTCGATTTCACCATTGGCTCTCCCCAGGAGCAGGGAGTATCCATCCGGCGCGAAGGCCACACCAACCGTTCGTCCCGTCGGCAAGGCCAGGCGGTGGCGCTCTTTCCCGCTGTCCGCGCTCCAGACGGCGACATAGCGGTCGCCACCTGCCGCAAGGAAGCGGCCGTCCGCCGAAAAAGCCAGACATTGGGCCGCGCTCCCGCCGGTCGCGATGCCGACCGTTTGCGTCGCTGTCGATACGGAGAATATGCGCAGACTCCGATCCGACCCCGCGACGGCCAGACTTTGTCCGTCCGGCGCATAGGCCAGCGCCAGCGTGCGGCCGGCTCCGGTTTCTATAGCCTTGTCGGGCTGGCCGTTGGCGCTGTCCCAGATGTAAACGCGCTGGTAGCCGCCGGCCGCCAGTCTATGGCTGCGTGGAGCAAAAGCCAAGGCGCTGGCCGTGCTTTCCGGGAAAAGCATGTCGTGCTTTTCTTTTCCGTCCTTCGTGTCGATCAAATAGATTCGTCGATTCGATCCGGCGAGCGCCAGAAGGGTTCCGTCCGAATGAAAGGCCGCAGCCTGCACGTTCCCGTAACTGCGTCCGGTCGCCACGATCTGGGCCGCTGCCTGTGCCCAAACGGCACGAGCGGTCGCTCCGGTCAGCGCCATGGTCATGACGGCAAGCCGCACTATTGCGGATATGGAACGCATGTTGCCAGTCTCCTTTCCATGGAATGATCGGTGTAGCCCACATTCTTTGCGATGGTCTCATTCACTAGATGAATGGGGTTCTATCATCGATACGGGCCTTATGGCAAGCATTTCATTGCAGACGAAAGCGATTTCGTTGAATCTGGCGAATTCCAAGTCGCTACCACCGATTTGGAAACGATTGATCAGGCGGATGGGCGGCCATGAATGCCATCCTGCTTTGTGACCTATGACATCCCTTTTGTCCCGGTGGATGCTCTACGTCTTTGGACTCGTACCCCTGTTTAGAAGGATGGTTGGCAATACGATGAAGTCGTTTCCGACGATACGCCGAACAGAATGAAAATCGGAACCGGCAGGCGGGACGCCCGTGCCGCGGTTGACAAACACGGGCGGGACGCCCGTGCCACGGTTTTGCCGCCGCTTGGCGGGGCCTCGCCAATTATTTTTCGGGCGCAAGCGCCTTGTTTTCAAGCCGATACCCCGACCGGCGTGGCGACGCGCCAAAAAATATCTTGCAACCCCCTACATATAGGGGTAGACAGGTTGGCAGTGCGGGAATCCGTCTATATCTTGTGGGTCGGGCGTCGCATGGTTTTTCGTATTGTCAGTGGACGCCTATATAAATTTCCAAGGAGTTTTTATCATGCTGGATATGCGCGAACCGGTGGTGAGCGACGAAAAAACGCAGAGCGCCAAGCCGCGCGGCGGGCGCGGGCGGACGATCCGCAAGAATGCGGA
>CAZYAW010000177.1:0-14300 GCA_964646045.1 uncultured Victivallales bacterium | reverse complement strand
CCGGCGCGGGCGACGGGCCTCCGCCCCGCCGGGCCAGCGTGCGCGCGGCCCAGACGGACGCCCGCTCCGGGGTCAGACCTCCCGCCAGGCGGTAGAAAGCGACCAGCAACTCGCGATCCGCCTTGTTGATGTTCACCTTGCCTTCCTCGCCGAGAACGCCTGGAACCGTGCGGTACAATCCGTCCGCCAGCGGCAGCCGCGCGGTCACCGTGAACTTTCCGCCCGCAACCGAGCCGGAAAACAAGTCTTCCCCCTCGATTTCGGCGGGGAGTGGAACGGGCGACCGCATAATCGCGACCGCTCGATCCACTCCGGCCCGCGCCGCCGTATAGGCGCTGCGATCGGCCTGCAGAGCCGCCGCGGCGCGCAGGGCGCTACGGGCGCGAACATGCAACGCCTGCGCCAGCGCCGCCAGGAAGAACAAAGCCCACAGCGTCACGATCAGAACACTGCCCCGCCGCCTCATTGCGCGCCTCCCCGCGCGTCCCGCGCCGTACGACCGCCCTGCGCCTTTCCCGAGCGAACGGCGCGCAACACGGTGCGGATTCGCTCCGGCAAATGTTCCTCGCCTCGCCAACGGAAACGCATGCGCACGGCTCGCGGCAGCGTTTGCGGATCCTTCCACTCCGCGCGCCATATCGGCACAGCGTCCTCTTCATCGGGTTCGGCCCAATATTCAAAAGAAAGCGCGGCCAGGTTGGCAAGCAGTCGTTCGGCGCCGTCCGCCGGTCTTTGCTCGGCGTCGCCCAACGCCCGCTGCGCCCGACGCGACAGGACGCCCTGGTCCGGATCGAAACGGTAGCGCACCTCTACGGGCTCCTCGTCGTGGTTTTCCGGCGACCCCGCGACGCGGGCGCTCGCAAATGACATCGCTTGGGAATCGCCGTCAAACGGAAAATCCCGACAGGGCCGGGCATTCATCACGTCGCGGGCGACGATAATCCATGCGGTCTGCATCGCGATCTCGCCGTGCGTCAACTGCGCCACCGCCTGCCACACGCGCAGGCCGCCGGCGAATCCCGCGGCCAGGGCGGCCGCCATTGCGGACAGAATCGCAATCGACACCAGCGTTTCCAGCAGCGTAAATGCGACGTTCTGCCGACGCGCCTTCATGGCGCCTCCTTGCGCAACACGACATCGAAAACCGTTTCCGCCAGAATATGCGGCCGCTCCTGTTTGCGAACGCGCAGTTGCGCCCGCAACACAAGACGGGAAGGGTCGTTCGTGCCGGACGGGATCTGTCGGTCGTCGAGCGGCAGCCATGCGCGCTCCAGCACAAAATCGTCAAAAGGCTGCGGACAAGCCAGACGCCCCGTTTCCGGCCTGACCGTCGGTTGCGCCAGCGCCCCGATTTCCAATTCGATCCGACTTTCCGGCAGGAGCCATCCCGCCCGCAAGCGGTCGCGGGTCTCGGCCAGCACAACGGCCGCCCGCCCGAAGGCCGCCAGCGTTCCGGCCAGCAGAAGCGACACCGCAATCAATGCGACCAACACCTCGATCAGTGAAAAACCCCTCTGGCCGAATCCTGGCTGGCGATCCATACCCTTCGCTCCCGATACATCCCGCATCCCTCGCGGACATTCGGAGGCAATGTAACAAAGATACGCCGCGAGACAAGCGCCAAAGGCGCTCTGACAATTATTCGTGGCATCGAATTGCCGCGAGCCTTGTTTGTCCTTGCATCTCGCCCGCATTTCAGTCATGGTGTCTGCGAATCGAAATAGCGCGAGTCCGGAACCGAAAGGAATTCATGAAAAACATTCACCTGTTCAATGTTTCCCCGTCAATGCCCCCCGAATTGGCGTTCCTAGAAACACTGGCCCGCAACATGTGGTGGTGCTGGAACACCGAGGCCTTCGACCTGTTTCGCCGCATCGACCCGGTGCTCTGGCGCAAGAGCGGACACAATCCCCTGCGTTTTTTCGGCATGATTCCCCAGGATCGACTCGAGGCCCTGCCGCAGGACGAGGGGTTTATGAGTCACTGCGATCAGGTCCAGGCGCGTTTCGAAGCGGAAGTCGGCGGAAACGGCACGCAGAGCAACGTTGCGGCGCCGGGCAAACCCTGCGTGGCCTACTTTTCCTGCGAATACGGCATCCATGAGAGTCTGCGCCTCTATTCGGGCGGTCTGGGCTGTCTGGCCGGCGACCATCTGAAAGCCGCCTCGGACATGGGACTGCCGCTGGTGGCGGTGGGCTTGCTGTACCGCTGCGGCTATTTTCAGCAGTTTTTGAGCGAAGACGGCTGGCAACAGGAAGCCTGCCCGGAGAATCAGGTCCACTACATGCCTCTGCTACGCGCCACGGATGCGCAGAACCGCGAGGTGGACGTGTTTCTGCCGCTGCCCGACGGCGTCGTCAAGGCGGCGGTCTGGATGCTGCCGGTTGGACGCGTACCCCTCTTTTTGCTGGACACGAACATCCCCGACAACCCGCCCGCCCTGCGCGAAATCACCTCGCAACTGTATCAGTCGGACCGCAAAGTGCGACTGCGTCAGGAGCTGCTGCTGGGCGTCGGCGGCATGCGCGCCCTGGAGACGCTGGGCTATTTCCCGCAGGCTTGCCATATCAACGAGGGCCATGCCGCCTTTCTTTCGCTGGAGCGGGCCGCGCAAATGGCGCGACACACGGAAACGGATTTGGATACGGCCATGGAGATCGTGCGACGCACCAATGTGTTCACCACGCATACGCCCGTTCCGGCCGGAAACGAAACCTTTGCGGTCGATCTGCTGCGTCCCCATCTCGACGCCCTGAAAAAGGATCTCGGGCTGAACCCTGGCGCGGTACTCGCTCTGGGCCGAGCGGCGGGCGCGGATCCCAACAGCCCCTTCTCGATGACGGTACTGGGCTTGCGCACCGCGCGCCTCTGCAACGGCGTCAGCAAGTTGCATGGCGTGGTGGCGCGCAAAATGTGGGCGCATCTGTGGCCCGAGCGCCCCGACGACGAAGTGCCGATCGGGCACATTACCAACGGCGTGCATGTGGGCAGTTGGCTGTCGGCGGACAACGCCGCGCTCTACGACCGCAATCTCGGCCCGGAATGGCGCGACGATCCCGCCACGCCCGCCGTATTGAAGCGCATTCCGAAAATCCCGGACGAGGAACTGTGGCGGGCGCACGAGATCAACCGTTCCCGGCTGGTACGCGCGGCACGCGAGCAAGGCGAGCGTCAATACGCCATTCGCAACGCGTCCATGGCCGAACTCGACCAGATTCGCAAAGTCCTGCGGCATGACGTTTTGACGATCGGATTCGCCCGTCGTTTCGCGACCTACAAGCGGGCGACCCTGCTGCTGCGCGACCGCGGCCGCCTGGAGGCGCTGCTGACCAACAAAGAAAGGCCGGTGCAGTTCATTATCGCGGGCAAAGCGCATCCGGCGGACGACACGGCCAAGGAGCTGATTCGCGAAGTCGTGCATTTCTCGCGTCAGTCGCATGTGCGCTCCAGCATCATTTTCCTGGAAGACTACGACATCCGGATCGGCCGCTACATGGTGCAGGGCGTGGACGTGTGGCTCAACACGCCGCGTCGACCGCAGGAAGCCAGCGGCACCTCCGGCATGAAGGCCGCCGTCAATGGCGGCATCAATTTGAGCTGTCTGGACGGCTGGTGGGACGAAGCCTACACGCCCGCGTGCGGATGGGCTGTCGGCAACGGCGAGGAATACGAGAACGCCGAATACCAGGACGCGGTGGAATCCCAGGCGCTGTACAATCTGCTGGAGAACGAGGTGATCCCCAGCTTTTACGAGCGCACGGACCATGACGTCCCCGCCCAGTGGGTGGCCATGATGAAAGCCTCGATCCACACGGCCTTCTCGCAGTTTTCTAGCTGCCGCATGCTCGAGGAATACCACAAGAACTACTACCAGCCGGCGCTGGCCGCCTACGGCGAACTGACGAGCGACCATGCGCGGCGGGCCCGCAATCTGGTGGAAAACCGACGCCGCCTGGAAAGCCTGTGGAAGGGCATCTCGGTGGAGCGTCCCGCCACGGACCGCGACATTTCGGAAATCCACGTCGGGGAAACCTTCCGCGTCACGTCCCTCGTTAAGCTGGGCGAAATCCGCCCGGAAGAAGTGGATGTCGAAGTGTACTACGGCCCCGTTTCGTCGGTCAACGCCATTGTGCAAAGCCATACGCAAACCATGACAAAAGCCGAGGAGCGGGGCGACGGCGTCTACCTCTACGCCTGCGACCTGACCTGCCGCAATACCGGCCGCCATGGATTCACCGCGCGCGTCACCCCTCGCGGCGGCGAGTGGCGACAATGGGTGCCGGGCTTTTTAACCTGGGCCGACGGAGTATAGTCATGCAGGAATCCGTCGCGATATCGCGCGGGCGCACCCCCCGCGTTCTGGTGGTGACCCCGGAAATCACCTACCTGCCCGACGGCATGGGCAACATGGCCAACCACCTCAAGGCCAAGGCGGGCGGGCTGGCCGACGTTTCCGCCTCGCTGGTGGCGGCGCTGTTCGATCTGGGCGTCGACGTGCATGTGGCTCTGCCGCATTACCGGCGCATGTTTCACGTGTACGTGGACGCCTTCATCAGCGAGGAATTGCGGGTGTACAAAAGCAAGCTGCCCGATCAGCGCGTCCATCTGGCCGAAGACCGTATTTTCTACTACCGCGACGAGGTGTACAGCAGCGGCGCGGAGAACCCCCGCATCGCTCTGGCCTTTCAGCGCGAGGTCATCAACAATATTCTGGTGCGGGTGCGGCCCGACCTGATTCACTGCAACGACTGGATGACCGGACTGGTGCCGGCCGCCGCCCGCCGCATGAACATTCCCTGCCTCTTCACCGTCCACAACATCCATACCTGCGACATGACGCTGGAAGGCGTCGAAATGAGCGGCATCGACGCGGCGGAATTCTGGCGGCACCTCTACTACCGCAGCGTTCCGGGCAGCTACGAGGAGACGCGCGCGCGCATTCCGGTCGATTTCCTGGCCAGCGGGATTTTCGCGTCGCATTTCGTCAACACGGTCAGTCCCTCCTTTCTCGAGGAAATCGCCGAGGGTCGGCACGATTTCGTGCCCGACGCCATCCGCGGCGAAATCGCCAACAAGAATCGGGCCGACTGCGCCGCCGGCATCCTCAACGCGCCCGACCCCTCGTACAATCCGCAGACCGACCGCCAAATCGAGGTGCGCTACGAGGCGGCCACTCACGCCCCCGCCAAACGCGAAAACAAACGGCGCCTGCAAAAACGCCTGGGCCTGAAGGTCGATCCCAACGCCGCGCTTTTCTTCTGGCCGTCGCGTCTGGATCCGATCCAGAAAGGGCCGCAATTGCTGGCGCACATTCTCTACGAACTGGCTTCCGCCTACTGGCGTGAATGCCTGCAGATCGTTTTCGTGGCCAACGGGGCCTACCAGAACGTCTTCCGCGACATTGTCCGTTTCCACGGACTGTACGACCGGGTGGCGGTCTGCGATTTCGACGAGGCTTTGTCCCGGCAAGCCTATGCGGCGTCGGACTATCTGCTCATGCCCTCGCGCTTCGAACCCTGCGGCCTGCCGCAAATGGTCGGCTGCATCTACGGCTCGCTGCCGGTCGCGCACGATACCGGCGGTCTGCGCGATACGGTGTCCGACCTCCACGCCGACACCAGCCGCGGCAACGGTTTTGTGTTCAAGGTTTACGATCCGCCCGGCCTGCACTGGGCGATCGATCAGGCCATGAGCTTTCACAAGCTGCCCGAGTCCGTACGAATCCGCGAAGTCGCGCGCGTCATGCGCGAAAGTCAGGCCACGTTCAATCACAGCGTTACGGCCCAAAACTATTTCGGGATTTATGAAAAAATGCTCCAGCGTCCGCTCGTCAACACTTTCTGACGATCCGTTTCTCGATCCGTTCCGCGCCCGCCTGCAAGAGCGCGCCGCGCGCGCCGACCGCCTGGAAGCGCAACTGACGAAGAAAGTCGGCGCTCTCGAACAGTTCGCCTGCGCCCATGAGTATTTCGGACTGCATCGACGAGAGCGGGAACTGGTCTTACGCGAATGGGCCCCCAACGCGAGCGAAATCTATCTGATCGGCCCCTTCTGCGAGTGGCGCCCGCTCAAGGCCTTCGGTCTGCGCCGCATCGAGGCGCGCGGCGTATGGGAGCTGCGTTTGCCGGCGAACTCGCTGCGACACGGCGATCTGTACCGTTTGCGCCTGCGCTGGGCCGACGGGGAAGGCGACCGCATCCCCGCCTACGCCCGTCGCGTGGTGCAGGACGCGCAGACCGGCATCTTCAGCGCCCAGGTCTGGATGCCGCCCGCCCCCTATGTCTGGCAACACCCCGCCCCGCCGCCGCCCGCGGAAGGACCGCTCGTTTACGAAGCCCATATCGGCATGGCGCAGGAGCGGGAAGGCGTCGGATCGTACGAGGAGTTTCGCGCGCGCACTCTGCCGCGCATTCGCGAGGGCGGCTACAATACGCTGCAACTGATGGCGCTCACGGAACACCCCTACTACGCTTCGTTCGGCTACCACGTCTCCAGTTTCTTCGCCGCCTCCTCCCGCTTCGGCACGCCCGACGAACTCAAGGCCCTGATCGACGAGGCGCACGCGCTCGGACTGCGCGTGCTGATGGACCTGGTGCACTCGCATGCCGTCAAGAACGAAGTGGAAGGCTTAAGCCGCTTCGACGGCCGCCACGACCTCTATTTTCACGCCGGCCCCCGCGGCGACCATGTCGCCTGGGACTCGCGCTGCTTCGACTACGGCAATCCGGCCACGCTGCACTTCCTGCTCTCCAATTGCCGCTACTGGCTGGACGAATACCGTCTGGACGGCTTTCGTTTCGACGGCGTTACCAGCATGCTCTATCGCGATCACGGTCTCGAAACGCCTTTTGACGGCTATCCGCGCTATTTCGACGATCATGTCGACGAGGACGCGCTGGCCTACCTGACGCTGGCCAACACCCTGGTGCATCGCATCCGGCCGACGGCCGTTACGGTGGCCGAGGATGTCAGCGGCATGCCGGGCCTGGCCGCGCCGCGCGCGCAGGGCGGCGCGGGCTTCGACTACCGGCTGGCCATGGGCGTACCCGACTGCTGGTTCAAGCTCATAGGCGACACGCGCGACGAGGACTGGAATATGGACTGGCTCTGGCACGAACTGACCAATCGCCGCGCGGAAGAAAGCACGATCAGCTACGTGGAATCCCACGACCAGGCCCTGGTCGGCGGCAAGACGGCCATCTTCACCATGATGGACGAAGCCATGTACCGCGCCATGGGCGAAAAGGATTCCGATCCGCGTGTCGCGCGCGGCATGGCGCTGCACAAAATGATGCGCCTCGTTACCCTGGCCAGCGCCGGCGGCGGCTACCTCAATTTCATGGGCAACGAGTTCGGCCATCCGGAGTGGGTGGATTTTCCCCGTGCCGGCAACGACTGGAGCTATCGCCACGCGCGGCGGCTCTGGAGCCTGCGCGACCGGCCCGACCTGAAATATCGCGCCCTGGCCGAGTTCGACCGGGCCATGCTGGAACTCTATCGGCAAACGCCGGGTCTGGCCGCGACGCCGCCGCGCCTGCTGCTGGCGCGCAACGACGACAAGGTACTGGCATTTGAAAGAGGCGGACTCTATTTCTTTTTCTGCTTCCATCCCGAGCGCTCGTTTCCGGACTACGCCGTCGAAGCCCCGACCGGCCGCTACCACCTGATCCTGCACAGCGACGAACCGCGCTTCGGCGGACACGACCGCCTGACGCCGAATCAAATCCATCACGCCATTCCTCTTGATTTCGGGGGCGCCCTGCACTATGGTCTCCGTCTCTATCTGCCGAATCGTTGCGGCATGGTTCTTAAGCGCCTGTAGACGGGAGTCTCAAAGGGAGGAGCCCATGCTCAACATCGGTTCGGTCAACATCGACCGCGTCTATGCGGTCGATCATTTTGCGCGGCCCGGCGAAACCGTCGCCAGTTCCCGCCATGACATTTTCGCGGGCGGCAAGGGTTTTAACCAGTCGATCGCCCTGGCGCGGGCCGGCGCCCGCGTGCAACATGCGGGCCGCATCGGCGCGGACGGAGCCTGGCTGCGCACCCGTCTGGAAGACGAAGGCGTGGATACGACGCACTTGACCGCCGCCACAACCGGCACCGGCCATGCCGTGATCCAGGTGACCCCCTCCGGCGAAAACGCCATCGTGCTGCACGGCGGCGCCAATCTGGAACTCAACGAACTCGATGTCGAACGCGCCCTGGCGGCCGGCACGGCCGGCGACTGGCTGCTCCTGCAAAACGAAACCTCCGCCGTGGCCGCCGCCCTGCGCCAGGGCCGACGGCACGGACGGCGCATCGCTTTCAATCCGGCTCCAATGTCGCAAGCCGTCCGCGATTATCCGCTGCACGAAGTCGATCTGCTGATCCTCAACGAAACGGAAGCCGCCGAACTGACCGGCGCGGCCGAGCCCGACCGCGTCCGCGCGACGCTGGCCGCAGCCTATCCCCGCGCCGCCGTCGTCCTGACTTTGGGCCGAGCCGGCGCCGTCTATGCCGACACGACCCGCCAACTGCATCAGCCCGGCCTGACGGTGACCGCCCGCGACACCACGGCGGCCGGTGACACTTTTATCGGCTTCTTCCTGGCCGAACTGACCCGCAGCGGCGATCCGGCCCGCGCCCTGCATCTGGGCTGCTGCGCCGCCGCTCTGTGCGTCACCCGCGTCGGCGCCGCCGATTCCATCCCGACACTGGCGGCAACACGCGCGGCGGCGAAGCGGAAGCCCGCCTGCTGCACGCCCTGACCGCCTACGAAACCATCGACGACGACCGCATCGTGCCCGACCGTTTCGTGGTCCCGTGGCGGGTCTCGCTGACCCCGCTGTGCGAGGAGCTGAGCATCACGCGCGCCGACAACGGACGCGGCAATACGCTGGGCTACAGTACCAGCAAACCGATTCCGCTCACACTGTGCGGCGACACCTACAACCCCGCAGAGCAACGCCGTCACTTGCGGGAAATCCTCGACATCGGCCGCGACTGGTTCGTGGAGTTCGTGTACCGCGACACCTGCCTGCTGAGCGGGGCCATGCAAGACCGCGTGGCGCAAACCTGCGCCACGATTCGCGAAATCACCGGCCATCCCGAGGGCGGCAAGCGGACATAGACTGGACATCTTCGACGCACGCGGCCCCCGCCTCGCGCTCGACACCCGCGCGGGCCCCGTCGAATTCAACGGTTAATCATTTGCGAGTGGAGCGCCAGGGCCACTCCCGCCAGTCGGGGGTCGTCATCGTGCCGGGCGGGAGGGTTTCCTGATGCGCATAGGCCGCCTGCAGGTTCTGCGGCGCCACATCGATGCCGGTCACATTGCTGGGAATGATTGACAATACGTTCTGGCGCATTCATTTTGTTATCGGCACCGTTCCGCTCGCGTCCACCGTATAGCCCCACTGCCGGATGTACTCCATACCCGGCCGGAAGTCGTCGCCCGTTTCCCGCAATTTATCTGTCAGGCGCCGATCCAGATCTTCGCGCAGCTCGGCCGCCGCCGGATCGGCCGCCAAGTTGCGCATCTGGAAGGGATCCGCCTCGTTGTCGTACAGCAGCCAGGGCCCGCTCAGGTCGCGCGCATAGGTGTGCCGCCGGGTACGCAGGCCGCGATATTCCCTGCCGCCGCGCTCGGCCGACCACTCGCCGAACGGATGCATGCAGCTCAGCAGCGCCGCGCCGTCCGACGGATCCGGTCCCCCCGCAATATGATCCGCGTAGTTCACGCCCTCCACGCCGCGCGGGATTGGAATGCCGCACAGTCCCAGGAGAGTGGGCATAATGTCCGGCGCATCGATCAACGCCTCCGACACTCGCGGACGCCAGCCGGCCAGAGCGGGATAGCGCAGCAGAAACGGAACCCGAATCGCCTCGTCCCAGGGCCGCTGCTTGCGCGTCTCGCCGTGCGAGCCCAGCAGGTCGCCATGATCCGAAGTGAACACGAAAATCGTATCTTTCTCGATCCCGCACTCGCGCAGGGTCGCCAGCAGTTCCCCCGCACAGGCGTCCAGGGCCGAGCAGTGCGCGTAATAGCCCGCCAGCCAGATGCGCACCTGCGCCGCCATGGCCTCCGGCACGTTAGGCCGCAACGCCAGGGTCGCCGGGTCGTAGAGCCGCCTGAACTCCTCCGGCGCCGTCTCGTAGGGATTATGCGGCGGCCCCCAGGAAAGCGTCAGAAAGAGCGGACGGTCAGGATCGCGATTGCGAAGGCAGGCGCAGGCCTCGCGCGTCTGGGCCAGGGCGTCGTATCCGGCCCACAACTCCGGAGTCTGCGAATCGTTGGCGTAATAGGCGGATCGGTTATAGTCGTGCGTGCATTCGAGCGTCTTCCAGAACTGAAAACCAAGCCGGCGCTCGGGCGGGATATAGCCGGAACGGCCGTGTCCGTCCACGTGCCACTTACCGATATAGGCCGTGCGATAGCCGGCCTGCGCGAACGCCTCCGCCAGGCTTGTGTCGCGCGGCCGAAGGCACACGTCATTGACAAAGACGCCGTGCGTCTGGGGCCGCTGGCCGGTGAGCAGGCTGGCGCGATAGGGGGAACACACCGGACAGCCCGAGAGCGCATGCGTGCAATGCACGCTTTCCCGCGCCAGCGCGTCCAGATGCGGCGTCCGGACCTGCGGGTTGCCGCCGAATCCGGTGGCCTGCTGCCGCCATTGATCGCCAAAAACAAAAACAACATGCGGTTGCACGCTCATGATGGCTCTCCTCCGTTGCATCCGCCCAAGATCCGACGTAGCCCTTTCGGTGATAAAGCCTGCGCAATCGCGAGGCCACACTGATCAGCGGGAAAAAAATATGCACTTGCCAGATCGCAAAGACAAGAACTATCTTCTTCCTGAATCCGTGACAGGCCATTGATTTTCAAAGGAGCGAAAATGAACAGGCGCGAACGTTTTCTGGCCTTTGCCAACTTTGAAGCGGTGGACCGGGTTCCGCGACGCGCCACCTATGTCCCGGCGCTGACCGACATCGTGACCGACTATCTCGGACAGAACCCGCACACCTACTTTGACAGCGACAGCGGCATGGGTGAAACCCTGCAACCGCCGGGAGGCTACACAAAACCCGACTATACGGAATACCACAAGGAATACGCCGGACAAGCGGGCTTCAGTGTCGACGAAAACGGATGCGGCCATCTTTCGCACGGCTTCCACCATTTTACCGAGTACATCAGTCCGTTGCGTCACACCGAACGTTTCGAGGAAATCGAAGCCTACCCCTATCCCGACAAGACCGCCTGGAGCGACGACCGCCTGCGGGCCTGCTCGCAAAAGGCCCATGCGGCCGGGGATTTCGCCTGGATCATGGTCGGCCACATTTACGAAAACGCCTGGCAGGTGCGTGGTTACGAACCGTTCCTGATGGATCTGATGACCCGCCGGGACTGGGCGGAATACATTCTGGACCGCTTCTGCGAGAACAGTCGCAGCGTCGCCGTGGCGGCGGCCAAGGCGGGCTACGACTGCATTAAAACGGGCGACGACGTCGCCAACCAGACCGCCATGATGTTCCATCCCGATCTATGGCGCGCCGTGCTGAAACCGCGCTGGGCCAAAGTCGTCGCGGCGGCTCGCGAACACAAACCCGACATCCATGTGTGGTATCATTCCGACGGCAACATCGAGGCCATCCTTGACGATCTGGTCGAAATCGGCATCACCATCCTGAATCCGGTTCAGCCCGAATGCATCGATCCGGTCGCCGTCCGGCGGCGCATGGGCAAACGGCTGGCCTTCGACGGCTGCCTCGGCACGCAAACCACCTTGCCGTTCGGCACGCCGCAAAACGTACGCGACACCGTCCTCCAACTGGCACGTGAGCTGGAAGCCCAACGCGGCGGCCTCATGCTCTCGCCCACGCACATCATGGAACCCGATGTTCCGCCGGAAAACATACGCGCTTTTTTTTCGAGGCCTGCGACGAATTCGACCGCAACGGTTGAGGCTCCGCGCGAAGATAAGTGCCAGCACGATCGTATAATGTGCCCCAAACTGACGATTATTCAACTCCACCACTCGGTTCAAGACCGATATACAATCTCTGCTCAAACCGCCTAAAAGCAGCGAAACAACCTTGATATAGAGGGCTTCAGCCATGGCGGAGCCTTTCCGATAGCCCAAGTTTCTTATTAATCGGCATAAGTTGTTACTATTCAACAGAAGTTATGCCGAAGGCACTACAAAACCCCCTGTCCGGACTCGGTTACACGGGGTCTGTATGCCGTTTTCCAGTTTATTCCAAGCGTATCGTCGATTTGGATCTGGCCTTCATCCGGAACACTGGCCTTGCGCACAGAGACAATACGGCCATCTTCGAGCGGGAACCGCGTTGTCAGCAGGCAATGGGTTCTAAGCTGTCTCCTGATCGTACGCCATGTTCTGCGCTCGCCGGACGCCTCAAGCCGATTGTGTATCCAGCACAGCAGATGATAGGCCAATACCGTAATGAATATATGCCCGTCAACGCGGTGTTCTTTCTGATGGAAATTGGGACGCAGGCCCAGGGTGCCCTTCAGCATTTTGAAGCCGGCTTCGGCTTTCAGCAATGTCATGTAGAGGTTCCACAACTCCTCCGCCCGGAACTGCTGATCGGTTCTCAGAATGTAGTCGCCGCACAGGTTGTAGGCTGCGTCGAGTTTTGAATCGTTTCGATGCACCGATATCGCGCCGCCGACGAATGTCACCTTGTGGAAACGAGCGACTCTCGGGTGTTTGGCCAGCAGCCCTCCGATTTTCCCGAGAATCTTTGTCGCCGCCGCCGTAAAAGTTCCTGATTTCGTCGGCGAAAGCGTTCCCTGATGCGTTATGCGATGTCCTTGGTTCGATAGCTTTTGCCCTCGATGATGACGGTTTCGCAGTGGTGAACGATTCGGTCGAGTATGGCGGTGGTGAGAGGAGCGTCGTTGTTGAAGACGCGAGCCCACTTTTTGTAGATTGTGTTGGCGGTGATGACGGTGGCGCAGCGCTCGTAGCGGGAGCTGACGACTTGGAAGAGCAGGTCGGAGCCGCGCTTGTCCATGGGCAGATACCCGAGTTCGTCGATGACCAGGAGCCTGGGGGTCGCGTAGGTTTTCAGGGCTTTGGCCAAGGCGTTGGCCGCTTGCGCGGCCGAAAGCGCATTGACGATTTCGACGGCCGGGACAAAGAGAGTGGGGATATTGCGCATACAGGCGCTGTGAGCGAGGGCGAGAGCCAGATGGGTTTTCCCCAGGCCGACGCCGCCGATGAACACAGCGTTGCTGTTCTGTTCGATGAAGCGCAGGCGGAAGATGTCCTGTATCTGTGCGCGATTGATTTTCTTCGGCCATGACCAGTCGAACTGCTCCAGGGTCTTGACCACGGGCAGTCGCGCCGCTTTGGTCCGACGCTGGACGCTGCGTTCGTAGCGTGCCGCAGCCTCGGCCTCGGCCAGGTGGCGCAGATAGTCCACATGAGCGAGCCCTTCGCGGGCGGCCTCCCGGCCCATTTCCTCGTAGTGCCGGGCGATGGTGGTCAGACTCAGGCGGCGCAGGATGTCGGTCAGGTTTTCAGGCTTGGTTTTCATCGGTGTTGTCCCCTTCTTCGCGCGGTTGTTCGTCGGAGCCGTAAACGGACAGATCGGGATCGGGCAGTTCGATATCGAGCAGATCCAGCTTGCGTGTCAGATGCAACGGGCCGGGCTCGGGAAGCGGGTGTTCGCGCTGCTCCAGAATGTTGGCGATGTAGTCGCTGGAGAAGGCGTGATAGACGAGCGCGTCGGCCATGGCGCGAGCGACTTTCTCCTGGCCATAGACATCGGCCAGGGCGACGATCTTGCGCAGGTGCAGTCGCCAGGACAGTTTGCGTTCCGCTATCTGCCGACAGTAGATTTCGGCCTGCGGGCTCAAGGCGAGAAAGCGCTTGAGCATATGCTGCTCGCCGGCGCGCCGTTTACGCTCCAGAACCGGTCGGGCGTGTTCCTGGCTCTCGAAGTCCCGGTTGCGCTCGTACGAGCGCAAATGCTCGGCCACGAGCTTCTCCCCGTCGTGGAAACGGAGCCGATCGGGGTAGAGTTTGAGCAAAAGCCCGCGCCCGGCATAGGCGGCCGGCACGGAGTAGCGGTTGCTGTCCACCCGCGCGCGGAACTGGCGGTCCACCGAGACGCTGGAGATCGTGGCGCAGTCGTAGGGGTGTGGCGGCAGGGCGCCGAGCATGGGCTTTTCGGCCACGAACAGATCGGCCGGGCGTTGTTTGGTCCGGCCATGGATGCGCGCATTGGCGGTCTGATCGAGCCACAGCGCCGCGGCCGGATTCATCGAGTCGAACTGGCCGATCGGC